>CALBMH010000058.1 GCA_937896365.1 uncultured Alphaproteobacteria bacterium
CTCTTCCGATCTGATTATTGCTTTGAGAAGAAGATTCCCTATCACGGATTCCATTATCTTGGCGTGGATGCTCGCAATGATAGGCCTGTTGACGAAGACGTAGCACACCTCCAATTCCAAACAGCAATCAAAGATAAAATTTGGCTGAGTGATGAGGAGGCTAAAAAAAGAATATTACAAAGATTGAAAAGAATAGAGAAAACACAAAGAAACTTGGCATAGAATTTGCACTTCCATCCTCATAGTACGTGGAATTGAACACATGAGGTCGTATGGGGATTCAGCAAATGCATTCGATTTCTCCGAAGTTTATTTCGCAGAAAGAAGAACCGACTTCCAAGCTTCCTATGAGCCCAGCGGACATAGCTGTAAATACTGTCAAAAGCTTCAAGGGCACACTGCTTGGGCATACCCCCTCAGCTCACGTGCCACTGCTCTCCCTCAATAACAAACCCTCAACCTATAAAGAAGCTCTGAATGTTGCCCAGAGTGTCATGCAAGCGTTTTATACGCAGCTCTTTAAGATGTTTTTTTCTGAAGTAAAGTCTGAAGAAGATTCTTATGAGTCAACAATGATGAAAGATATTTTTGTCGAACACATGGCATTGACAATGGGTAAAAACATCACCCCTACCCATGAAAAAATTGCCCAATCATTACTGACTAAAACCGAATCGATTTCCCCGACAACGAACCAAGGACAAGACTTAACACCCGAAAACAGTGACTTACACCACCCTGGCTTTATGGACTCCTCCACCCGTCATTCCCTTCCAAATAGTGATGCCCCTTTTAAAACGCTCACACCTATGGAGGCGATGGATGTCTACGCATAGGTTAAGTGGAGAGGGATTTGAGGATCTTGCTCAATTTTTCTCTATTATCGATGCCTTTGAGAATCACCTTAAACAAGAATATCCTGTGATGAGTTATGGAAGCATTGAAGAAATGTGTTTTTTTGTGGATACAAAAGAACACTTGTCAAAAGAGTATCAAAAGCACCTCAATTCCCTCCAACGCACAGGTATACTCAAGCAACTGAATCAATACGAGAAAGATTATATTCGCGTACGCCTTCATTCCCTCAAAGCATCGCTGGAAGACAATATTAATTATCTCAAATCCCAAGAGGAACAAGCTTCCTTAATCATCGATAGAACACGCAAAAAGATTATCAAACGCCAAAAATCAGCCTTTTATGATGACCGTGGGAAAGCATCTTTTATTTCTCAATACACAACACTATCTGCGAGGGTGTGATGGCCCAAACGATAAGTAGTAATGCGTCAACTCTTCTTGGAACAGCAATTAATGCCCAAAAAGAGCGTAGCAATACAGTCGCAGATAACCTTGCACGCCAAGGCGTCAGAGGCGCTCTTGCGAAGGATAGTGCCCTCCAGTCTCTCGGTCATTTAGGAATTGCAGCCGGTGATAAAACCGTTTTCCTTGATCCGAATCTTGTGGAAGCACTTCAAGTATCTAATGGAAAACAAGCGTATTGGATAACAGTGAGCGATACCTACACTAAGTTTATGAAGAATTTTGGTCTGAAGGAGAACCCAAAATCCCTCGATATGATGTGCCAGACCTTGCGTAATGAAATCCTTAAGCTCAATACGGATATCAGCTCAACGCAAAAAAGTACTGTGATTGACACACTAAAAGTACAATTAGATAAGTTTAATCAGATCCAAACCGCAATCAACCAATACCGACTTGCCATTGATCAAAGAAAAACTAAAATTGTCAACGACGAAATACCCACCATTCTCAATGTTCTTGCCCAATATAATGCACCTCATAAAACAGCAGATGATCAAGAAGTCATTAATCTTAAACAGTTTGACCTTGCTCAAAAAATTGGAGATGCTGTCTTTGAGCAAGGAAAAGGCGTTGAGACAGGATACTTTTCCGTAAAAGTTGGTAATGCAAAATTGCTAGAAAGACAGTCAGCGCGGAGCCTTCAATACACCCCCACATCCAACCCACAACCAGGAGTGGCACTAAACAGTGTGATACTTGATGGTGTTGCCATCGAGTCACAAATCAGCAGTGGTGAACTGGGTGGACTTATCAATGCTGATCATATCCTTAGAAAAATCCAATCAGCCCTCGACACCTTTGCGAATCACTTAGAATATACCCTCAATCAAATCCATAATGAGGGCACAGGAACGAAACCACCTTCACTGCTTAAGGGCGGTGTTGGTTATTTAGGCACGGAAGGAGTGCCCATCGATACCAATAACATCGTTTCAGGATCAGGAACGCTACGTATCGCCATTGTCAATCCTTCGATGAATAACCAATTGGTTGATTACAAGGATATTACCCTCCAAGTAAATGAAAGCATTGCTAGCCTTATAAACCGCATCAATACAACGGCATATAACGTGGGGGGAACTGATACATTTACGATGTCCGTAGATGCTGAAGGAATTCCTCAAATCGTTTGCTCCAATCCTGCCATGGGTCTTTCCATCGGAGGAGTAGGAGCTAGTCCGGCTATGCTGAACGTCGGTACAACCTATAGCGCTTCAAACTCAACAAGTTTTTCTCATTTTTTTCATTTGAATGACATCATCACAAAAAACTCTCCAACGGCCGATGGTTTGTTTGGAAATATGCAGATCAGAGCTGATCTTTTTCAAAATAGCGATCGGCTTTCAGGCTGTGCCTTGGATAACAACACTCCCACAGGCGCATACGCCGTACTTGACCGCCCCCCCATGGATAGAAATATCTTCGATAAGCTTTATAATTGCTTTACAAAACCGCAACACTTTTCGACTACTGGCGACATGGGTGATCTCACAATGAGTCTCCTCCATTACGGAGCTGCAATCACTGACTACTACGGCCAAAAAAGCAATGAATCCGCCTCAAATGTTAAAGAAACAACAGCTGAACTTCAGACATACCAAAAAGAATTTGATGAGAAATCAGGAATTAATCCTGAAAAACAGAAAATGATAGGCATGGAAATTGCACGCAGTCTCTCTATTGTCTATTCCATGATGAAAACAATCTGGGCTTTAGAAAAAGAAGAACTGAAATTGTTAGAGTTATAGGAGTTAGAGCTACAAAGGTTGGAGTTATAACATATGGTTGATATCCCCAGGAATTCCCCCGGCTTGTCCACAACAGTGCTGTTACAACAATTCAACGCCGCTTCGCGTATAAGCGGAAAGAACCTGGAGATTGAATTAAGTTCAGGAGGGAAAAACAACGGACTTTGCGAAAGAACTCCTAACTTGCTGGGGTTTTTAGAAGGATCCCGCGCACTGATTGAAGATAAAGTTCACATTGTGAATAACACTAAAATCAACAACCGTTCACAAGAACAAATCCAATTTGTGCAACTGTGCCAAAATATTGCTCTCCAAGCGGGGCAACGTCTATCAAATGTGCGAACAAGGACAGCCCTTGATGATGTGACATTTACAGGTTGGTGCACCCAACAACTCGCAAATATCGCTGCTTCGGGGAATCGTGCGATGCAGGACGGGACCTATTCTTGCGCCAATGGCACGATGTATAAAGCGCCTATTGATGCAACAGCTATCCTCACGCCTCTTCCTTCTGGTACCGGTCCTACCTTCGATTATGCCGTAGGCGCTTTCAATTCCCACGATTTTCGTACAGCTTCCTCCCAAACATTTACGGATACTTTCGATGTTAAACACACGGGTGTTGAAGGTCTGATTCGTTTCCTTCGCATATGCCAGGGCGGAAATCCTTCGAATGAAAACGATCCGACATGGGCTTTTGCAAATGACCTCCTTGTCAAACACGTGAATCCCCAATTGTCCTATGCTCTCAAGCAAGTTAGCAGCCTTGGTGAAGCCGCCCAGTCTGCAGCAGATGAGATCAAAAACAAGCAACAAGAGATTGCAAAAGACATGCAAAGTTTAGGATTTGTCTCCCCTGAGCAAATTGTCCAAATGAAATTTGAAGAAGCGACAAAAGCAAAAATACAAGAAAGCACGTTGATTTCCAACCTCAAACAAACGAGAGACTTCCTTGAAAAAATGGATTCAATCTTCTGAGTTAGAAAGCCCCCTTGAGACACCTCTGAGACAGATAAAAGAACCTAGGGAATATTCTAGAAATACAAGATTTTGAAAAAACACAAATAGAGAGAAAGCAAACAGAAGGATCATATTATGAACACATCATTGATTGAAAATAAACAAATAGACACTATCCAACTCCTTCAAACAAACACAGAAGATATTTTTTTTCCAAAAGGACTTATTGGATTCCAAGAGTATCAGCTTTTTACCCTGCATCAATACGGTGACAACGTCTATACAATGCTAGCAAGCGTGGATAATCCCCAAGTACGGTTTTTGCTATGTAACCTACCGTGGGATTTCTACCCCACAAAGGATCTCGTGGAAGGTCTCATCGCAGAAAACCTCGATGAAATTGATGAGCAGATATACGCCATTGTGTGCTGCTCTAAGGAAGTGCCTACCATCAATTTGCGCGCACCTCTTGTCAAACGCGATGAGAAAATGTGGCAGATAGTGCTCGGTAACCATTATCCCCTTGACTATAAACTGGATTAACTCTATCAAAATGGCATGATGGAGAAATTATTCTACCTTAAAAACCGCAGGATTTTCAAAGTAAGCGGCATAGATCGCTTTGATTTTCTGCAGGGGCTTATCACACAAGATGTTTTCCTTTTAAAGGCTCCCCCATCCCTCTCTCCGGGGCTCTATCCAGCCCTCTACACGGCTCTCCTTACCCCCCAAGGACGCTATCTTCATGATTTTTTCATAATCGCTCAAGAAGATCATTTACTCATTGAGACTGACCACCGTATCGAAGATCTCCTAAAACGCTTTAAGCTTTACAAGCTGCGCCGTCACGTTGACTTTCATGTTCTGGATGCGTATATGTTTATCGCACCTGAAGCGCCCAAGGAAGATATCCCTTGTGTGAGATATGATGACCCTCGTTTACCAGGCATGTGGCAACGTCTTATCACATTCACCCCCCTCGGCAAGGCAACCGAAGACCTGGATGACTATCACAACTTGCGTATTCAACAGGGTCTTCCTGATAGTGAAACAGATCTTATTATTGAACGCACCTTTCCCTTGGAAGCAGGCCTCGATCGCCTTAACGCGATCAGTTTTAAAAAAGGGTGTTATGTGGGTCAAGAACCCGTAGCACGCACCCACTACCAAGGTGTTATCCGGAAAAAATTGATGACAGTGACGATAAAAGGACCTATGCCTCCTTATGCGGCTTCGATCGTGCAAGGCAGCATCGCTGTTGGTGATATACGTTCTACTGTCGAATACAATAGAGTCAAACGAGGCATTGCAATGCTAAGGACTGAAGTGCTCGAAAAAGAGGGCCCTCCTCTTTTGTGTGGAGAGGCTCTTGTTACGATTACCTGAAACGACTAAAACGAAGGGAAAGAACTGCTTGAAGTCTCATCTGAAGACTCTGTGGTTTCCGAAGCCTCCGTGGTTCGCGCCTCTTCCACAAGCATGATTGGAATATTATCACGAATGGGAAAAGCAAGACCCGCAGCCTTTGAAACGAGCTCATTCGCGTCCCTATCATAGAATAGAGGTTGTTTAGTGAGGGGGCAAACAAGTATATCGAGGAGCTCTTGAGATAACATAATATTCACACCCTTATACATTCCTTAGGGTCTTCGGTTAATGAAAGATTACTTTGAAAATGTTCGGCTCCCTATTCGCCATTTCAATAAACGACGTAATCAGCTTGGATTGTTCCGTTATGTTCGAGCACTGGAGAAGGGCCTGGCGCTCACCTGATGTAAAGGGGCACGCCATAGCCAGAGCTGTGACAAGTTTTTCATTAGGAATCTTTTGAAGCTCATCCCAATTAGCGTCAATATCAAGGCGTTTGAAATACGTGTTTAATTCTTTGAGAAGCCTCGAACGATCAAGAGAAAAATCTGCCTCAATAGCCAGATCCGCCGTATACGAAGAATAATCAACCTTCGCACGACGAACATCAGCCATGGGATCAAGGTCCTCTATAATATCGAAACGACAAATGCCCTTGACAGTAATATAAAGTTTCCCATCATCAAACTCGCTCATCTCCATGATCTTTCCAGCACTCCCTGCTGAAAAAAACTGCGGATAGGAAGAGATTTCCACGTCATGTACCTGGGGCTGCACAATACCAATGATGCGATGTGTATGCCAAACCTCTGCAATAGCGGAAAAATGTTTAGAGGACAAAATAGGTAGGGGCAATTGCCCTCTTGGAAAGAGAACAGCTCCCTGCACAGGCAACAGAGGAATAACCGCTGGAAGTTCTTTTACATCACTTATCATCATAGTTACTTCTTACAGATAGCTCTTGTCTATTTCCTTTGACCATCTTCGTAAGTATACCAAACACCCCCTCGTGAATCACTTAAAAAATCGCTTGAACCAAGAAAGCTCAAAAAAGCCACTCCCCGCCACAAAATGTTCTTTATTTCTTCTTCTGCTTTTTATTGAGAGGAACTTTAGCGAGAGAATCTTCGGAGGAACTCCCTTCATACTTTCTTTTCAGAAAATTAGGTGCCGTATGCATACTGGTAGTACTTGTATTGTCTGTCGTTTTCTTAGAAATCTCCAACGTTGAGAAGTATCTTTTTCGGGGAGGTTTTGGTGCGACTGCTCTTGTCTCTTGTGCTGACTGTGGTTTTTGATCTGAATCTGGCTCTGAACCTGATACAGCAGTCGGTTTTCCGGATGCTAACGTCATTACTCCCATCTGAACTTCATTTAATTTTTTTATGGATTCTGTTATCTCATGCAACTGTTTTGCGGCATCCACGACTTTCTTAATCTCTCCTTGTAGAGTTTCCCTCTGGATATCAGGCAACAAATCTTTCAACATATCCAGAGCTCCACCCATCGCGGCGAAACCAAGAGCTGCTTGAGTAGCAGCCATAGCATTGAACTTATTGACAAGAAAAAGATTCTGGGACACACGCAGGTCTACAAGACCGTTGAATACAGCATCCGCATTATTTCCACACATCTCAAAAGATACGCGCGGCTTTTCCGGTTGCACAGTCGTCGTCGGTGTAAGTGGTGAGGTTGCTATCGCATGTGTCTCCGTGCTCGCCCTCTGAGGAACGGCAACCTGCTTTGCCTTTTGCGGTGAAGGCACTTCCTCTTGGAGGGCTGTTGAAAACACGCCATAGGGAGGAAGACTACGACTATTATTCATCGCATAAAGCGGGGAACTGACAATTGACAAAAAGAACAACAACTTTCTCACAAAAAATCCCCTTAAGTTTTAATTAAATTTGTTTTACAGAAGGGACTATAGAACAAGACGTACAGAATTTTCAAGGATTACAGAGACGAAAATAATCAACTAGATCACCTCAATCTCAGCCTGGAGGGCCCCTGAAGCTTTGATGGATTGAAGGATAGTAATCATTTCCCGCGGTGTAGCACCCAGAGCATTAAGCCCATCGACGAGCTGTTGCAACGAAATACCTGACTCAAGAACGGCCATCTTGCCCTTTTCTTCCTTTACCTTCACATCTGTCCTTGGAACGATAGCTGTCCCTACATTAGGAGCAATAATACCGTTAGGACCGGGGGCTCCTGGAGTCGCTTGCCCCTGAACATTGGGGTTTACAGTAACATGGCCTGTATTGCTTTTCGTTATATTGTTGGGCTGTGGTTGAACGGCGTTGTTCGCATTATTTGTCAGGCTATTGTTATTTGTCGTTGTATTCGTCGTTGTACTATTTGTTGTTTGATCACCTGCTACAGAGAGTTGGTTGGGTGTGGTGGTCTGACTTTGATTTTGGTCATGAATCCCGAACGTCGCATTTGTATTCAGCGTCAAAGAGTTTGCTTGAATAAAGGGATTTGGCTGAACAACCTCAGGCGTTTCCGTGATCTTAATTGTAATGCTCCCATGGGAGATAGCCACAGGGGAAATACGTACATGTTGGCCCATTACAATCACGCCATCATGATCGTCCACAACGATTTTAGCAATCTGATCGGGCTCAATGTCCAGTTGCTCAACCAACGTCATAAATTCGACCGTACGCCCCTTATAGCCCTCAGGAATATGTATTTGTATAGTAGACGGGTCATTGGCGAACGCAACACCTCTACCCATGGTGTGGTTTATGCGGTCACTCACTCGTTTGGCTGTCGTAAAATCGGGATTATTAAGGTTAAGCTTCAAAGTCGTCACAGACGCCAGTTCAAAACCGATCTCTTTCTCCACAATAGCACCGGCAGCAATACGACCTGCCGTTGGCACACCTTTTGTCACAGAGGTTGCTTGCCCCTCAGCCTTGAATCCCCCCACAGCCACAGAACCCTGCCCCACAGCGTATACTTGGCCATCTGCTGCGAGAAGCGGTGTAACAAGAAGCGTCCCCCCACGCAAATCCTTAGCATCACCCAGAGCTGAAACATTGACATCAATCTTTGATCCTTGACGCGCAAAAGCAGGTAATGTGGCTGTGACCATGACAGCTGCGACATTCTTTCCATTCAAAAGCGCAGCCCCTGTGTTATCACGCACATTGACGCCAAGACGCTCCAGCATACTGGCAAGACTTTCCCTTGTAAAGGTTGTAGAGCCAATGGTATCTCCTGTACCATTCAACCCCACCACGAGGCCGTAACCCACAAGCTGGTTACCACGCACCCCCTCCACAGACACAATGTCTTTAATGCGCACACGTAAATTGGCATCAACGGAACCAAGATAAGCACTGATAAATGCAACAAGTGTCAAAAAATGTAGAAAAAACACAGAATTCAATGACAGCTAGGATTTCTGTTATGGTTTGGTGCAATAAGTGTGCCAAGTTTCTATCCTTAGTCATTAGAATCATGCAATGTTTTTGGTATCTGATCAGGGTATAGCGCCATAGAGCTAAGAGATCGTATCACAATTCAAGCGCATGCATGTCTTCGGGCAAGGGAGCGACGAATGTCATCACATCCTTCAAGCGTGGATGAACAAACTGGATTTCGCACGCATGGAGAGCTTGGCGGGGGAAATGCCGAATAAAATGGGGCCATACCGCTGAGATTGTCTTCTTCCCATAGGTAGGATCCCCAATGAGGGGATAACCTTCATGGTGCATATGCACACGGATCTGGTGGGTACGTCCGGTGAGAAGTTTGCACGCTACTTTTGAATAAATTAATCTTTCTTTCTCTTCAATCACCCAGCTTTGTAGCACTTTATACAAAGTAATCGCTAATTTACCATGAGGAGATTCACATACAGCCATTTTTTGGCGATTTTGTGGATGGCGTCTGATCTGTGTTTCGATACGTCCTTCCTGGATGGGAGGAACACCAAAGACAAAAGCAATGTATGTGCGTGATAGCGTTCTCTTTTCAAATTGAGCGGATAATTTTTGATGCGCCCAATCATTTTTTGCCACCACCATCAAACCACTGGTGTCTTTATCCAAACGATGAACAATCCCTGGCCGCTGCACACCTCCAATACCAGAGAGTGAATCTCCAAACTGATGAAGCAATCCATGAACAAGCGTGTGGTCTCTATTACCTGCTCCAGGATGAACACTTAAATAAGGGGATTTATTGATGATAATGAGATCCTCATCGTCATAAATAATTTCTATCTTTATGTCCTTAGGAACGATATAAGAGGGCATCGGATCATCGATCACAAGCTCATACGTACCACTCATGGCTTTTACGTTACTTTTAAGAACACGATGACCGTTCAATTCAAGAAACCCTCCGTCAATAAGAGCTTGAAAACGCGTTCGTGTCAGTTCAGGACAATCTTTTTGAAAGAAGGGAAGCAGAGTATGATCCACACGCTTCAGGACATCCTTATCGAGGGTTATGATGAGTTTTTTAGTCAACGTTTAAGGAAATATTAAGAATCTACATGTAGCATTTTATCATGAATGGAGGAATTCGTGTAAACAGCTCTTCCATTTGGATAAAAAAATGTTAAAATTCTACTGGTGTGATTAACGATCGGGAAAAGGACCCAAACCTCATGAAAACAGTATTTTTTACACTTGCAACCCTCTTAACAGCTTCAACCATTTCTATGGCCTCTGACGGTGACGTCAATGTCATAACGTCCGAAAAAACCCCTCCGGGCCCTGAAGTCATGCCTGCGAAGATGACGCATCATAAACATAAAAAAATGTCTAAGGATGACATGAAAAAGATGTGTGAGGGACATTTAGCAAAGGCAAAAGAAGCGGCAGCAAAAATTACCTGGCCCCAAGCAAAAACCATGGCAGACCTGATTGTAGGCAACATGGAAAAGTGCGTCGCAGCATACGACAGCTATAAAGACGAAGACAGGGAATATCTCAGCATGCTTGACAGAATGTGTCACTGGTGTCTTAACCAGGTTGAAAAGCTCGCTAAAAAGGATGAAAGGCACAAAGAAGCTGAGAAGAGAGAAGCTGAAAGAACTGCGAAAAAAGCAGAAAGGGAGGCAAAAAAAGCAGAAAGAGAAGCACGAAGTGCAGAAAAGAAAGAAGAGAAGGCAGCATCTCATGACAAAATGAAAGTTGAAGAGCCTAAAAAAGAAAGTGAGCATAAACCTGAAGAAAAGAAGACTGACGCTCCAGCTACACAGAGTTCTCCTGTAAAAACTGAAGAGAAGAAATAAGTTTCCCTTTCTTTATCAATAACAAAAGACCCCATCAGATGGGGTCTTTTGTTATACAGGAACCATTTTCCTTGACTTATTCTTAGTGCACCCAATGCTCTCTCATGCTTTTCACCCCTCTATTTTACGTGCCTACGATATAAGAGGCACCTTTGGGCAGACGCTGTTTGAGACAGATGCAACGCTTTTAGGCTATAAGCTTGCCACATATTTACAACAGACCCGTCAAAAGAAGTCCTATACCCTGGGTATTGTGCGTGATGGGCGCCAAAGTTCTCCGCTTTTACACAAAGCGCTTAGTAAAGCACTGTGTCAAACAGGGATCCACAGTGTTGATTTTGGTACTGGACCATCGCCTATGGGGTATTTCGCCACCTTTCACACACCGATTGATGGCGTCGTCATCGTCACAGCCTCCCATAACCCCAAAGAAGACAATGGTTTTAAAATCCTTCTCTTCGGTAAAAATATATGCGGTTCAGAACTCCAAGACTTTGCAAAGCTCCCCAGTGCGACCCCTACACCCCCAGACCAACGAGGGACGTATACCCAAAAAAATATTCTCAAAGCCTATGCGACCCATACGTTAAAGGCTCTCAAACAGATTGAACCTCTGGCCAAGACCCACAAGATTAAAATAGCATGGGATTTTAGTCATGGAGCTATGAGCGTTATTCGCCCCTTTATTGAAGCAGCTCTCCCTGCGTATCATTATTTCCTGTGTGATACTTTGGATGGAGGCTTTCCTTCCCATGATCCTGATCCGACAGTTCCTAAAAATCTTGCTATGCTCCAAGAATGCGTCACCCAAAAGGGTTGTGATATTGGCTTTGCCTTTGATGGCGATGGTGATCGTCTAGGTGTTGTTGACCATAATGGAGATATCATTCATGGCGATCGTCTTGTGGCAATTCTTGCACAAGATGTTCTTAAGCATCATCAAGGAGCAACCATTTTAGCGGACATGAAGTCAAGCCGTGTTTTTCAGCAAACGATCACAAAACATGGGGGGATTCCCCTCCTTACACGCACAGGACACTCTTTTATCAAAGAAAAAATGAAAGAAACAGGTGCTCTTTTAGCAGGTGAGATGAGCGGTCATATTTTCTTTGCCGATGAAAATGAGGGATATGATGATGGTTTTTATGCAGCCTGTCGTGTTTTACGTCTGCTCAATCGTACGGGGAAAAGCATGGAAGCATTGAATGCAAACCTTCCGACATACGCTTCAACGCCGGAGATTAAAATTCCCCTACAGGAGCATCTAAGATGTCAAGTTATCCAAGATGTACGACATTATTTACAAGCATCTGCTATATCCTTTCTCGATGAAGATGGCGTACGTGCTGAAACAAAAGACGGTTGGTGGCTCATACGCTCTTCTCATACGGAAGATTTCCTCATTTTACGCTTTGAAGGCTATAACCCAAAAGCTCTCGAAGTTATCCAACATCAATGTCTCACTATCCTTGAAAAGGTATCCCTCGAGACCAGGAAACTGGCAACAAAAATGATTCCTTTTTTATAAAAATCTTCACAAGCTCTCACGCAGCTAGAATCATTCAGAACGCTGGGGCGGTTGAACAAAAAAATAGCTGTGAAACAAAAGTGCTTTAATACGATTGTGACCAAGGCTTTTATTCGTAATATGTTGCAGAATATTCTTGACATTCTCAAGCTTTGGCTCACTCCCTGTAATCCAAAAATTGCTTAGTATTGTTGAAAGCTGAATGACATAATCATTTTGAAGATGAGGTATGATGTGTTTTATAAGTGCATAATCTTCTTTTTTTTCTGCAAGAAGATTCACTGTCAATTGAACATACCCCTTGATCTCATTCCCTTTGACAATACTGATAGTGAGCGGTCCTACCTGAATATAGGGTTCCCTAACAGGAGATTCTTTTGAAGAAGAAGCGTGCTCCCCCGTTGTTGCATGCGTTTCACCGCCTTCTTGATTGCCCCCATCTCCATGATTTTCAGCGCAAAGAGATGAAAAGAGCATGAAAGAAGAAAAAAAGACCCCTTTAAACACCGTACTTCGCCCATACATTTTCGCTCATGATCCCATGAAGAGTATATAAGCACAAACTTAAGAAAACGTTAGAGCGTGTCTCGCAAGGGATCACAGAGAGCGCACTGAATTCTTTTAACGGGAATTCCCCTTCCCTCTATTATGGCAAAGGGTGGGAAAACGTCTCCCTCTTTATTTTGAGAATGAGAGTGTTATTGAACAAGCGCATATTGACTCATTTTAGAGAAAAAATCTTAGAAAGATACCTTAAGGTTTAGTTTGGTGTTGCTAAAACTGAGTTTATAGAAACATTCCAAACTACCGTGATGAAGACATCCCAAGTTTACGACAATTTTCTAATTTGCTATCTTTTTGGGCCTGGAGAAAGAGATCCCGAAGAACTCTAGGGATTCCAGCGTTTTTGGCATGTAAGTCTTCGGATTCCACCATCGCACTCTGAAGTGTTGTTCTTATACCCTGGACCATTCACACTCAACGACTGTATCATGTTCATCAGTTCTTGTTGGTTACTTGAGTAAAATCATTGAGGTCAATGCGCTCCGTGGTTTCCATCCCTTTGACACGAGAGGATACTCTAACACTATCCTAGCAGTGGGAGGGGTTTTCTGAGAGAAAATATTAGTATTGAAAAAAAGTTTTTACCTCTTGCGTTTTTTTTGGGAATGACTTAGTCTCAAAAAACTTTAGCGAAGATTTTTACATTTAATATAGTGGCATCAGTATTGTTTTTAACTTGATCTTTTGAGTGAGTGTATTATGGAGAATCAAAACATACGTATTCGGCTAAAAGCTTTTGATCATAGGCTTTTAGATCAGTCAGTGCGTGAAATTGTCAATACGGCAAAGCGCACCGGCGCGCAGGTAAGAGGTCCTATTCCCCTTCCTACAAAGATGGAACGGTTTACGGTTCTTCGTTCACCTCATGTTGACAAAAAATCCCGTGAACAATTCGAAATCAGAACACATAAAAGACTTATAGACATTGTTGATTGGTTGCCACAAACTGTCGATGCTTTAATGAAGCTCGACCTGGCAGCGGGTGTTGATGTCGAGATTAAACTCTAGGAGCTTAGATATGCGTTCAGGACTTATTGCAACGAAGCTCGGAATGACGCGCTGTTTTCAAGAGAATGGCGAGCAAGTTCCGGTAACTGTTCTTCAGGTAGATGATTGCGTCGTTCTTACGCAAAAAACTGAGGAAAAAGATGGCTACGCAGCACTTCAAGTGGGGGCTACTGTGGTCAAGCAAAATCGCGTCTCTAAACCCGAAAAAGGTTACTTCGCGAAGATTAATCAAGAGCCTCGTAGGCATGTTCGTGAATTTCGTGTGTCGCAAGACCAGATGATTGATGCTGGTTCGGTGTTGACGGCGGTCTACTTTCAGCAAGGTCAGCTTGTTGATGTTACGGGGACGAGCATTGGTAAGGGTTTTGCGGGAAGTATGAAGCGCTGGAACTTTGGTGGTCTTCGTGCATCGCATGGTGTGTCTGTTTCTCACCGTAGTCATGGCTCGACCGGTAACCGTCAAGATCCAGGGAAAGTCTTTAAAAATAAAAAAATGGCTGGCCATATGGGTGCAAGACGTGTTACAAAGTTGAATCTGACGGTCTACAGCGTTGATGCTAATCGCAATTTGATTTTTATCAAAGGTGCGGTTCCGGGACCAAAGGGTGAGGTCGTGTTTATTCGCGACGCCATTAAAGCGCCAAAGAAGTAATATAGAGAAGTGCTATGAAAATAGACGTAATTAATTGGAATAAAGACAAGGTTGGTGAGCTAGAGCTTAATCCGTCTGTATTTGCTGCGCCCTTGCGTAGCGATATTCTTTCCCGTGTGATTCACTGGCAGTTGGCGAAGCGCCGTGCTGGGGCTCATGCTGTGAAGGAGCGTGGTGATGTCGCTGGGTCAACTCGTAAGATCTACAAGCAAAAGGGAACGGGTGGGGCGCGTCATGGTGCGCGTAAAGGTGCTCAGTTTCGTGGGGGTGGTATCATTTTTGGTCCCGTTGTTCGCTCCCATGCGTACTCTCTTCCAAAGAAGGTTCGTAAACTTGGTTTAAAGGTAGCTTTGTCGTCAAAGTTTGCGGATAACCAGTTGTATGTCATTGATCGTTTGGATATGGAGAAACCCAAGACAGCAGAACTCGTGAAGTCTTTGGAGAGTTTTGAAACATCGTCGGCTCTTTTTATTGATACTACGAATGTTAGTGATTGTTTTTTGAAGGCAAGTTCGAACATTCATGCAATTGATTTCCTTTTTGAAGCGGGTGCGAATGTTTATGATATTATTCGTAAAAATACGTTATTCCTAACGAAAGATGCTATTACAGCACTAGAGGCTCGACTCGCATGAAAAATATAAATGCATTTAATGTGCTGAAAATGCCAATCATCACCGAAAAAGCAACTGCGGTCACTGAGAGTGGTCAGTATTGTTTTGAGGTAGCTAAATCTGCTTCAAAGATACAGATTAAAAGGGCTGTTGAGCATATCTTTGGTGTGAAGGTAGAAGCAGTCAACACGCTGATTCTCAAGGGGAAGAAAAAGATTTTTAGAGGGCATGTTGGTTTTAGGAAAGATAAAAAGAAAGCCTATGTAACACTCGGTGCTGGGCAAAAAATTGACATAAGTGCGGGTGTGTAAGATGGCGTTGAAAAAGTATAAGTCTATCACGAATTCTCAAAGGCAGTTGGTTAATATTGATCGTTCTGAGCTTTGGAAAGGCGGACCGTTGAAGTCTTTGACGGAGGGTCTGCGTAAAACAGGGGGTCGCAATAGTCACGGGCATATTACGTCTTGGAATCGTGGTGGCGGTCACAAAAAGGTTTATCGCTTTGTTGATTTCAAACGTCGTAAGTTGGATGTTGTTGCCCAGGTGGAGCGTATTGAATATGATCCAAATCGTAGTGCCTTTATTGCTTTGATTAAGTACACAGATGGTGAGTATGCTTATATTCTTGCTCCGCAGAAGCTAGCCGTGGGGGATACTGTTCTTTCAGGTGAAAAGGCTGACATTAAACCAGGAAATGCGCTTCCTTTGAAGAATATTCCGGTGGGTACAATTGTCCATAACGTCGAAACAAAAATTGGCAAAGGTGGCCAATTGGCGCGGTCTGCGGGTGCTTATGCTCAGATCGCTGGTCGTGATTCGGGCTATACAATCATCAAGTTATCTTCAGGTGAGCTTCGTCTCATTAAAGGTGAGTGTCTAGCGACGGTAGGTGCTGTGTCAAACCAGGATCACCAAAACAGATCCTATAGCAAAGCGGGTCGTAGCCGTTGGATGGGGCGTCGTCCCGTTGTACGTGGTGTGGCTATGAACCCTGTGGATCACCCCCATGGTGGTGGTGAAGGTAAAACTTCAGGAGGCCGTCATCCTGTGACGCCGTGGGGTAAACCGACAAAGGGTAAGAAGACAAGAACAAATAAGAGAACTTCACAGTTCATTATTAGAAAAGCAAAATAACGGAGTAAGTCGTGACGAGATCAGTTTGGAAGGGCCCGTTCTTTGATCGCTACCTTCTCGGTAAGGCCGAGGCGGTGAAGGTGTCAGGTCGTAAAGATGTCATTAAAACATGGTCAAGGAGATCGACAATTCTTCCTGATTTTGTTGGGGTAACGTTTGGTGTGCATAATGGTCAGAAGTTTGTTCCTGTTTTTGTAACGGAGAATATGATTGGGCATAAACTTGGAGAGTTTTCACCGACGCGCACATACCATGGTCACTCTAAGACTGATAAAAAAGCCAAGAGAGGCAAATAATGACAATGAATACAGCGAATACAGCGCGTGCTGAACGTAACAAAATTCGTGTTAGTCCTCGTAAACTCAATTTAGTTGCGAAGCAGATTCGTGGCATGCCTGTGGGGAAGGCTTTGGATGTTTTGAAGTTCTCTCCAAAGCGTTGTGCCATAGAAGTTCATAAAGCTCTTGCTTCTGCGGTAGCAAATGCTGAAAATAACCATGGACTCGATATTGACTTTTTAGTAGTATCAGGCGCAACTGTTGGTCAAGGCTTTGCTATGAAGCGTATGCATGCTCGTGCAAAGGGACGTGGTGTTAGAATTAAAAAATACTTTAGTCATTTGTTTATTCAAGTGGCAGAGAAGAAGGCTTAACAATGGGACAAAAAGTAAACCCGATAGGGCTAAGATTAGGTATTAATAAGACTTGGGATTCGCGTTGGTTTTCTTATAAGTCTTATGGATCCATGATCCATGAGGATCTCAGAATTCGTTCGTATATTTATGAGAATTTGACACAAGCGGCCATCTCGAAAGTAGTTATTGAAAGACCAGCTAAGAAAGCCCGTGTGAATATTTATACAGCCCGTCCGGGTGTTCTGATCGGTAAAAAAGGTGTGGATTTGGATAAGCTTAAGGAGAAACTTTCCAGATTTACCCGGTCTGAGCTAACAATTAATGTTGTTGAAGTGCGCAAGCCTGAACTTGATGCAAAAATTATTGCGGACACTATTGCCCAGCAGATTGAGCGTCGTGTTTCTTTCCGACGTGCCATGAAGCGCGGTATGCAAACGGCGATGCGTCTTGGGGCTCTTGGTATACGTGTTAATTGTTCGGGTCGTCTTGGTGGTGCGGAAATTGCGCGTATGGAGTGGTATATTGAAGGAAGTGTTCCGTTACATACTCTCCGGTCGGATATCGATTACGCTCTTGGTGTTTCGAAGACAACATATGGTACGATAGGTATCAAAGTTTGGGTATATAAAGGTCAAATTCTCGAGCATGATCCGTTGGCTCATGAAAAGAGAAGTAGTGATAATGCAAGTAGAGCGGGCTAGGATCGAGCAATGTTGTCTCCTAAAAAAACAAAATTTAGAAAGGCTTTTAAGGGCAGAATTCACGGTGTAGCAACATCTGGTGCTTATGTGAGTTATGGTGCTTATGGTTTGAAGGCTATCGAACCTGCGCGTATTACGGCGCGTCAGATTGAGGCTGCGCGTCGTGCAATGACACGTCATATGCGCCGTGTGGGTAAGGTGTGGATTCGTATTTTTCCGGATGTGCCTGTTTCCCAGAAGCCTGCGGAAGTTCGTATGGGGAGTGGTAAAGGTAGCCCCGAGTTTTGGGTGTGCCGTGTGAAACCCGGTCGTATCATGTTTGAACTTGATGGCGTGACACCTGAGATGGCGCAAAAAGCGTTTGAGCTTGCGGCAGCGAAGTTGCCGATTGCGACAAAGTTCGTTACGCGTCTTGGTTAATTGTGTAGGATGATGGGTATGATAATGAAGTATAGGAATCTAACGGCAAAAACGCGGAGTGAGCTATCAGAGATGGCTTACAACTTGAAAAAAGGTATGTACACTTTAAATTTACAGAAAAAGCTCAATCAGTTAACTAACACAACACAGATTCGTACCCACCGCCGCGATCTCGCTCGTGTGTTAATGAAGTTAGCTGAAGTTAAAAAGGGATAAGAGGAAAATATGCCCCGTCGTGTGTTTCAAGGTGTTGTTGTGAGTGATAAAGCTGACAAAACGGTTGTTGTAAGAGTAGAAAAAAGTGTTAAGCATCCTGTTTACAAGAAATATATGAAGCGTACAGCAAAGTATGCTGCACATGACCCTCTGAATAAATGCAAGATGGGTGACTTTGTCAAAATTATCGAATCAAAGCCTATTTCTAAAACAAAGAAATGGCTTGTTGTTGAAGAATCAAACTAAGTGTACTAGGTTATAGTAATGATACAGACAGAATCTCGACTTCAAGTAGCTGATAATTCCGGCGCACGGGAAGTTATGTGTATTAAAGTGCTCGGTGGGTCAAAGCGTAAGTATGCCTCTGTTGGCGACGTTATTGTTGTCTCCGTGAAAGATGCTTTACCTAAGGGAAAAGTGAAGAAGGGAGACGTTCATCGTGCTGTCATCGTTCGCACACGGCAACCCATTAAGCGACCTGACGGATCCGAGATCCAGTTTGATGCGAATGCAGCGGTGATTTTGAGTAAGCAAAATGAGCCTGTAGGCACACGTATTTTTGGCCCGGTGACGCGTGAATTGCGTTCCTTAGGTTTTATGAAAATTATTTCCTTGGCTCCAGAGGTGCTCTAATGACTCAGAAGAAATATAAAGTTCGTCGTGGCGACATGGTTGAAGTCATTGCGGGTAAAGAAAAAGGAAAAAGAGGCGAGATTGCTTCCATCGATACGTCTTCTGACCGTGTTTTTGTGAAGGGGGTCAATATGGTTACCCGTTTTGCTAAGCAAAGTGCTACAAATCCGAATGGTGTGTTTCAAAAAGAAGCATCGATTCATGTGTCAAATGTAGCTCTCGTAAACCCGGAGACAAACGTCGTGTCGAAAGTTGGCTTTCGATTTGATAAGGATGGTAAAAAGGAACGCTTTTTCAAAAGTAATAATACAAGTGTCTAAGGATTAGAAAAAATGGCACGTTTATACGATATCTATACACAGACAATTAGAAAAGACCTGATGCAAAAGCGTGGGTACACGAATACCCTTGAAGTGCCTCGCCTCGAGAAAATTGTTATTAACGTTTGCGTTGGTGAAGCGACTCAGGATAGCAAGAAGCTTGCAACGGTCATGGGAGACATTGCTTTGATTGCAGGGCAGAAGCCAGTGGCAACGAAGGCAAAGAAGTCGATCGCGAGTTTTAAATTGCGTGAAGGCATGAATATTGGTGCGAAAGTGACGTTGCGTCGGCAGAAGATGTACGAATTTCTTGATCGCTTGGTAAATATTGCTTTGCCTCGTGTTCGTGACTTTCGGGGTATATCTCCCAAGAGTTTTGATGGTCGAGGGAATTATGCTTTTGGGATCAAGGAACATATTGTTTTTCCGGAGATTAACTATGATAAAGTTGAAAAGATCCGTGGTTTTGATGTAATAATTTGTACAACAGCGAAAACAGATGATGAAGCGCGTGATTTGTTAACGGCTTTCAACATGCCTTTTTCAAAATAGAGTGAATGGATGTAAAAGATGGCAAAATTAAGTGCGATCAATAATAACCGAAAACGCTTAAAAATGATTCAAAGTAAGCGTGCAACGCGTGAACTTTTAAAAGCTGAGTTTGCGAACGAGGAGACTTCTTTTGAACGTCGTGTCGCACTTTCTCATAAGCTTGCTGAAATGCCTCGTAACTCGTCATCGACACGGTATAGGAATCGCTGTGAATTGTCTGGTCGTCCGCGTGGCTACCATCGTAAGTTTAGGGTATCTCGCATTGCTGTGCGCGATCTTGCTTCCGGTGGGATGCTTCCGGGTGTCGTTAAATCAAGTTGGTAATTAAGTCATGTATGTAACTGATCCTATTGGAGATATGATTACAAGAATTCGCAATGGTCACTCTGCTGCCAAGCGTTCAGTCGTTTCTCCCTATTCAAGTTTTCGCGAGCGGGTTCTTCAGGTTCTTCAAGATGAAGGATACATTCGTGGTTTTCGGGTTGAAGAACTCCGAAAAAGTATTAAGCAGCTCGTTGTTGAGCTTAAGTATGTGGAAAACACGCCTGTCATCACAACGATCACACGTAAGTCTAAGCCTGGCATGCGTTTATATATGCCCTGTGATAAACTTCCAAAAGTTGCGAATGGTTTGGGTATTTCTATTCTCTCGACATCAAAGGGTGTTATGTCTGATATTTCAGCGCGTGCCCAGGGTATTGGTGGTGAGATCTTGTGTTCAGTGTTTTAGGATAAGAAGATTATGTCTCGCGTTGGTAAACATGCAATCAGTATTCCTTCGGATGTCTCAGTTGTTCTGGGGGAAGAAAATATAGAGGTCTCCGGGAAGCTTGGCAAAATGAGGAATCAAATTCCTGATCTTGTCAAAGTTACTTATTTAGATGGTCAAATTTTTCTGGCTCCAGCAAACGGAACGGTTGCAGCACGATCTCTTTGGGGGACGTTGCAGCGTAATATTTCGAATGCGGTCAAGGGTGTTACTCAAGGGTTCACCTATAATCTTGATCTTGTTGGTGTGGGGTATAGGGCTTCTGTTCGCGGGCAAGACATTGTTCTTCAGCTTGGTTTCAGCCATGATGTTATTTATCCGTTACCGGAAGGTGTTTCTGCTAGATGTGAGAAGCCCACAAGTATTAGTTTGATCGGGGCTGATAAGCAGCGGCTTGGTCAGATTGCGTCAGAACTTCAGAAACATCGAAAGCCAGAGCCTTATAAAGGTAAGGGTGTTATCAAAGAAAAACAATTTGTTTTGAGAAAAGAAGGTAAGAAGAAATAGCCATGACGAGTCAGCTTCTTCAAAGGCGTCGCCAGCGTATTCGCACAAAGCTTAAGCTTGTTGGTGCGGGGCGCCCACGCTTGTCAGTCCATCGCACAAATAAGCACATTTATGCGCAAATCATCGATGATGTAAAGTCTGTTACACTCGCTTCTGCATCTACTGCTGAAAAAGATATTCGTTCTAAGCTACGGCACGGCGGTAACAAAGCTGCTGCTGAACTTGTCGGGCAGCTTATCGCTGAAAAAGCGGTGGAGGCAGGCGTTAAGGACGTTGTCTTTGATCGTTCTGGGTTTTTGTTTCATGGGCGAGTTAAAGCATTGGCTGAAGCGGCACGTAGTGCTGGCTTAAGTTTCTAAGGGAAGAGTTATGGCAAAAGTAAGTAACGCAGAAAAAGAGCAAGAATTCATTGAGAAGCTTGTAAGTGTAAGGCGTGTCACAAAAGTTGTAAAAGGTGGTAAAAACCTGCGTTTCTCCGCACTTGTCGTTGTAGGGGATGGTAAGGGTCGTGTGGGGTATGGTACGGGTAAGGCGCGTGAAGTTCCTGATGCTGTACGTAAAGCAACGGAGCAAGCGAAGCGCACGATGGTCCGGATTCCCCTTCGTGAAGGGCGTACGGTTCACCACGATATCGCTGGTCGTTTTGGTGCGGGTCGCGTGTATCTTCGCACAGCATCAGCGGGTACGGGGATTATTGCAGGGGGTCCAATGCGTGCTATTTTTGAAGCTGTGGGTATTCACGACGTTGTGAGTAAATCTGTGGGGACATCCAACTATCATAATATGGTAAGGGCGACTTTTTCAGCGTTGCAAAACATCGTTTCTCCGCGTATTGTTGCCAACAAGCTTGGTCGTAAGGTGCCAGAAATTATTGCTCGTCGTGAGGGTTCTTTTTCTAAGGCGTGAGAGCAATAAGTCGATATTAGCAAAACGGGATTAAAGGATTAGGTGAAGGCAATGACAAAGAATCCATCTGAAGGGAAAAAAGTTAAAGTGCGACTTATTGGAAGTCCCATCCGTCGTGATTCAAAACAGCGTGAGTACATCAAGGCCCTTGGACTTCGTAAGCTTGGATCTGAAAAGGTGTTGAAGGACTTGCCATCGGTTCGTGGGTTGCTCAAAAAGGCAGCGCATATGGTTGCTATCGTTGGTTAGTCTTTATGAAAGCAGATTGCATTTTAGATGCTAATCGTCAGGGGTAGTTTGTTCAGGTAAGAGATAGAAAAGATAATGCTTACATTAAATACGATTAAGGATAACCTAGGGGCTCGCCAGAAGAAAAAAGTTCTTGGGCGCGGTATTGGTTCTGGTCTTGGTAAAACATCAGGGCGTGGTGGCAAAGGTCAGACAGCGCGTTCGGGTGTTGCCATTAATGGTTTTGAAGGTGGTCAGACGCCTCTGCATAGGCGTTTACCAAAGCGTGGTTTTAAGAATATTCACGCCAAACCAAAGTTTGAACTCACTTTTGAGAAAATTAATACTATCGTTTCAAAGCACCATCTTAAAGCAGACCAAGTGATTAATCGCGATCTTTTGGTTACTCTCGGGTATATGAAACCTTATTTGAAAAAAATCACTCTTATTGCAACAGGTGAAGCCAAAGAGAAAGCTGCTGTTGTTGTCGATAAGGCGACAAAAGGTGCTTTAAGCGTTGCGGCAGCAGCAGGTATTAACGTGACAGTCCTTGGTGAATAGATTATGACATCGGCGATCGAGCAGCTTGCGGCGAACTTATCTTTCAGTACTTTCAATAAGGCTGAAGATTTGAAAAAGCGCATTTGGTTTACGCTGGCTGTTCTTATTATCTACCGTTTTGGTACATACGTTCCCTTGCCGGGTATTAATCCAGATGTCATTCGTGAATTTACGCAGCAAAATGCAGGTGGAATTCTTGGTATCCTTGATATGTTTTCAGGCGGTGCTATTAGTCGTATGACGATTTTTGCTTTGAACATCATGCCGTACATCTCGGCAAGTATTATTGTTCAACTCATGACATCCATCTCTCCTCATTTCGAGGCATTAAAAAAAGAAGGGGAAAGCGGAAAGCGCAAACTAACACAGTATACGCGTTATGGCACGGTCTTACTTGCATCCATCCAAGCTTATGGAATCGCCATTGCTTTGGAGAAAATTACTGCCCATTCGGGGGCTGCGGTTCTGATGCCGGGTATGCTTTTTCGTATTACCACTGTTATTACGCTTACAGGATCCACTCTTTTTATTATGTGGTTAGGTGAACAAATTACGTCACGCGGTATTGGTAATGGGACATCTTTAATTATTTATTCAGGTATCGTTGCTAACCTTCCTCAAGCTTTGTTGAATACGTTAGAGTTGGGGCGTCAAGATGCCATTCCTTTTCTTGTTTTGCTGCTTATTCTTGTTATGGCTGTCGTTGTAATTGCTTACATTGTGTTTATGGAAAAAGCTCAGCGCAAAATTGTCATTCAATATCCAAAGCGGCAGATGGCGGCGAACAGGCCTGCTGTGGCTCAGACAACGCACCTGCCTTTGAAGCTGAATGTATCGGGTGTTATTCCGCCTATTTTTGCATCGTCACTTCTTTTGCTTCCGGGTACGGTGATCGGGTTTGCTGGCTCAGATCCAGATACATTTTGGGGGTTGGTTGGAGGGCACTTAGCGCATGGTAAACCACTCTACATGGCCTTTTTTGTGTCTCTTATTATCTTTTTTGCTTTTTTCTACACTGCAGTTGTTTTTAATCCTTCTGAGACAGCTGAGAACCTGCGTAAGATGGGGACGTTCATCCCAGGGATTCGCCCAGGCAAGCCAACGTCGGATTATCTTGATTATGTTCTGACGCGATTAACGGCTGTGGGTGCACTTTACTTGGCTTCTATTTGTATTCTGCCAGAGTTGATTCTCGCTAAGGTAGCCTTACCTTTCTATTTTGGAGGTACGAGTCTGCTCATTGTTGTGAGTGTGACGATTGATACGTTTTCCCAAGTTCAGTCTCATTTGCTTGCTCATCAGTATGAAGGCCTTATCAAGAAGTCATCCCTGAAAGGCAGGGGATAATGATCGTTGTTTTTATAGGTGCCCCTGGTTCTGGTAAAGGGACTCAAAGTCAAGCTTTATGTCGGCAGGAGGGGTGGGATTATATTGCGACGGGTAATTTACTTAGGTCGCAAATGGCATCGAATGCTGGTCTTGGTAAAAAATTAAAATCCCTTATCGATACGGGTGAATTCTTGTCCGATAGCCTGATTATGGATGTATTTAAAAATCAGCTGTTAGAGCATAAGGGTAAGCATCTTTTGCTGGATGGTATACCTCGCACACTAAATCAAGCGCGATTGCTAGATGAGATATTTTCAGAAATTTCTCAGCAGATCTCTTGCGTTGTTGAGTTTAAGCTTGATGATCGAATTTTGCTTGAGCGTATCTTGGGGAGATATAGTTGTAAAGGATGCGGGGCTACATATCATAAGACGTTTAATCCAACACATGTACTTGGAAAATGTGATTTTTGTGAGGGTGAAGAATTCGTAACACGCGCGGATGATCAAGAAGAGGTCTTGAAAAAAAGGCTTGAGTTATATTATCTTGAAACGTCGCCCATTTTGGAGTATTACAGGTCCAAAGGTACATTGCATTCAATTGATGCCTCTCTGCCTCCTGAGAAGGTTGGGAGTGAGATTTTGAGTATTATAAAGAGTAAAGCCGAGAGGGGAGAATAAACGTGGCTCGTATAGCTGGTGTTAACATTCCAACGCAGAAAAGATTAGTTGTCGCTTTGACCTATATTTATGGTATTGGTCCAAAACGTGCAAAAGAAATTATGGGCAAACTTCAATTAAGTGTACACGTCCGTGTGAGTCAGTTATCTGACCAAGATGTTTTGCGTATTCGTGAATGTATTGATAGAGACTATAAAGTCGAGGGTGACTTGCGTCGTGATGTCTCTATGAATATCAAGCGTCTTATGGATTTAGGTTGCTATCGTGGGCTACGTCATCGCAAAGGACTCCCTGTCCGTGGGCAACGCACGCACACAAATGCCCGCACACGCAAAGGTAAGGCGATCCCCATTGCGGGAAAGAAAATTGCAACAAAATAGTGAATTGCAGTAGAACAGTTGATTTGAGGCGAAAAGATGGCACAAAAACAGGTAGCGCGTGTTCGTAAAAGGGAGCGGAAAAACGTTTTAAACGGTGTTGCGCATATTACAGCGAGCTTTAACAATACAATGATTACAATGACAGACGAACAGGGCAATGCAATCTCATGGTCTTCGGCTGGAACGGTAGGGTTTAAGGGATCACGTAAATCGACGCCGTATGCCGCCCAGGTTGCTGCAGAAGATGCAGGTAAGAAGGCCAAGGAACATGGAATGAAAAACATATCTGTGATTGTAAGTGGTCCTGGGTCAGGGCGCGAGACAGCACTTCGGGCATTGCAATCGGTAGGGTTCAATATCAGCGTTATTCGTGATGTGAGCCCTATTCCTCATAACGGTGTAAGGCCAGCAAAACGACGTCGTGTTTAATCTTTAGCGTAAGGTAATAGCTGTGATTCAAAAAAACTGGCAAACACTCATTAAGCCGTACAATCTTAATTTTAGTTATGCTGATCAGAGTCTCCGCGAGGCGGAAGTCGTTATTGAGCCGCTGGAACGTGGTTTTGGATTGACTATTGGGAACGCACTCCGTCGTATTTTGCTCTCATCTCTCCAAGGAGCCGCGTTTACGTCTGTTAAAGTTGAAGGTGTTCTTCATGAGTTTTCTACGATCCCAGGGGTCATGGAAGACATGACAGATATTGTTCTTAACCTTAAGACTGTGGGGGTAAGACTTAATTCTGAGGTGCCAAAGCGTGTAAGGCTTGTCGCATCCATGCCTGGTCCTGTCTATGCGCGTGATATCCAATGCCCTTCGGAAGTTGACATTCTTGATCCAGACATTTTGATTTGTACACTAGATAAGAATGCTAAACTTAATATGGAATTGACAGTCGAAAGTGGTAAGGGCTATGTGTCGGCAGCTCAGCTCCAACGTGAGGATAAGCCTTTGGGTGTTATTCCCATCGATGCTATTTTTAGTCCTATAAGGAAGGTTTTCTACAAAGTCGATCAGACGCGTGTTGGTCAACGTACAGATTATGATAAGTTGACCATACGTATTACAACGGATGGTTCGGTGAAACCTGATGATGCTTTGGCTCTCTCTGCCCGTGTCCTTCAAGATCAGCTTCAAATTTTTATCAATTTTGATGAGCCTAAGTATGTTGAGAAAGCGTTAGCTAAGGATGAGCTGCCTTTTAGTCGTAATTTGTTGCGTAAGGTGGATGAGCTTGAGCTTTCTGTTCGTTCTGCGAATTGTCTGAAAACTGAGAATATTATTTATATCGGTGATCTTGTTCAGCGAAGTGAGGGTGAGATGCTTCGTACACCGAACTTTGGACGTAAGTCACTTAATGAAATTAGGGAAGTTCTTGGTCAAATGGGGTTGAGTTTTGGGATGATTATCCCTAATTGGCCACCGGAGAATATCGAAGAGCTTGCGAAGAAACTGGAAGATCCCTACGTGTAGATAGTGGGCGCTGCCTCTTGTTGGAGGCTCGGTATAAGATAGAGTTGCAGGAGAAGAAAATGAGACATCGTATAAGTGGTCGTAAGTTAAATAGGACGTCAGCGCATCGCAAAGCGCTCTTTAAAAACCTTGCTCAGAGCTTGATTCAATGTGAGCAAATCAAAACAACACTCCCTAAGGCGAAGGATCTTCGTCCTATTGTTGAAAAGCTTGTGACAAAGGCGCGCGATAAGTCGCTCCATACGCGTCGCCAGCTCATTTCCCAATTACAAGATGAGAAACTTGTGACTAAGTTGATGGATATTCTCTCAACGCGCTATGCTGCCCGTCAGGGTGGTTATACGCGCATTATCAAAGCAGGTTTTCGCTATGGTGATAATGCACCGATGGCCATTATCGAATTTGTTGATCGTGACCTGTCTGCAAAATCTTCCGAGATGAAGATGAGTGACGCTTAGTAGGTTTTTCACAAAGAAAAGGGGGTGTTAGGTGTGAGAGACTCTTCGGAGTAGATCCCATACCCTTTGCTTTACTTTTTCGACATCCGGCTGACCGAAAGGGTTAATTCCTTGAAGAAATCCGAGAACCCATACCTCCAGAATAAGATCCATGCAGACACGGCCGAGTTGAAACACATCCTTATGATTGACGTAAAGGAGGCGAGCTGGGATATGCTCTTCTTTAAGGGTTTCCATAACAGCATACATTTGAAGGCCAACAATATCACCCAGGTCAAGTTTCTTGAGAGCCTTTAGATCCAAAGAGTGCTTTCCTTTCCCTGCTTTTTTAATAATCTTTTTGTAATGCGTTGATGTGCAAAGAAATGTGAAAAACTTATTATGCGGTCCGCCCAGATAAAGCTGAAGCTGGGAATGCTGATCACGCGGGCCAATAGCAACGATGGGTGTAAACCCTTTTCCTTGTTTTCCAAGACTTTCCCCAATGAGTTGCGCCCACCATTCAACAAGTGGAAGGAGGTGAGGATCATAGGTCCAAAGCACATGTTCTTGAAGAGCATTTTGACTATCAAAGAGCCTATGGAGATCTTGAATGGATTGCTTCGAAAAATGAGTCAAAGCTTCTTGAGCTCCTTGCCGGAAGGTGTTTATATCAAACTCTAGTAGTGAAGCTATTATTTGCCCTGTTTGACTAAAGAGACTGAACCGACCATCAATGTGTGCTGACAGATCAAGTATGGGAAGAGCGTGAGACTGTGCAAGCGTACGCAATGTGTTGCTCTGGGGTTCTGTGGCTATTAAAAAGTGATCGCTAGTTGAGAGATGCTGTTGCTTGAATGCATCAAGAAACCTTTGAACCTCAAGGAGAGTTTCAAGAGTCTCTCCTGACTTGGAGAGGGCAAGGATACCTACGGTTGAAAGATTTCCCTGTTTTGAAAGCCATTCACGATGAAAAGATGTGAGATTATTTTGAAAAAAAACCTCTTGTTTGGGCTGTGAAGCACTGAGCAAGAGGCGACCGCATAAGGCAGGCCCACCAATACCTAAAATTACAAGTGTGTCAAAATGAGGAAAGTGCGCTGGCACCGAGGGCAAGGATGGATCCTTGGACAAATCATCGATAAATGCCCGCACTTGAGGATGATCAGATCCCGGAAAATCCATGGCAAAGACACGATGTTAGATCCTTCTAACTTGCTATGCTAAGATAATTTTCATAATTTTCCGTTAAGTTCCCAAATTTTGTGAGCGCACCGTTAAAGAAGACACGGATTGTCCCGATGGGACCATGGCGCTGCTTAGCGAGAATAACCTCAGCTTTGTTGTACATTTTCTCCATACGGGCTTGCCATTCAATGTGTTTATCCGTTCCTGGGGTGGGTTCTTTACGTCCTTCGTAGTATTCTTCGCGAAAAACGAACATGACCACATCGGCGTCTTGTTCGATGGAGCCTGATTCACGCAGATCCGCCAATTGTGGTCGTTTGTCATCACGCTGCTCAACCGCACGGGAGAGCTGTGATAAGGCAAGTACCGGTACGTTAAGCTCTTTTGCAAGAGCTTTAAGATTGCGAGTGATTTGAGAAATTTCCTGCACCCTGTTATCAGACTTATGATCACCGCCATCCAAAAGTTGCAGGTAATCAATCACAATTAACCCAAGACCATGTTGACGCTGCAAACGCCTTGCACGATTGCGCAAATGCGTCATAGAAAGCGCTGGTGTATCGTCAATAAAAAGCGGCGCTTCATAGATACGGCGGCTTGCTTCAATAAACTTCGGAAAATCCTCAGAACGAATATCACCGCGCCGAATTTTATCCGAGGAAATACTACATTCACTGGCTAGCAAGCGCGTAGCCAGCTGTTCTGCGGACATTTCAAGTGAAAAAAAAGCTACCGGCGCACCGGCTGTCTCACCTTTTAATTTTGACATCGCCGCGTTAAAAGCGATATTCGTCGCAAGCGCTGTTTTCCCCATGGACGGACGCCCAGCAAGAATCAGAAGGTCTGATGGGTGTAAACCGCCGAGCCATTTGTCTAGATCATCCAGTCCTGTTGTTACGCCAACGATATGACTGTCACGCTTAAAAGCCACCTCGGCCATGTTCACGGCTTTGATGATCGCATCGCGAAAGGTGATAAGCCCTGAGCCATTCTCCCCTTCCATAGCAAGGGTGTAGAGTTTCTTTTCAGCTGCTTCAATCTGACCTTTTGCACTCTGCTCAAGGGTAGGTGTTCTGGCCCTGTCAATCATCTCCTCGCCGATATCTACAAGCTGACGCTTAAGGTACAATTCATAAATGAGCTGGCTGTAATCACGGATACTCACAGTACTTGTGAAGCCTGTGCAAAGGTCTATAAGATACTGCGCGCCGTCGAGTTTTTCAAAGTGGGGATGATCTGTAAAAAAATCTTTTAGCGTAATCGGATCCGCCACTTGGCCGTTTTGGTGAAGTTTTAAGATAGCGTCATAAATAATTTCATGGCGCTTGTCCGAAAAGTGATTGGCTTTAAGCACTTCTGGCAGGCGTTCAATATGGTTATTGTTGAGTAGAAGTGCGCCTAGTAGGGCTTGTTCTGCTTGGAGATTATGACAGGGTGCTAGTGGGGAGAATTCAGTGACAGGGGAAACGGAAGTATGGGGGGCCATTTTTTATCTTAAAAAAGAACAGGCGTTAATCTTATGCAGTGATCTTATGTTATTTCTATCCCTTTTCCCATGTATAAATCTAAAAATAAATCCCTCTAGCAATCGCCCTTGGTAGGAGGGCAGGGCAGGAAGGGTATTTTCTTTTTCTATTTGAGATGTTTTTGTGGCAGTATGATGCCTCAGTGAGGGTGTTTTAGGAGGGAAGTTGCATAGTAGTTCGATTCTTGACCTTTTAGCGACAAATATACTATCGCCCATGGTCCTTGCTTTTGTATTAGGTGTTACGGCTGCCTTTGTACGAAGTGATCTTAAATTTCCAGAGCCTATTTATGCTATTTTGTCGGTTTATCTCCTTTTGGCGATAGGGATTAAAGGGGGAGTCACGTTATCGCAAACACCCTTGAGCGCCATAGGAGGGCCTTTGTTAGCAACGCTTGCCCTGAGTGGCTTGCTTCCCCTTATTGCCTTTGGGGTGTTGAGACTTTTGGATTATTCGAAAGTCGATTCAGCAGCACTTGCCGCTCATTACGGATCTGTTTCCGTTATTACATTCATTGCAAGTCAGATTTTTGTTGAATCCACAGGCTATTCTTCTGAAAGATACATGACGGCACTGTTGGCTCTTTTAGAAGTCCCTGCGATTATTATTGCACTTCTTCTTTCTCGCACAAATTATGTTCTTCCTTTGACAAAAGAAATCAAAAAGATTCTGTCAAGCAAAAGTATTTTATTGTTGATAGGTGGGATTGTCATGGGTTTCTTGTCTGGAGAAAGGGGATTGGAAAAAATTGCACCGCTTTTTGTGAGTCCTTTTGAAGGTATGTTGGTTCTTTTTCTGCTTGAGATGGGCCTTGTAGCAGGTCACAAGCTTCTTGAATCAAGGCATATTCCCGTAAGTCTCGTGATTGCTGGAATTATTCTTCCCATCATTAATGGATGCATAGGTGTGTATCTGGCGAAGATCTGCGGCATGTCTGTGGGGAGTGCGACTGTTTTTGCGACGCTTGCAGCGAGTGCGTCGTACATTGCAGCTCCTGCGGCTGTCAGAATGGCTCTGCCCCAAGCGAATCCCGGATATTATCTCACAGCATCGCTGGCTATCACGTTTCCCTTTAATCTCAGTCTTGGGATTCCTCTTTATCACAAAATTGCTCTAAAACTCATCTAAACGATGAGATAAGATCTCTGTAGGCTATGGATAGGGAATCGTTGTGGTAAATCTCAAATTTCTTTATACCTCGAGCTTGGTCAGTGTGCGAATCACTTCGAATCGCGCAACAAAAAGGCTTATGAGTCCCACGAAAAGCGGTAAGAAAATAAGAGTCATCAAAAGGTTCTGGTCAAAGATAATAAAATCTTGAGGTAATCCAAAACGCATTGCACAATAAGTAATCGTAAAAAAGAAAAGAATACTGGAGCTTACGCCAAGAAAGCTTGAGGAAAATCCCAGACGGAAGGCTACCCACTGGAACTGCCTCGCGATATAACCACTCGGTGCTCCAATAAGCCTTAAAACATCGATCGTGTGCTTATGCACCCCCAGCCCTGAACATGTAATAAGGCTGATCGTTACAACAATCGTCAGGGAAATAAGGGCAATAATTCCATAAGAGAAAAACGTGAGCGAGTTGGTGAGATAGGTCAAGTTGGCTTGAATGAACTGGTGAGACTGTACATGAACGTGGGGGTGAACTTGGCGCATTTGGACCAGCAGATTGTCTAAAGAGAGAGGCCCTTGCAAATGGATACTGGCCTCAATAAACGCCACAGGGGACGTCGTCATTACGTCTTCCGTGGTTGCTAAAGAAGGTGTAATGTAGCTCTCCTTAACAGAAGGGAGGGCATTGATCGTCTGCTGGAGTGTTCCAAGAATCTGTGGGTATTGTATTGGGTCAATGCTTGTGAGGTCAATCTCGAAAACAAGATTGTGTTTTAGGTCTGTGCTAAACTTTTCGACGAAACGATTAAGCGCCAAGGTACATGAGATGACGAGAGTGAGAATGAAAACAAGGCACCCGACAATGAGGCGAATAGGGCGATTTGAACGCTCATCAATGACTAAGGCAGAGGATTGTTTAGAAGGCATGACGGTTACTTTCACTGACAAGCTGGAGATGACCTCGTTCCAACATCAGCTCAGGATAAGCAAATTCATTGACGATGGAGCGATTGTGTGTTGCTAAGATAACAGTCGTTCCCATTTTGTTAAGCTCTTCAAACAAGTACATAAGCTTGAAGGCAGCATTTTCATCGACGTTCCCTGTGGGCTCATCTGCAAGAAGGAGTAGGGGCCGTGTAATCACCGCCCGTGCAATGGCAACACGTTGCTTTTGACCATCGGACAAAGAGGAGGGATATTCGTAAAGATGTGTTGCGAGACCTACCCATTCGAGAAGTTCATGGGCATAGATTTTTGCCCGTTTATAATTCGTACCCAGAATGCGTAATGACAAGCACACATTTTCTAAAATGCTGAGCCCATTAATCAGTCTGCAATCTTGAAAAACAAGACCCATGCGCTGACGAAAATAGGGAAGCTCCGTGGCTGTGAGGGTTGAGACATCACGGCCAAAGACAGTGATTTTCCCCTCGGTTGGTTTAAGTTCACGATAAATGAGTTTGAGAAAGGACGTTTTTCCAACACCACTTGACCCTGTTAGAAAATAAAAAGAACCGGAGCTAAAAGAAAAATTAAGATGACGAAAGATAGGATAACTCTCTCCGTAGCGCAACGACACAGCATCAAAGCGCACCATCTCAACACTTTGCCAACGTTGACTTGCCACAAAAGAAAAGCCCTTGTTCAAACCCGCACATCTATTATAGAGCCATGTTTTGATTGAATATACAAGGAGATTTCAGATAAAAGCCCTGCCAATAATGGTGACTGTTGCATCCTTCGGAAATAAGCGTACTGGCAAGTTCATCCTTGCCAGCAATGCCGAGGAAAATAGCACGATTTTCCAATCTTTTTAGTTTCTTGTAATACGTCTGACACAGGGCTCCATGTCAGATCCTTCAAAAATCCTCGCTTTTTTATAGAGCTCCTCCTCATTATCATCGCCATTATTCCCATTGCCGAAGAGGAAGAGACACACACGCTCAACGATCACGGCAAAAGCGCCATTGCCCATGACATTTGATGCCGTGAAAATGGAATCTTGGAGGATGTAAATTGTCGTTAGGAGTGTAATCAGCTCCTGGTCCAACCCCAAATATTTCTGGAGGATAGGCAAAATAATGATGACGCCACCTCCTGGAACAGCGGCACATGAAAATTTTGCAATAGCAAACATCATTGCAAAAAACAGATAGGTATTAAGATCAGGAAGCGACCCTGTTTTAAACCAAAGCAACGCAAGGCCCGTCATAGGGATGGCGAGCACATCGCCAAGTAAGTGAATATTCACTGTTGTTGGAATAATGAGATCCGCAAAGCGAGGATCTTTAAGGTTTTTCTCTGCTGCTTCGAGCGTCACAGGCATTGTTGCCGCACTTGACATGGTGCTAAAACCTGTAAGCCCTGCAGGGAGCATATTCTGCAAATGATTCAAAAATTGCTTTAAACGAAAATCACTTCCCATGTAATAGAGAAAACCTATATACAGGATGATAAGTGAAATCGCCAAGATAAACACTTGGAAATAGTTTTGAATAAGCGTTGCAAGTGATCCCTCATACTGCAACTTCAACACAAACCCTGTCACATAAATGGGAAGCATAGGAATAAATGTTTTGTGCAAGAACCATGTCACTGCTTTATGGAGCCTCTTTCCAAGGGGTTTTGCTGCTTCAATTTTGAAAAAGCTTGCAATGAGACCTGTAGTAATACCAGCAAACATTGCCATGTCTGGTGAAATGAATTGCGGTAGGTTGAGCTCAAAGAAGGGCTGAACGACAACCTCTTGGGCTAGTTTCACATCGCCTTTAAAGGGGGTTAAAAGAGGAAGGAAAATACTTGCTACACCGCCTGATACCATGACACCTAGGAAGTTGGATAGAAAAACCATCACAAGAATCGTCATCAAAAGGAGAGGAGCCTTTTTATCAAGGCCAATCAACGCATCAAAAATGTATGCAAAAATAATGATTGGTAAAACGGTAATAAGGATATCCTTAATCACACAGCTAGCGGTGTAAAGGAACTGAATCACGCCATCATTTAAGGAGGGCCCAACCAAGATGGCTAGGGCAAGGCAAATAACAAGCTGTACAGGTAAATGTTTTAAGTAGTCGACATATTTTTGGATATTCATTGGATCGCTCCATTCTCTTGGAGTTACACATCCACCTTGTTTGTCAGGTGGGTTCACAGATTGGTTTTGTCAAGGTAAGAAGATATCTGCCGCCCTAGGCAGATGTTGATGTGCGAGAGAATGTAGTATAAAGATAATAAACCATACTTTGAATTATGAAACGATTTTCGGAAATGTCAAGTGGTATTTATGTATGTGATTGATTTTTTCTGAAGGACAGCGTTTTTAGAGCTCGCTTTTACATATTTTCCAATCTCAAAAGTCAAAAGAGCGTAGAGAGATTGTTCTCCCAATATTCCTTTGAGTCATTCCTTCTCTAGGCTTTAAGATTCCTCAAAAGTCACATCAATGTCTGTTCCATCCATGACGCTGCCATCAAGGTTCTGCAGCGCATAGACAACAGCGCATAGACAACAGACAAAGTTTCCGAGCTATGAGGGGTTGCGACGGCTCTTTTCTCTTCAATCAGATTCTTAAGCGCTGTTTTATTTCTTTTTTGAGGCTAGAAAATACCGATACAATAGCTTCTTAAACCGTTCAACTTTCTCGCTGTGTATAGTAGCCGTACCCTTCGCGCTTTCTTTCAGGGCATCAATATCCCTAACTTCTGCGAAGGTAGTGAATGTCCTAGATGAAACGGTGCTGGCATGAATGTTGAGCCATAGGCACAGGAGCCTCGTTAGCTTCGCGTTTCTGAGAGTTTTGACAAGAGTGGTAGGAAATGAGAAAGAGCTTTTTCTGCTGTGTCTCTCTTTGCACTATTCTTTGGATCATTGATAAAATCTTCACAGGACTCCAGATCGTTCATGATAGGGGCAACATAAGTCGTATAGAACTTTTTTATACTATCAGATACAGCAGGTATTCTATGCTTTTCATCCATCTTTTTAATGTTAAACATCGACATAAGGGGATCAATCGGGGCAAGCTTTATTTCCTTATTACCACTTTTTATTCTGTTGAGGGTATCGCGAACGCTTATTTCGATCTCCATGAGATATGTCTTGAAAGCCTGATCACTATCTATGCCTGATTGAAATGATGATTAGAAGTTACCTTTAAACCATCCAATAAACCGCTGCCAGAAATGACCGTGTTGCTGAGGCAATAGGGCCACTTCACGGCTCCTCTCATCGCGGTATGCATAATGGAGCAATCCAGCGCACGTGGAAAAGCTTGGGCTGCGAGTGAGTTCATGAGATGACTGAAAACCTATGGGGCTTCCCACACGTATCGGTCGCTTCCATCCATGAGACAGAAACTCTGACAGTCCTGGAAGCTGGCTCGCCCCACCTGTAAGCACAATACGTTGGTTGAGGAGATCAGCAATCGTTGATCGCTCCATATTCTTCCAAACAAGCTCAAAAATTTCCTCCACACGGGCTTTGATAATACGAATGAAAAGGGATTTAGGAACTTGGTGAGCTGTAGACGATGGATCATCTCCAAGCTGCGGGACAATGATGTGCTCTCGATCATCGACAGTTATAGGAAACACAGAGCCATAGAGTGTCTTGAGACGCTCCGCTTGGCTAAGAGGTGTGGATAAACCACGCGCTATATCCCCTGTAATATGCTGGCCACCCAGAGGAATACTAGATAAGTAAACAAGCGAGCCGTTAAGAAATGAAGCAATCGTTGTCGTGCCTCCCCCCACATCAATCACGGTCACTCCGAGTTCAAGCTCGTCATCAACAAGTGTCGCTAGCCCCGAGGCGTATGACGAGACAACAAAACCATTCACACTCAAATGACAACGCCCCACACAAGCTGCGATATTTTTCAGTATACTATGAGGTGCTGAAAGAATATGAATCTGCGCCCGGAGCGTATGTCCGAACATTCCCTTGGGGTCCCGAATACCTTCTTGATTGTCTAGTCCATAAAGAATGGGAAGGGCGTGGATAATCTGGGCGTTTTTAAGCTCGTGAGCGTGCTTTCCCAACGTTAATAAATGACGTAGGTGTTCAGTATTAATCGCTTCTGTTCCTAAAGACACTTCAACGTCGACAATGTCCGATTCAATAAAGCTGGCCGGTAAGCTCACATACAAGCTTCCTATCGTACGTTCAGCATTCTGTTCTGCTGTATGAACGGCATTGAGGATAGAATCCTCGAGGGCATCCATATCCGTAATCGTACCGGATTTTAAACCTCTTGAACTTTGCTGGCCCAAGCCAATGAGCTTGAGACCAGATCCTTCTTTTGTATCCCCTATCCCAATAGCGCAGCATACCTTACTCGTCCCTATGTCCAAGGCCGCTATGAGGTCACCGCGCTGTACTCTTTTTGTGTGTGTGAGTGCTTTCATAGGCCTATTGTAAAGGTGTTTGATGTAATTGTCTTTTGAATTCTACCTCTTTCCATCAATGGCAATAACAATCATACTTGATCGAGGACTTTTTCATAATAGAGAACCTATAGCGCTTTGAGCACTCCTTGGAAAGCAAAAGTTGGCTCATCCATAAACTTCTCCGATCCCTCTGCGCCTTCGTAAGGGATTTTTGTATGGCTACGCGATTTTGTTGCCGCTTTAAAGCAGATCGAG
>CALBMH010000059.1 GCA_937896365.1 uncultured Alphaproteobacteria bacterium
ACCCAAGCATTGTCAAAGAATTTCTTGCTGATTTCTGCCATTTTAGGACTAAAGTCATTGTACGCATCGTAGACAATCTTTTTTGCTTTTTTCCATGATGTTTGTGGATCATGGGATGCGGGAAGCGGGGCGTTGCGATCCCAGTAGTCAATTTTATCAACACCAAATTGTTTTGCTTTCCAGGCATAATAGCGGTGACATAAGTGGTAATTGGCTTTGACAGTCTCTACCAAGGCATTCACAACATCCTCTTCAATCATGTTTGCCAGATGACGAGACGCCCAAGGTGTTTTATAGTTGCGCAGATTATCGTGAATATCTTTATCTTTAAGAAGCGTATTAAAAATGAGCGTAAAAAGGGATTTTTTTGAGGCTAATTCCATGGACAAGAGCTCTGCTGCCTCACGGCGCGTGGGTGCATCGCTTTCTGACATTCTTTCAAGAAGTTGAGCAAGGTTTAGCTTTTTACCCTCTTTATCGGTGAAAACCATTTCTGCTAATGTTTGGTCATACAGACGCACCCACGCAGAGCCAGAAGTCAGGTCTTTTTGTGCGAGAATCTGTTCCTGTTTTATGTCGAGGATATAATCTTTGTAAACACGCGTGCTATCCAACCATGGCTTATAGGTTTTAAGCTGCTCATTTAGTGTGTAAGCATGCTCAAGTTCATCAGGGGATAGCGCAATGATTTCATGGGTGAAGAAAATTAACTGTGTCCAAAGACTCGTTTGGAATTCGCTGATTTTTTGTTCGAAGCCCTTTGCCTTCTCATCTGTCATTTGTGTAGCGAAACTTAAATAGGCGTAGGATGAGAGTTTTGACAGACGTTTGCAAATTCCTTCGTAGGTCAGAAGATCGTCGTAAAAGCTCACTAGGGTTGACGCCAACTGCCCTTGTTTTTGGGAAAAGGTTGCAACATCCTGCTCGAGATTTTTCATATCTTTTACCAGTTTCGGATCGCTAAACCCATCGTAGAAATCCGATAAATCCCAACGAGGAAGAAGATGATTATTCTCAGATATTTCAGATAGCATAGATGTAGACTCAAGTTTCATAAGATAAAACCACTTTTTCTTTGCCTTTAAGGATGCTTTGGTATTCTCTACCCCAGTCGATACTCTCCTAAGTACACGGTCTTATCAAGAAAGATTTTTATCTTGCAACCTCTTATGATCTTCTTTTTAATGGGAGGGAAGGAGACCCAATGGATATCTTTTCGATGCTTCCTCTGTGCTTATCTCTTGTGGGTGCTCTGTGCATGATACCACAGCCTGTTTTCTGCGAGACTTTGAAAGCAAAAGAAAATATTAGGGGTGTGACAATGCCAGACCCAGATGAGTATGGTAATATTCCCACCCTCAATAAGTATGGGTTTATGTCAGACGCTGTGCTTGATCCCTTTACAAGAGATTTTGTTATCCATACGACCCGAAATAACAATAAAGTAATAGAAATAGGTGCTGGCTTTGGTTCTCTTTCTCTAGAGCTCCTTAAAAACGGGGCGTCTGTCATCGTGAATGATCTCGATGGTAGACATTTGGAAATTATTAAGAAGCGTATTCCGAAAGGTCTTTTAGAACGAGCCGAATTTAAACAAGGGGAGTTCCCGCGCGATATCGATTTACCGGCTGGATCTCTGGACGCTGTTTTTTGTCGTATTTTTCAATTTATCTCTGGAAAAGACATTGAGATAGGGCTTGAAAAGATAATGAAATGGCTCAAACCAGGCGGCCGCCTTTATGTCGTTGTCCCTACAATATATATGGATACAGTTCCTCAAAAAGTTCGTGACGGTTTTGAGAGGAAACGTCGCTCAGGGGATCATTGGCCAGGTATGAATATTTCCTCCTCGGATATTTATAAAGAAAATATTGCCTACAACATGCCAAAAACCCTCCATCTTTTTGATATAGACACTCTTATCAATGCTCTTTTTAAATCATCTTATGAGATTTTACGGGTAGGCTATTTTGACCGCTATAACCGATTTACAGGTAAGACGAGCTCTGGAAAAGAAGGGGCAGGGGTCATTGCTATTAAGCCTGGAGCAACTCCCTCTCCTAGGGCAGACTAGGTAGATGTGCCAAAGCGGGTGTATAGGCTTCAGGACACTTTTTGGAATTTTTATTGCTACTGTTATTGCCTTTCAGTGTATCGTGTGTGAGTGTAAGAGTGCTGCGAAAGACTTCTTGTCAGAAGCAAAAACAAAGACATCTGCGACACTTCCTCACAGTAAAGTATCCTTCTTGAGCACAGCGGATAAGCTCCATAGAGGGGATACTTTCTATGCTGTATTTATCTTAGAGCCCTTAGCGGGTTGGCATACGTACTGGGAAAACCCAGGTGATACAGGGCTTAGAACAATGCTTCGATGGAGTGTTGACGAGGGGGTAAAGGTAGGGGCCACTGTTGCATCATCCCCCAGACGTATCGTAACGCAAGGGAGTGTTAGCTATGGTTACACGAACAAAGCTATCTATTTCACAAAAATTACACTCCCACAAGGATATAAAAAGACGGACGTAACCCTAAAACTCAACGCTGATTGGCTTGTATGTAAAGAAAGTTGTGTCCCCGAAAAAGCGGAGCTCGTACTGACTCTTCCTGTGAGAGAATCAACAAAGCTCTCGGCAAAAACCGCATCTCAACCTGAATCTGCTGAATCCGCATCTGCGTCTAAATCTGAGCAAGAGATACGCTCATTGATTAAAAAACACACACCTGAGAGGATTGAAGAACCTCTTGCCTTTACGCGCAAAGGACATACACTCACAATCATAATTCCCAAAACCCTTTGGCAGGAGAGGGGAGAGACGATTGCGCACATCACCCTTATTCCGCGCCAGGAGTTATGGGTGAGATATAATGCCGAACAAACATGGGAGCATGGTCAAAACACACTGAACCTCTACGTGCCGCTCAGTCACGAGAAGGACTATCCCCAGACAACAGGCTTGATTCTCGTCGAGCGGAAAGATGGTGAAACAAAGGCGTATGACGTAACGCTCCAAGAGCAAACAGCGGGAGTTACCCTCGGAACGACGACCGGTCGAGAAGAGAACGTCGTTGTAATGCTGATTTTTGCTTTTCTAGGGGGTATTATCCTTAATGCTATGCCATGTGTTTTTCCCATTTTATCACTTAAAGTCCTGGGCATTGTACAACAATTGGAGACGACTGCCCGTAACAAACGTCTTCATAGTTTAGCATACACAGGAGGTATTCTTATCTCATTCCTGCTTGTCGCAGTTATTGTAGTTCTTATGAAAGAGGGAGGCACGCTTTTGGGATGGGGGTTTCAGATGCAGTCACCCTTGTTTATACTGGGCATGATCTATCTTATTTTTCTCGTAGGCCTCAATCTCTCGGGATATTTCGATATTACGTGGAGTGCAGGAAATGTAGGGCAGAATCTTACCGAGAGCCCCTCTTTCAAGGCAAGCTTTTTTACAGGAATTCTTGCTGCAGCTGTTGCGACACCCTGTACGGCGCCTTTTATGGCAACAGCCATTGGATATGCTTTCTTAGCGAGTGGGTTAACCATTTTTCTAATCATGGCGGCTTTGGGATTAGGTCTTGCATTTCCCTTTCTTCTTGTCAATTTTATACCTTTGCTAGGACGAATTCTCCCTCGACCGGGGCAATGGATGCTGACATTTAAAGAATTTCTCGCGTTTCCTTTGTATGCGACGGTTGTGTGGCTTGTCTGGATATTCGTAGAGCAAATTGGTGCACATGGTCTCTTTTACGCAGGGAGTGGTATAATTGTGTGTGCTATGATTCCTTGGGCACACAAGAAAACGCGCCACAAAAAACACCTCAGTTATTGGATTTTTGCCCTTGTTCTCCTATCTTCTGGAGCTTTGCCTTTCTACCTTATTGGTCAACAAGCGTCACGCTCCTCTTCCCTCACACAAGAATCAGAACGCTACAGCAAGCAACGTCTTGATACATTTATTTCTGAAAAACAACCCGTGCTTGTCTATGCCACAGCGGCGTGGTGCCTCAGTTGCAAGATCAATGAACTTATTTTAACCTCAGCTTCTATGACAAAGTTTTTCAAGGAAAATAATATTCGCCTTCTCAAGGCTGATTGGACAACATCTGATCCTGAAGTGACTGCATTTTTGGATCAATTCCAACGAAAAGGTGTTCCGCTCTATGTATTTTACCCAAAGGAGAGGCCCCCTATCGTACTGCCGCAAATCCTAACAGAACGGACAGTCACATTCACATTGAGTCAAAAGGAGAAGATATCATGATGCCCATCAAAAAACTTGTTACAGTTTGTGCTATTGCTGCTGCAACCCTTGCACCTGCACAGGCTGACCACGTCGTCACGGTAGGGGGGGCTGTTCCTAACTTTAAAGTGACGGACCACACAAATAAAGTCCATGAGTTTGATAAAGATCTCAAGGGTAAAATCGTTGTTTTGGAGTGGACCAACAAAGACTGTCCTTTTGCTGGAGGTGCTTATTATACACCTGAGCGCATGCTCATGCCTGAGATGCAAAAAAACTACACAGCAAAAGGGATCATTTGGTTAAGTGTGATTTCTTCGGCACCTGGAAAAGAGGGGTATATTGATACAAAGAATGAAGGAGGCAAAAAACATCTTGAGATGTATAAAAATGCAACCGCTGTGATTATTGATGATAAAGCGGACCTTGCAAATATGTTCCATGCGAAAGTCACGACAACAGTTGCTGTCATTGATAGGGAAGGGAAACTTGCCTATTTCGGTTCAGCAACGGACAAAGATCACAATCAGAACTTCTTGTCAGAAGCCACTGAGTCCATTCTAAAAGGAGAACCTGTCAAAACACCTGAAACACAGGCCTTTGGGTGCGGTATTAAAAACGAACTGAAGTGAAGAAAATCTTGGCGTCCCCTACGGGATTCGAACCCGTGTTGCCGCCGTGAGAGGGCGGTGTCCTAGGCCTCTAGACGAAGGGGACTCAGTCTACTGGCGTAGGGTATAAGACTCTACGCCAAAAGGCAAGGGAAAAATACACAACCAAGAGATTTTCACCTTGGCTTCTCCTGTTTTCCGGCTCCGGTATTGTGTTTTTCCGAATAGGGGTTTTTCTGCCCACGCACCCAAAAACGAATAGGAACACCTTGGAGGACAAAAGTTTCTCGTAAACTATTAATGAGGTAGCGCGTGTAGGACTCCGGCAATTTCTCAGCTTGGGAGCAAAAAAGAACAAAGGTTGGCGGTCGCGATTTGGCTTGCGTAATGTATTTAGGGCGAATGCGTCTACCTTTTATAGCAGGTGCAGGGTGGCGCTCGACCACGCCTTTGAGCCATTCGTTGAGTTTTGCTGTGGATACGCGCTTATTCCACATTTGGTCTGCGAGGAACACAGCCTCCATGAGTTTATCAAGCCCTTGCTTGCGCGCTGCACTGATCCCAATGAAAGGGATCTCTTTAGCTTGTGCCAATTGATGGGTCAGCGTGTGCCGAACCTCCTCAAGAAAGGCCGTTTTATTCTTGACAAGGTCCCATTTATTAAGTGCGATAACCATGGCCCGACCTTCATTATAAATCTCATAGGCCAATGCCAAATCTTGCTTCTCAAGGGCTTGTGTAGAGTCTATGACAAGGATCACACACTCAGCGTATTGTAGAGCTTTGCGTGCGTCTTGGACGGATAAGTGTTCTATGGGGGTATCCACGCGTGCTATGCGGCGGATACCTGCTGTATCAATCAATTGGATTGCACGGTCTTTATACTGCCAACAAATACGAATCGCATCGTGGGTAAGGCCTGGGATATCACCCGTTAATTGACGCTCTTCTTTAAGCAGTGCATTGACAAGCGTCGACTTGCCCACATTTGGTCTGCCCATGATAGCAAGACGGAGGGGAGGAGGGGCCTGTTCTTCTTGTCTTAAGTGGGATTGTGGAATGTGCGGTTTCAAAAAAGAGTAAAGATCATCAAGTCCGAGACCATGTTCGGCAGAAACGGCTAAGACTGGATCAAATCCTAATTGCATTGCATCAAAGAGTCCACTGAGATGTTCATGTCCTTCTATTTTATTGGCAAGAACGCATGTTGGCTTATTGTAGCGCCGTATCAAATGCGCAAGTTCTCCATCATAAGGCGTGCACGATACGCGCCCATCGATCATAAAAAGAAGGATATCAGCATCTTCGATGGCTTTTTGTGTTTGTTGATACATGCTTTGTGTCAGCACGGACTCTTCAGGATCTGCTAAACCTGCTGTGTCGATGAGTTCGAAGTGGAGACCACTTAAGCTTGCATGACCATAACGACGATCGCGTGTCATGCCAGGACGATCATGGACAAGGGCGAGTTTACGTCCTGTGAGACGGTTAAACAGCGTTGACTTACCCACATTGGGTCGACCAATAAGAGCAACCTTCATTGCCATAAAATCCGACTCTGTATCTTTTGACGTTTGTTTAGTTATTTTTGTATCACAGATTTCCTATCCACTGGTCTGTTTTTCTTATCTTTGATTTGTATTAATTTATAATGAAAATTATGGAAAATAATATAGTATAGTCGACTATTTTGTGAGTAGATTGTTTAATTCGTCGAAATGACGAAGGCCATCGCTTATCTTAATTTCTGGAGTTGTGGCTGTCATGAAGTCCTTTTCGAAGGCTGTGCCCTTCACAATATCGTCGTAACGTTGGCGCAAATCAAAGAAATCAAACGATGGGTTTTTTGTGAGAACATTTGCAATAGCGATGTGTGTTGCCAGCTCTGCTTTTCTATCCTTATTCTCTACGTGTTGAATGAGTGAAGGGTTATGAGTAAGAATTTTCTCAAAATCTTTCATAAACCAATAAATACGCTCTTTTTGTAGGAGACTATCAATGTCTTTACAGTTCTCCACGAGAAGAAAAGCTTTAAGTGGTTCATTTTGCAAAAGATATATATCAATTAATAATGCCGTTTTTCTTCTGACATCTTCATCCTTTTCGGATGATTGAAGGGCTATCAGTGCTTTCTCAGCGTCCTTAGGTAATTTGTTAAGAATATACGCGTGAGCAACTCTAAAGGTGAGTTCCTTCTTTTTCTGGGGATCCTTGGATTGTTCAAGAAGGCGGTTAAGAATATCAATGGCTGGTTTATAAAGGTTCAGTGCTTCGAGAGCTTGAATAACTGTATCAAGAATCTTCTCTCCGACCTCTCCTTCAGGAGTTAAATGATTAAAGTCATTGTAAAAAGCCACAATATCAAGGGGCTTGGGATCAAAGGTCGCTAATTCTTTCTTAGTGTTAGACTTTGTGTCAGTTCGCTTTTTTTTATGAGCCATTTTGTCAAAGACATCTTGGAAAAAATTGAAATAGGCATCTTTCATGGATGCTTTAAGTTCATCCTCCCAATCTTTAAATCTCGGTAAAAGATCGTTAAAGAGGCGTATAGCGCTAAAGTAATCTTTTTTAGCAACATACAATTTACCCAAGAAAGTCTTAGCTTCGAATTCCTTATCGCTAAAGTTAAAGAGAAACTCTTCAAGCTTTTCTATAGCGCTTTGCAGATTGAAGTCTTTTTGTTTTTGCATTTCATATAGAAGTTGGAGTGTTGCTTTAGCCTTGATTTCTCTTTGATGAGATCCTTTAGCTAAATCATTTAATTCTCGGATATCAATGGGTTGCATCAAAGCAAGTTTAAGTCGTGCGCGTTCTTTAAGGTCGTTGTGAATACCTTGCAACCCCAAAAGGGTCTTCAAGTTCTCGCACTCGTCTGGGAGTGTAAGAAGAATCTCAATAATCCTGTTTTTAATAAATAGCGGATACGTTGATAGAATGTGCGTTACAATAGCCCCATAATTCTGTGGTTTGCGTTTATAAAGGGCGTACCAAAACTTGAATTCTGGACTCTGGTCAGAATGATTTACGAAATGAACATCTTCTCCAGCATCTTCGTTACCGTGTGAAAGAGTAAGCAAAACAAGCTGCATAAAGTCAATTTTAGCATTATTAGCATTATCGGACCACACACCCTTTGGGCAGAGCTTTCTAAGATTTTTAAGCTGTGCGCTCACTTCGCTGAAAAGTCCGAGTTTGAGTCCCAGTTCTATTGTTTTCACAATATGTTCCGGGGTTTCAGGAAGGTTTTTTATCCTTTGTAATTCGGAATTGATCTTGTAAGGAACCCGTTTGTCTGACAAAAAGCTTACCCCTTGGGAACTTTTCAGAAAATCATCCGGTATAATCATGCCAAGAGCATTAAAAATATTAAGATCTTCAACATCCCTTTGAACAACCAGTGAATCGGCCTTAGGATGTAAAGCAAGTCCAATGTAAGACTCCATCAAAGACAATTGAGGAAAAGTTTGATGGGGCATAAAAGCCCCGTCTTGCTTGCGCGACGTATAAACGGCATAGGGTATATAGGTCTCAGGATGTATCCAATCAATTTCTGAAACAAAACCAGGCATAAGAATTTTTAAAGGCTTATCCATGGTATCTGGCCATCGAATACTTTTTTTCGTGCGGCTTAAACGTGGAGACGTATTGAATTCGATAATCCATCTCTGTTTCTCAGTCGAGATATTAGGCCAAAAATCGTGACGCAGTTTTAACTTTAGAATTGTGTTTGTCGCATTGCTTTGATCGGATATGTCTAGAATGCCAAACGGATAGGTTTTTGGAATATGAATAGGATACTTCGTATCGAGAAAAATCCAGTAAGCATCGAAGATCTTTATGAAGGCTAATCCAGGTAGCTTTTTCGACGTAAATGTGAGGAATTTATCACTCACATTAAGGATTGATGGCAAAGAGCTAGAATCGTCTTCTCGTTTCTCCCCCCTTCCCTCTATTTTCTCCATTCGGTGAGGAGACGGCTGAGCGTGAATGGCTTGTGATTGTGTTACGGTATTCAGGTGAATGAGTTGTTTTTTAAGATCGGCTTTGGAGAGTGAAGAATTTTGTGTAACGGGTATTACAAGAGAAGTGTTTTTTTCCGGGAGAGACTCTCTGTCATTCCCTTTCTTTATTTTCATAGGCTTTTTTGTTGCACGTTCCTTCGTCTTGCTCTTTTTTTTCTTCTTTTGAGATGGTAGCCCTGCTTGTTTTTTAGAAGAGGAGCTCGCAGGAAAAAAGGACGAAGCCATAGCACTAGAAAAGTGCTGTTGAGAAAGAAAACTGCTAAAGCATGCGATGAAAACAAAAAAATGAAACAAAACTAAATGCTTGTAAAAGAAACGTAGCGCTAAAAACAATTTTTTAAGCAAATTAAGCAAAAATCAATCTTTTCTTCTTACTCTGAAGGAGGAAAAATAAAAAATGTTAAAATATGATAATGCCTAAGGTTTTTCTATCAGGACTCATTGTGGTAGGTGTTTTCTCTGGTTGTATGGCCTTAACCATTTTTTTTGTTAAAATTTTTAATGGGGATCTCCATTTTCAGTCTGTTATTTTTACAGCACTTTCTGCTCTATCCAATACTGTTTTGGCCCTCGTTGCCTATTGGCAGCTCCCTGCATTAGAAAAGACGAATAAAGCAAGTCAACAAACAACAAAGGCAAACTTTCTTTTGTTATTAACTGAAAAATGGATGCACGAGGATATGATCCAAGCCCGATGCCTTCTTCATAGGCAAGCTCTTTGTGCAAAAAACAAAGACCAACTCCAAGAAATATTCTCCGTGTATATTGTCGGTCTCTCCCAAGATCCAGACAAAGAAAGTATACGTGATTTTGCACGCATTATCTCACTCCTGGAATTTATGGAAACAGTATCAATTCTTTGTAAGGAAGGCCACGTAACACTCGAAATGCTCCAACAACTCTTTGGTGGATCGTTAGAGCGCTATTTTTATTATTTGCAGGGGTATATTTTGCTAAGGCGACAGTGTGGCTCTCCACCCGGTGTTACATTTAAGAGCGATGAATCCCTCTACAGAAACTATGCACAGCTGATAGAAGAACTGATTGAAAAATCATGATCAAGCCCCCCAAATCAACAGTAGATTTACATGGGTCCCAATAAAAAAACATTGCATTATCT
>CALBMH010000060.1 GCA_937896365.1 uncultured Alphaproteobacteria bacterium
TGAGCTGGGTTCAGAACGTCGTGAGACAGTTCGGTCCCTATCTGCCGTGGGTGTACGAAACGTGAGAGAACCTGTCCCTAGTACGAGAGGACCGGGATGGACATACCTCTGGTGTACCAGTTGTTCCGCCAGGAGCATCGCTGGGTAGCTACAGTATGGACGAGATAACCGCTGAAAGCATCTAAGCGGGAAACTCATCTCAAAACAACGTTTCGCTATGAGAGCCGTGGAAGACCACCACGTTGATAGGTGGGGTGTAGAAGTGCAGCAATGCATGAAGCTAACCCATACTAATCGCTCCATTGGCTTGTTTAATTTGGTTTTATTGTTTTTGTACACGCTCATAAAATAAAATGTGTGGCGGTGGCGAGTACCCTGTGTGCTCGTTCCCATGGCCTCTCACACTCACACTCAGGTGAGTCCATCGCGTGTGTCTTTTTTTCCTTGCCTCAGAGACTCTATCAAAGGCTCTCTTTGGCTTGGTATGTCTAGCGAGTGAAAAACACCCGATCCCATCCCGAACTCGACCGTGAAAGCACTCAGCGCCTATGATACTTCGTCTTAAGACGCGGGAAAGTCGGTCCATGCCAAGCCTAAAAGACCCTTTCTTCTTTTATACAAAGTGTCAGGTAGGCTATTTCCTGGTTCTATTATTAGGGCTGACCACGTCCAGTACGTCCTTGTCCTCGGAACTTTCTTTTTTCTCTTCCTTGAGTTCTTAACCTCAACTTTCTCCCGGCTTGACCCTCCCACAGCACAACCTATTTCTTACCCTCAATCATCACATCTGTGAAAGCTTTGTTAACATCTTCCTTTTATTCAGAATAGTTACAACACGTCCTTCCAGACGGAAAACCCCATCGGCTACACTCTCCCATCTGGGTATCATGTTAAGCGGAAGAGACCCGTAAAGGGATTTCGGCCATGATTCGATATCATAAACCTTATCGACGATAAAACTATACAGCTCATCTTCTTTCTCATCTTGCAGAACAATACACATGCTTCCCATGGTACGCGGTGGTGCTTTTGTGCCGAGGAAAAGGGACGCATGAATGGCTGTTACGATATACCCCCTCAGGTTAAGCAAACCTGCTACTTCAAAGCTACTGAGAGGAACCGGTGTTAGCTGTGGTGTATACATAACGTCTTTAATAGACGTGACAGCAAGCCCAAACCATTCTTCTCCTATACGAAAAGTGAGGTATTGCTCTTCTTCTTTTCGACACGGAGTCCGCTCATGGGTCATGCTCTTGTTTCCATGGTACACAGTTGGTGAAGAACGCGAATAAGCGTCTGCTGATCTGTCTTACGGACGAAATCGTTGAATCCTGCTTTTTTGCTTTTGAGTATTTCTTCTTCGGTATCGTTGGCTGAAAGAGCGATTACAGGAATGTGGGAAAGCTCCTCGTTTGCTTTAATTTCTGCGAGGAAATCGTATCCGTTTTTATCTGGCATCTCAATATCGCTAATAATAATGTCGAAGGGATGTTTTGCTTCTTTGCACATTTGAAGCCCTTGTTCAGCGCTTGATGCTGTTTTGACTACATAGCCAGAAACGCGAAGGAGAGGGGAAATTAAATTGTGGAAAAATGTACTATCATCCACCAGGAGAAGTCTCTTGACGACTCTGGGAGATAGACTATGACCGAGTCTTTCGTGCCAATGCGGATAGGCCTTTTTAAAATAAGCTTGGCAATCAATGATGATTGTTGGTGTATTGGCAATAATGGCTGTTCCAAGAGTTTCACTGTTACTACTTTCAAGCTGTATTTCTGTGGAGTCTTCGACAATCGTCATAATCTCATCAATTTTCAGAGCAAGCTTGTAGCCGCGGTCTGTAAAGATAAGAATGGGAAGAAAAGTTTCAGGATCAACATCGGTATTTGTAAAATCCATGAGGGGAATCAGCTGGTCACGGTGACGAAAGATATGTTGTCCATAAATATTTTGAATATCTTTGGCTTGTATTTCATCAATACGGCTGACAAGGGCAAGGGGAACAGCTTTTGTTTTCTGATCTGATTTAAAAATAAGAATAATCGTGCTTTCTCTTACCTTTTCTGCATTGGGTGATTCTTTGGATTCAAAAGGGGAAGCGTTTGTCGGGTCTAATTGGAGATCAAAGTTGTTAGGATCGAGAATGAGCACAACTTCACCGTTCCCAAGAATCGTGCTTCCTGAAAAGGTACTGATTTTCTTGAGTTTTCGCGAGAGCGGTTTAACAACTATTTCTTGGGAATCATGGATACTATCAACAATGAAGCCAAAGTGCTGATGACCTATTTGTGTGACGATGATGTTATGCGCGCTTTTTTCAACATCGTCATGGATAGCTAAGATCTCATCAAGATAGATAAGAGGCAGAAGCTGATTACGCCAGCGCAAAAGGGGCTTGTCTTGGATAGCCTCAATAGGCTGGCTACTTTTTTTCTTAAAGCTCAAAATTTCAGTGATGGCGAGCTGGGGAATGGCAAAATGCTGTCCTGAGACACTGACCAACAGCACTGAAATGATGGAGAGAGTGAGCGGAATCTTCATAATAAAACTACTGCCCTCACCCTTTATCGATTGCATCTCAATGGTGCCACCCAGTTTCTCGATGTTGGACCGTACGACATCCATGCCCACACCACGGCCGGAGACGTTACTCACCTGTTCTGCTGTCGAAAAACCTGGCTTAAAGATCACCTGGAGTATTTGCTCGCTTGACATGCGCTCTGCTTCACTAACAGAAATGACATCTTTTTCAATCGCTTTACGACGAATAATCTCTGGATCAATGCCTTTCCCATCATCTGTAATCTCAATGACGATATGTCCGCCATGGTGGTAGGACTTGAGGGTAATTGTCCCTGTTTCATTTTTTCCGCATGTTCTGCGTACATTGGGCATCTCAATACCGTGGTCCGCTGAGTTTCGTACCATATGAAGGAGGGGATCTTTGATGAGTTCTATGACTTGACGATCAAGCTCTGTATCGGAGCCTATTTGTTTCACATTAATCTTTTTTCCAAGCTCTCTGGCGATATCACGTACAAGACGGGGGAGTTTTGTCCATGCGGTTTCGATGGGCTGCATGCGTGTTTTCATAATATTCTGCTGCAACTCTGTGGTGAGATGGCTTAAGCGCGTCAGAACATTATTTTGTGTGCTCGGTATCTCCATTTCTTCTTTTTGCTGGAACAGTTGATTGCGTGTTAAAACAAGTTCCCCCACGAGGGCCATCAAATTATCAACGATTTCAAGATTGATGCGGATACTTTGGTTTGTATGGGCGGTTGAACGATCCTCTTCTTTAGATAGCGAATTTGTTTTTATATCAGGGGCAGTCTTTTCTTCTGGAAGGGTCGGTAGTATTTGATGGGGTTTCAAGGCTGGTTCTGGTTCAGGATCGTGTGCGGGAGTGTTAGCTTCTTCACTTTCTTCACTTAATTTACCTTCTTCATTTATTGGGGAAGAAACTATCTGGGAGGTGAGACACTGGTCAAGGGCATGGAGAAGGTCATGATCATTGCCATTGGGTTCAGCGCCTTTTGATTCTATACCATCGGCAATCTGTCGAATTGTATCCAACGCGACGAGAAGTGAAGACGTGATCAAGGAAGAGACTCTGAGCTCGCCATCACGCATTTTGCTCAAGACATTTTCAGCACGATGGGCCACTGTTTGCATGCGATAAAACCCAAGAAAGCCGCATGTTCCTTTAATTGTATGGAGAATACGAAACGCATTGCGGATAAGCTCCATATTTTCAGGTTCTGATTCCAACGTCAGTACCACTTGCTCGAGTTCTTGCAAGTTTTCAAAGGTTTCAGAAATAAAGTCCCGTATTATATCATCCATTATTAGAAAAGTATTGCAAGCGTTTCTAGATCGTCTACTGAATTGTAATTTAATAAGATTAAGAGGATGTAAAGTTTCTATAAAAATTTTGAGATTTGGGAGCGCATCTGAGACAAACAAGGCGCATACGAGGAGAACAAAGATATCTCAGGAAAAATAATTTTGAGAAAACTTTTCTTTTTCAGCATTAACTATTTATTAAGAATTTGATTCCCACAATTAGATGGTGTTGGAAAACATAAAATTTTTATATAGAGGGGATTTTTAGATGAAAAAGAGGATTTTAATCACATCGGTGGCATTCGCATTCGTACTGTCAACAGGTTTATCATGGGCTTCAGACAGTATAAAAATAGATACTGTCTCAGAAGACGTATTGCCAGATCAGACAGATCAGAAAAAAAAACTTGCCACATGGAGTCTTTTTCATGAGGGGGTGAGCGTGATGCTTAAACACGCAGAAAAACAGAGTAAAAATAGCACTAGTCATGTTGAAGAATTAAAGTCTCAGCTGAGGGATGTTGAAGAGGAAAGTGATAAATTAAAACAAAAATTTCAGCTTTATCAGAGGGTAGGGAATGCATGCAGTCTTTATGAGCAACTCGATAACATTTGTGGGGGGATACAAAAAGAGTTAGAAAAATGGAGTATAAGCCAAAACGATTCAAGTCATGCAACTAGTTTGTACAAGAGTGCTTCCGCTCTTTATACGTTACTTGTGATGTCAAGTATTTCTACACCTGCTCCTTTTGGTAAGGGAAACTATGACGTAAGTCCATTTGGTTCGAAGGCCTCTTTTTTAACAGTTGGGGAGTCTCATCTCTTTATTCCTGGTTCACGTATTGCCTCAGTAAAAAAACAGACTATCGATATTATCCATACGCGTGAAAATGAGGTTTCTTATTGGACTCTCTCGAATGGTTTTAAAGTTGGGATAAATAGTGTGGATGATACAGTAACGATTGACGGATCAAGTACTAATGTTATCTCTTTTAAGGATAGTTCAACACTTATCCTATTTCCATCAAACAAGCGGGGTATTTTCAATAATCTGGAAAAAGAGGGTGAAGAAAAAGCTCAAGTTGATTGTTCAAAAGCGGCACAAGGAATTGCGGTATCTTATGCTCTAAGTGATGTAAAAACAGAAGAGCTCACAGTGAATGTTCCTGGAACGATTTTGTCTGGTGTTAAGGTTATTTGTGATAATGTGAGGAAATTAGATGCGGTTGGGCAGTTGGCGCCTGTTTATAAGCTCGTGTGCGATGGTGTCGCGCAAGTGAGGAAGGATATTATGAGTGCCCTTGAAAAAGCACAAACAATAGTGAAGACTTATGAAAAAATGTAGAGGATTTTTGATCTCCTTTTCTGGACCCCAACGTGGGGTCTTTCTTTTATGACCAATGATCTTCTTAAGCATTCCTATTAAGCGTTCAGCGCTTTAAGCTATTCTCAAAAAACTTTTTTGCAACAGCTTTGGCATACGAATTGCAGAGTATCTTTTATGCGGGGGAACCTTTTGACTTTGTTCGATGATACATCTATGGCTTTCAATCATGATTATTTTTTCCTCTCTCATTCTTACGGGGTGTAATCCTTTTCGCCATTTAGCTCCTGATTCAGCCGACATCCAAACCCGTTATATGGCTCGCCATGGGGAGTTGCCATCGCCCTATCCTCTTTATTGCTATCATACGTTGGCAGATAAGATGTGCTACAAAAAACCTTTGACAAAAGACGAACAACGCCTTTCAGGATACTATGGCCCTACGCCACAACAGTATGAGTAAATCTCTGTAGACACACATTTGACCGCAATTCCTAGTCTTTATGAACATGATCATGGTGGTGATGGTAGGGTGCTACATTCGAAAGGAGGGTGCTCTTGAACAGACCTAGGTACTCAGGGTGTTTTTGAACATCTTCGGGGTGACCCGAGCAGCAAATGTGGTGATTCAGACAGAATACGGAGTCGCTTTTTGCCATGACCATATGCAAGTCATGGGACACTAGAAGCACACCACACCCTGTTTTATGCCTCACCTGGTCAATGGACGCATACAATTCGTCTTGGGTGACGATATCGAGTCCTTGGGAAGGCTCGTCGAGAATCAGAAGGTCAGGGGTATTGAGGGTAGCTTGAATAAACAGAATTTTTTGGAGCTCCCCTCCCGACAAGAGGTGCATAGGGGTAAGAGCAAGCTTTTGCGCGTTGAACTGTGACAGGTAGTCGTCGATGGAAGATGGGCTTTTCGAAAACAGGCGAAGGAAGTCCGTGACACGAAGGGGAAGAAAACCATTGAAATGGATCTTTTGCGGCATGTAGCCCACGGTGAAAGGTTTCCTGCGGATTATTTCCCCCGTCGTGGGAGCAATGAGCCCCAAGATAATCTTAAGGAGCGTTGTCTTTCCTGCGCCGTTGGGGCCAATCAGTGTCGTGACATGTCTTTTAGAAAGAGTGAGATTGATATCGTAGAGAATTTTCTTCTCATGTGATGCCGAGTCCTTGGAGACATAGCCTAAATTCCTGAGATAAATGAGGGGGGCTGACATAAAGGCCACCTTAGCATACTTGCTTTTAAAAAGGGAGAGTCATAAAGACATTCGGCGAGGAAAGGAAAAAGATTCAAGAGCGTGTGCTTTGAAACAGTGTACCCCTTTGTGTTTTCTTTTTCTCCCTTGACACATGCGACAATTTAGCCTAGTCAGAGAATGTTAATAATAAAAGTGGAATAAAAAATGAAAAAAATTCTTTTGCCTTTAATGCTTTCTCTTTTCTCAACAAGTGTATTTGCTATGATTCAAAATGATGAGCAAGAGGTTTCTACACAAGAGATTTCCAAAGCAGATGCTCCTAAAAAAAGGATGAGCTGGCGCGAACAACTTCCTAGCAACCTTATCATTCATAATTTGCCTGCGAATAAAAAGCATACATTTAAAGTCACAGGCACGATTGTAGCGGACAGTCAAGAAACCCCCTTTAGTGTTGATAAGATTGAAGCTGTTTCGGCAACGACAACGGGCATCATGTGGGTAAAGCGTACAGATATTCTTAACACTATTCAAAGTCTTCGTCTCTTTAAAAAGATTTATGGTTTAGAAGAACATCAATCCCGTATTACATCTCTTAGTGTTCTTTCTGTAGAGTATGAAGGGAATTCTGTTTCTTATACCGTTAACGAGAAAGAAAAAATCCCCTATGTTTTAAAATATGTTCAGCCAGAAAAACAAAAAGTGCAACTTGTGTCTGGTGTAAATCCTCGATATAGTATCCTAAAAAATCAATTATCCGCTGATCACTTTTTCTTTCATTGCCAGCCTAGCTTAGATAATTATAACCTAAGAATAGACTTTGACATAATGAAAGATGATAAACCTGTGGGGTCGAGTTTTATCGAAATTATCTCTCAAGGTGGTGCTGTGCTTTTTTCAGTTAGTGCTGAAGATATTATTTTCAAAATAACGGATGAAAGCATCATTAAATCTTTTTTCAATACATATGATCGTATGCCTTCTCTAATCTTAAAATCATATGTCCTCTCTTGTGGAAAAATCTCTAGCTACGGTCATCTGTTTTCGTTCAGCGAAAAGAAGAGGGGTCCCAATTCCCAATTTCACTCCTTATTAAATGTTGTTAATGAAAATCATATATCATATAAATATTAAAGAAATCAAATAAATTTTCTCAAAATGAGCCCCGCTTCGGCGGGGTTTTTTATTATCTCCAATTTTTTCTAAGGTTCGCAATAAAATAATTATTTACAATAGATAATGTTTGTTCTATTACAAGATTGTAACTAAATATTGTAACTAAAAACGGAGTAAAAAATGAAAAAACTATCTTTATTTTTAATGTCATCTTTTGTGGCAACAGCTTCTATGGCGATGCAAGACAGTGCCTTAGAGGGAGATTCTGTGCAACAACAAACTCTTTCTCCAACTTATGAGCGCGTTATTTCAGGACAGGAAGATTTTACCTTTAAACTAAACACTCATTACGTTAATTCTCTCCCTATAAAGGTTTCTTTTACAGGGGTTTTGTCTGCTGGAGATAGAAAAGAAACTTTTGATATTAATTTTAATCATAATGTATCTTTAGCTAAAGATACACCTCTTACTCTTACAGGCGCCCAGATTATTTCATCAGCGGATCTTAGATCAGGGGATTTTATGTCTGATTGGGCAATAAAACCAACCATTCTTGCTGAAGCTTTGGCGAAACAAATCACCCCAAAACTAGAACTTCACTCCATAAATATTCGTGTTAATGTTTACAATGGCTATAATACTTTTACATCTGCCTTTTCAGAAAACTTTTATCAAAACTCTTATTCTTTTGATATCAATGGAAAATTAGAAGGTTCTTCTATGGAAGAAAAAAAGGTTAGATATTCTTAATAAATAAATTTTCTCAAAATGAGCCCCGCTTCGGCGGGGTTTTTCTTTTCTACAAAGCCTTAAAAGTGGATGCTGTCTACGAACACCCACTGGTTGCACCGCAGGTCATACATTTAAGGCATGTACCATTACGCACCATTGTGAAATTGCCACAATCACTGCAGGCGTCGCCTTGGTAGCCCTTGAGTTTGGCCTGGGCACGTGCATCATAGGTGCCTGTCGCTGCAGCTTTACCCATATTCAACATGACAATATTATCATTACTGGCGAGCATTTCCTCACTTAGGGGTATTGTTACTGCTTCTCTATCAGCATCATCTGTAAAGGTTTGGTAGTCAGATCTCTCCCCAATGGTATCGGGACGAAGGTCACTTTCGGCAATTTGCACATGGGCAAGGTCATCACGTCCCAGATAGCTAATCGCAAGCTCTCGGAAAATGTAATCGAGAATGGATGTCGCCATCTTTACACGGTCATGACCGTCCACTGGGCCTGCAGGTTCAAAACGCGTAAATGTAAAGGCCTCTACGAATTCTTCCAAAGGCACGCCATATTGTAGGCCGATGGAAATTGCCATAGCAAAGTTATGCATTAAGGACCGGAAAGCAGCTCCTTCCTTGTGCATATCGATAAAAATCTCTCCAAGACGACCATCATCATACTCACCGGTGCGGATATAAATCTTGTGTCCAGCGACCGATGCTTTTTGTGTATAGCCCGTACGACGGCTGGGGAGTTTCTGACGTTGAGAAATGAATTTCTCGATCACTTTTTCGACAATCATGGGTGTGACAGTGGCTACTTGCTGGGTTTTGGGCATCTCTTGAATATCTTCGTCGATGAGATCATCATCCATGACCATCGTACTAAGGGGCTGAGAGAGCTTGGAGCCATCACGATACAGGGCATTGGCTTTAAGACCAAGGCGCCAGGACATTAAGTATGCTTCCTTACAATCTTCAATAGTAGCCTTATTGGGCATATTAACAGTTTTGGAGATGGCACCCGAGATAAAAGGCTGCACCGCTGCCATCATGCGGATGTGGCTTTCAACGGAAAGATATCGCTTACCAATACGACCACAAGGATTCGCACAATCGAAGACGGGAAGATGCTCTTCCTTCAAATGGGGTGCTCCTTCGAGCGTCATGGTGCCGCAGCAGTAATTATTTGCTGCTTCAATATCTTCTTTACTAAAGCCAAGATGTGTTAGCAAATCAAAATGTGGGCTATTCATTTGTTCATCGCTAATGCCAAGCTTTTTGTAAAGCTCTTGACCAAGCGTCCAAACATTAAAAGTAAACTTAATATCAAAAGCAGACGTTAAGGCATCACGGAGTTTTTCAATATGAGCTTCATCAAACCCTTTGCGATGAAGGAGCTCAAAATTTACGCCTGGAGCGTCATCAAGAGTGCCGTAACCAATGGCATAAGCTTTAATATCTTCAACCTGTTTCTCATTGTATCCAAGTTTTTTAAGGGCGAGGGGGACCATCTGGTTAATGATTTTGAAATAGCCGCCGCCCGCAAGCTTTTTGAATTTCACAAGAGCGAAGTCAGGCTCAATGCCTGTGGTATCACAATCCATGACAAGGCCAATGGTACCGGTAGGAGCAATACAGGAATGCTGTGCGTTACGATAACCATATTTTTCCCCAAGACTTAAGGCATCATCCCAAGCTCGTGTTGAGGCTTGAATGAGTTCAGGAAGAGGACAATCTTTTGCTATAAGAGAGACAGGGAGAATACCTAGCTGTTCATATCCTTTGAGTTCCCCATAGGCTGAGCGTCTGTGGTTACGTATCACACGGAGCATGTCCTCTTTATTCAAGTCGTAGTGCTTGAAGGTCCCCACCATTGCCGCCATCTCTGCCGATGTTTTATAGCCCACACCTGTTAAAATGGCTGCAAGGGTTCCCCCAATGGCACGCCCTTGCGCACTATCATAGGGAATACCCATCGCCATGAGGAGACCGCCCAGGTTAGCATAGCCAAGCCCGAGGGTTCGGAACTCATAGGAAAGTTTTGCAATTTCCTTGGAGGGAAACTGAGCCATGTAAACAGAAATTTCGAGGACAATGGTCCACATCATGACCGCATGTGTATAAGCTTCTACGTCAAAGGAACCATCATCTTTTAAAAATGTAACTAAGTTAATGGAAGCAAGATTACACGCTGTATCATCAAGAAACATGTATTCAGAGCAGGGATTCGACGCATTGATGCGACCACTTTTGGGGCAGGTATGCCAGTCATTGATTGTTGTATCAAATTGAATTCCAGGATCAGCGCAGGCCCACGCTGCGAAGGTAACTTCCTTCCAAAGGTCGCGAGCCCTCATTGCTTTAAAGGATTTGCGGTCTCTGCGTGCGATTAAATGCCACTCATTATCTTGAATCACTGCATCCAAAAAGTCGTTCGTCACGCGCACAGAGTTATTGGAATTCTGCCCTGACACCGTGAGATAGGCGTCAGAATCCCAATCTGTTGTGTAGGTCTCAAAGCTTAGTTTGCGCATACCCAGTGCTGCCATTTGTAAAGCACGCTGAATATAGTTTTCGGGTATAAATATCTCACGCGCTTTTTTTATAGCTTCCCGTAGTATTGCGTTTCTTTTAGGATCGCGCGCCTCCTCAGGACTAAGGCTCTCTAAATAGCATGCTTCGAGAATATTGTTGAGGTGTTTGTGATTAAGCTTCGACCCTGTTACAAGGGCGGCTACTTTCTGTTCTTCGATCACTTTCCAACGAATAAACTCCACGATATCGGGATGATCCATATCCACAACGACCATTTTCGCTGCTCGCCGCGTTGTTCCACCCGATTTAATTGCCCCTGCGGATCGATCGCCAATTTTGAGGAAACTCAGTAATCCTGATGATTTGCCGCCGCCGGATAAAGGTTCTCCCGCTCCGCGGATATTGGAGAAGTTCGATCCTGTGCCTGATCCGTATTTGAAGAGACGTGCCTCGCGCGTCCAGGTATCCATAATTCCACCCTCATTGACAAGATCGTCACTGACGTGTTGTATGAAACAGGCGTGGGGCTGAGGACGTTCATAGGACGAAGGAGAGGCTGTAAGGGCTTCGGTTGAGGGATCTACATAGTAGTGTCCTTGGGATGGGCCGTCGATACCGTATGCCCAGTAAAGCCCTGTATTAAACCACTGAGGTGAGTTCGGTGCAGCCCTTTGGGTTGCCAGCATATAGCACATCTCATCATAGAAAACCTGTGCCTGGCTTTCATCCTCAAAGAGCTCTTCTTTCCATCCCCAATAAGTCCAGGCTCCCACCAATCGATGAAACACTTGCTTGGCTGAGGTTTCGCTTCCAAACGTTGCATTCGGTGCTGGTACGCGACGCCAGAGAAATTGTGGAACGTCTTCTTCTTTCACCACCACCGTCCTGCTCGGCACGCCGGCTTTACGGAAATATTTTTGAGCGAGGACGTCCGTTGCCACTTGAGACCAACTTTCTGGCGTATCAATGTTTTTAAGGGAAAAGACAACGGACCCATCAGGATTTCTAATATCACTTGCCGTTTGATGAAAGGATACATCTGCGTACGGATCATTAGGGGTTCGAGTAAAGTAGCGCTGAATTTTCATACGGTCTCCTTTTAAGGCTTTGAGGGAGTTAGCAACAAAATATAGTATTTATTAAGGAATTTCTGACAAGATATAGTTTAAAACAGCACAGGGAGTGTTGTTTTTCAAGGCTTGATCTTTGAAAAAATTTATGCAGTGGAGTCTCTAGCAACCGTTATCTTTTATTCCTTTTTGGGTGGTTTTTGGCTATCCACTATGCACGATATCCTGGATACCCTTGACGGGTACATAAGCTTTGGTGAGGAGATGCTTCCTCAAGAAAAGAAAATGGGTTCGTGGAAAGTATTATTTTTTATATGACCTCTTGCAAAGTACTAGAAAAATGCTACCTATAGGGGAGGGAAGGATGCATTGGGAGGGTCAAACGGATGAGTGCCCATGTTTATCTTCTCACCTGGTGGCGTGGGAAGCTTATTGGACAGGACAAAGATGGCAATCGCTATTATGAGGATAGGCGCGTTCCAGTGTTCGGTAAGGCTCGGCGTTGGGTCATTTACAAAGGAATTGCTGAGGCTTCAAAAGTCTCTTCCGAGTGGTATGGATGGCTCCATTACACGGTAGATTGTCCGCCTCTAACTGACCTTAACAAACATCAATGGCAAAAAGACCATGAGCCAAATCGGACGGGAACGGTTTTAGCCTATAAGCCTGGTAGCCTTAAGGGCTCTGGAAAATGTAGGATCTTCAAGGGTTATGAACCGTGGAAGCCGATGGGATGATTGCTTTTGTGAGAAAAAGACTGGGGAATTTTTGGGTGGGTTGTGTGTAATTCTTCTGCACACGTCTCATCCTCCCTTAGTTATGTCATTTCTACGGCCATGGCTGTTGCTTCTCCTCCGCCAATGCAGGCTGCAGCGATACCCCGCTTAAGGCCGTGTGTGTTTAAAGCGTGAACAAGGGTTGTGAGAATACGTGCACCACTCGCTCCGATGGGATGGCCAAGGGTGCAAGCACCGCCATGATAGTTGACTTTGCTTCGATCTAAATGGAGCTCTTTGATTGCCGCCATAGCAACAACGGCAAAAGCTTCATTAATTTCAAAAAGGTCGACTTCTTTTGATGTCCAACCAATGTGCTTAAAAATTTTTTCGATAGCACCGATGGGAGCCAGTGTGAACCACTCGGGTGCACACGCGAAGCTCGTATAACCAACAATACGTGCGAGGGGTTTATACCCTTTTTTTTGGGCATAGCTTTCAGACATAAGATGGAGAACAGAGGCGCCATCAGCAATGGACGAAGATGTCGCAGCTGTCACGGTTCCATCCGTAGCAAATGCAGGTTTGAGTTTGCTAAACTTATCTACTTTTACCCGCATAGGCGGTTCATCCCTGTCGATAACGTTCTCGGCATGGGGAAAGGAAACAATTTCGTTATTAAAATAGCCGTTTTGTTGGGCTTTTTGATAGTTCTCAAACGTTTTAGCAGAAAAGTGCTCTTGATCTTCTCTTGAAAAACCATATTTTTTAGCTGTTTCGTCGGCGAAACATCCCATAGCTTTGCGTGAGGTGCGATCGGCGCCCGAATGGTAGGCATCTTCCAAACCATCCCACATCATATGATCAACAATATCGCCGTGTCCCATGCGGTAGCCCGCCCGTCCGCGCAACAAAAGATAAGGTGCATGGCTCATGGACTCCATGCCCCCCGCTAAGACGCTTTGGGCATGACCCAGTTGAATCATGTCCGCGGCGTACATCACAGCCTTCATTCCTGAACCACAGACTTTATTTATAGTCGTTGCAGGAAGAGATTTTCCAAGCCCTCCGAGAATAGCTGCTTGACGCGCAGGGGCTTGACCCATCCCAGCAGAGAGCACACAGCCTAGGATTAACTCATCAACCGCTGCGATAGTACTTGTTTGATGGAGCCCTTTGATCACAGGAGCAGCAATTTCTGGAGCTTTTAAATGAGACAAAATCCCCTGAAAAGCTCCTATAGGTGAACGCTTGGCCGACACAATAACAACCGTCGTAGTCATAAGTATAACAACCTACTCGTTCTCTATAGTATTTTTCAGTTATACTCCAGGGAAAGGGACCTTTGCCTGGAGTATGGCGCTAGCAATCTTATTTCTTGATAAGGTCAGGAGCGTACGGTTCGCTTGCACGAAGGGATTCTGGAAGCATGCCCGAACGTGTTGTATTCAGATCACGACCACCAGCTTCAGCAATTAAATGCTCTTTTTCCTTTGCAACTTGTGCTTCGAATTTGCGGTTCATTTCAGATTTCATGATCCCCACAATCAAAGACCAGCCAGAAAGACCACGGGCTTTGAGGTCGCTTGTATCAAACCATGCGCGTACTTTTTGAACCTCAAATGGCTTGTTCATATCGATCCTCGCCATGGCGCTACCATTAGAGTAAACCTCTTGTGTTGGCACATCCACAGCAGAGAAGAAGAGTGGAACTTCAACCATGGGAAGATTTGCATTCGCTCCAGCAGAATGAGCGACTTTGACGTAGAACATCACCTCAAGACGTGCGGGATTGTTGCTATCACAACCTACTTCGATATCCTCGATCATGATATTGGGAGAGTAGTCCCCGACCCGTATTTCAAGCTCGCGGTTTGTCCTCAAGATCGCAGCTTCCTTTGGTGCGTTTTCTGCACAACAGCAGCCCCACGCATCTTCAGAAATGAGATCCATGTCCGTCGATTCGAAAAGCATTTTTTTCTTACCATTTACCATAACCTGATAAACACCTTTTCCTCCCACACCGCTTGGCATGGTGTAGGTTGAACCGAGGTTAGAGGGTGTTGGTTTTTGTTCGGGTTGACAAGCCGTCATTAAAAAGGCGGCAGCTAAAAATGTTAAGGATTTTGTTGCTCTATGCATTCGAATGCTCCTTGCAAAGTTTTTGACATCGGTAGTTTAGCACTAAAAAATAAAATTTTAATCAAAATTTTAAATCTCGCACGTGTTTGCTTCTTGCTCACTGTACCTTATTCTCAGGTATAAAGGAAAAAGGTTAACAAGTTCTTACTGCACGAAAAGAAAAATGTCAGTAATTGTATGGTTTCGAAATGATCTCCGTTTATTTGATAACCCCGCACTGCATTACGCCGCACAATACTCAAAAAAACAGCTTCATCTCGTCTACATCAGTCCCGAAAACAAGGAAGAATCCCTTGGAAGCGCGTCAAAATGGTGGCTTCATCAGAGTCTCTTAGCGTTACAAGAAGATATTCAATCGCGCGGTGGCTCTCTTATTTTGCGTCGTGGCTCCCACCAAGATGTTCTTGAGGGCCTTGTGTATGAAACCAAAGCAAACGCTCTTTTTTGGAATAGGCGTTACGATCCTGAAGGTCTATCGTGTGATAAAAAGATAAAGGAATATTTTAAGAATAAGGGCCTGAGCGTTTATTCATTCAATGCCTGTTTGCTTTTTGAGCCATGGGATATCAAAAACAAGTCTGGTAAACCTTTTCAAGTCTTCACGCCCTTTTGGAAAGAGTGCCAGAGGCTTTTGCAAGAACACATACCTGCTCCCACTCCTCCCGTTCTGCGTGCCCATGCTCAAAATCTTTATTCTCTGAGTGTTTTTGATCTTTGTGGTCATCCTTCTTCCTCGCCGGATTGGTCCGCTGGACTGCGAAAGGCGTGGATCCCTGGTGAAAAAGGTGCACACAGATTATTTGATCACTTTATTGACAATCATTTAAAGGATTATGGGAGAAAGAGGGACTATCCCTCTCTTGCCTGTACATCAAGGCTTTCACCCCATCTGCGTTTTGGTGAAATAAGTGTAAAGTGGATTGTTCATCGTTGTCACCAGCTCGCGGTAACCGAGAGTACACTGAATGAGAGTATTCATAGCTTTTTACGTGAGCTTGGTTGGCGTGAATTTGCTCATCATCTTCTTTACCACTTTCCTAACATCACGACGCATCCTCTTCGTAAGGAATTTTCTAAAATGCCTTGGGAGGACGACGAGACGGCTATGAAAGCTTGGCAAAAAGGTCAGACAGGCTACCCTCTCATTGATGCAGGTATGCGCCAATTATGGCAGACTGGATGGATGCATAACCGTGTGCGCATGCTTGTTGCCTCGTTTCTTATCAAGGATCTCCTCATTGACTGGCGTAAAGGGGCAGCATGGTTTTGGGATACCCTTGTTGATGCTGATCTGGCGAATAATACAGCAAGCTGGCAATGGGTGGCCGGATGCGGAGCTGATGCCGCACCTTACTTTCGTATTTTTAATCCGACGCTGCAAAGCCTGAAATTCGATCCTGAAGGGCACTATATTCGGCAGTACGTTCCAGAATTAGCAAAGTTACCCAAGGAGTTTATTCATACTCCTTGGGAAGCACCTTCTGATGTATTGAGTAAAGCCAATATCAAATTAGATACAACATACAGTTCTCCTATTGTCGATCACGACGATTGTAGAAAAAAAGCTCTCGAGATATTCAGAACGATAAGAACTCCTCTTTAAAGACGTGCCTCATCTTCCTCTTCATAGTGTTTTGGAGCAATGACGGTTAAGAGGGGTAAAAATGGATGGTTAGCGGGTTGTCTTGAGGAAACCTCTGCTGGATTTCCTCTCCAAAAAAGACTAGAACTAGCCCATATGTCTTCACAGATGATAGGGGATCAATGAATAATGCTATTGTGATTCGTGGTGCCCGCGAACATAATCTCAAAAACATTCATCTAACCATTCCGCGCAATACGTTTGTTGTTATTACAGGACTTAGCGGATCGGGAAAATCTTCTTTGGCTTTTGATACGCTCTATGCTGAAGGTCAACGGCGCTATGTCGAGAGCTTGTCAGCGTATGCTCGTCAGTTCCTAGGCTTGATGCAAAAACCGGATGTCGATAGCATTGAGGGTCTTAGCCCCGCTATTGCCATTGAGCAAAAAACAACGTCGAAAAATCCTCGCTCGACAGTGGGTACAGTAACAGAGATTTACGATTATCTGCGTCTTCTTTTTGCGCGTATTGGCATACCACACTCTCCAACAACGGGTCTTCCCATCGAAGCCCAAACGGTTAGTCAGATGGTCGATCGCTTGCAAGCGTTGCCCTTAAACACAAAGCTGATGTTGCTTACTCCCATCGCTCAGGGGCGCAAGGGTGAGTATAAGAAGGAGTTTTTAGAATTGCGCCAAAAGGGGTTCCCGCGTGTGAGGGTGAATGGCGTGCTTTATGATCTGGACGATGTGCCTGTGCTCGATAAGAATAAAAAGCATGATATTGAAGTGGTGGTTGACCGTCTTGTCGTTCAAGAGGATATCCAGTCACGCTTAACGGATTCTATCGAGACAGCCCTTAAAATTAGTGATGGGATCATTGTTGTTCAAAACCTCACATTGGGCGAAAGTATCATTCTCTCCAGTAAATTTGCATGTCCTGTATCGGGTTTTAGTATCGCAGAAATAGAGCCGCGACTATTCTCTTTCAACAGTCCCTTTGGTGCCTGCACAACGTGTGGTGGTCTTGGTGTGGAGATGCAATTTGATGTCGAACGAATCATTCCTTATCCGCATTTGTCTTTACGTGAGGGAGCCATTGCCCCTTGGTCACGTGCAGAGGCAGGAAAGAAAAAAGCATCCCCCTACGAGTATTATATGAATGTTCTCGAATCATTGGCACGCGTCAAAAATTTCTCTCTTAACGTGCCTTTCGAAGATTTGCATGACCATATTAAAAATCTTATTTTACATGGGTCAAAGAGTGAAATCATTCCCATTACATTTGATGATGGCATTCGAAAGTACACAACTCAAAAACCTTTTGAGGGTGTGATCTCTTATCTCGAGCGGAAGTTTCGTGATACGGATAGGGATCAATTTCGAGATGAGCTCATGCTCTATCAAAGTACGTCTTGTTGCCGTGCATGCAATGGTCATCGCTTGAAACCCGAGGCTCTTGCTGTAAAGATTTGTGGCAAACATATTGGTAATGTAACGCAAATGTCTATTGAGGATGCTTTGGCGTGGTTTAAACACCTTCATGGGGAGCTTACTCAAAAACAACGGGATATTGGGGAGCGTATTCTTAATGAGATCAACAATCGTCTGCACTTTCTCAACAATGTCGGTTTAGAATATCTTACTCTAGCGCGTTCTTCTGGAACGTTATCGGGGGGTGAAAATCAACGTATTCGCCTTGCTTCACAAATTGGATCAGGACTGACAGGTGTTCTCTACGTGTTGGATGAGCCATCTATTGGACTGCATCAGCGGGATAATGATCGGCTCATTGATACGCTTAAGCATCTGCGTAATCTTGGGAATTCGGTCATCGTTGTGGAGCATGACGCGGATACAATTAGGGAGTGTGATCATGTGATTGATATGGGACCAGGGGCGGGCGTGAATGGAGGAAATATCCTTTTCCAAGGCCTACCAAAGGATATGTTGGCCGATGAAGCGAGTCTGACGGGGGCCTACCTCAGTGGTCGGAAAATTATTCCTGTGCCAAGCAGACGGCGCACAGCAAAATTAGGACAGTATCTTACTCTTAAAGGAGCGACAACGAATAACTTACGCCGTGTGAGTGCGAGTATTCCTTTAGGTACGCTTACCTGTGTGACGGGGGTGTCGGGGGGTGGCAAATCGTCGCTTGTGATTGAGACTTTATACAAAGCTCTTGCAAGGCATTTTTTTGAGGCGCGTGAGCTTCCAGGTCATTATGAAAAGATAGAGGGCATTGAATACCTTGATAAGGTCATTGATATTGATCAGTCACCTATTGGTCGCACACCACGATCGAATCCTGTAACCTATATTGATTGTTTTACCAAAGTTCGAGAATGGTTTGCGGGTCTCCCCCTTGCAAAAACACGGGGTTATTTACCGGGGCGCTTTTCTTTTAATGTAAAGGGTGGACGCTGTGAAGCTTGTGAAGGTGATGGTGTTATAAAAATCGAAATGCACTTTTTGCCTGATGTCTATGTCCAGTGTGATCAATGCAAAGGTAAGCGCTTTAATCGTGAAACCTTGGATATTACCTTTAAGGAGAAATCCATTGCGGATATCCTTGATATGACCGTGGATGAAGCGTTGGAATTTTTTAAGGACCATCCAAGGATCAGTGAGAAAATGCGAACATTGCAAGAGGTGGGGCTTGGCTATATCCATTTAGGTCAGCAAGCAACGACACTGTCGGGGGGAGAAGCACAGCGTATTAAACTCTCAAAAGAGCTTTCGAAACGCGCAACAGGCAAGACGCTCTACATACTCGATGAGCCCACGACGGGCCTTCATTTTCAAGATATTCACAAACTTCTCGAAGTCCTTCATCGTCTTGTGGACCAAGGAAATACAGTCCTTGTGATTGAACATAATCTCGATGTGATTAAAACAGCGGACTATATCATTGATATTGGTCCCGAGGGTGGTTATAAGGGAGGACGTGTGGTTGGGGTAGGAACCCCTGAAGAGATTGTCAACGTCAAGGAAAGCTTCACAGGAAAATATCTTCAGGAATATTTGGCCTAGTCAGCAATATCATCGTTAGATGAAGTAGAGTGCGGAGCTTCACTCGGGGGATCAAGTTTTTTGCGTTCGTGTTCTATCTCATACCAGTTAGTTCTTTTCCGGATCTACTTCGTCATAAATTTCCCTTGAAATACCCACCTCTGCTAAGCGCTTGTCGATAAAATTATTTTCAAAATCGTGCAAATCAGATGCGGCCTGTATGGATCTTTTTTCATGACGTTTCTTCCTATGATTAAATCCTGGATTCGTCTCCTTGATCATTAATACCGTCAGCCTGTCTTATATGATCATCAATTCTGTCTCTTATTTTCGGTATTCAGGGTCTTCAGCGCGCATACTTCTCATCTCGTTATATATACGCAAGTATTGACGCAATATGTTATAGCGCTCCTCTCTTCTTAATTTAGTTGGTTTAGATAGTGTGTTATCCAATTGAGTTGAGAGCTCTTTTCTCTCATATTGTAGTGTCGCGGCGCATGGGGTTTCTTATCCTCCCCGATGAGCCATCGGAAGCAATAACTATTTTCCAGTCCTATAAAACAAGTAGCTGAGATGTTAGAAAGCATATCGATCGTTTCATTATTCGCCGCTTTCATAAAATAGAATGTGTTGACGATATGAGGATACAATGGCAGTGGTTAAAAAAAGAACTAACCCTTTGCCTTTCGTAAATGCTCGTTCAAATTGTTTGTTGAGATGTCTACAGGGCGTGAGATTATTTTATTAAGAGCTGCTTTTCTAACAACCCGAGAACTTTCTTTTGAAAGGCTGATTGGTATTCTGGATTGTTAGCCATTGTAACACGCAGCTCTTGAAGGACTGCATTGACAAGATCTTGTTTTAAGGAGTAGACTCGACTGTTCCTCTCAGCATCCAAGAGAGAAAAATGATATTTCTCCCGTTCACTTATGAAGTGCTTCATCTCCTGTATGTGTAGGGTATTCATTTCCTCAATCTGTTTTTGAACGTCATAATCTTTTTTTTTGAGCGCTTCTTGGAAATTCTGTAAGTCTTGTTTAAGGGCGTTCAGGGTTAACTGGGCTTCTTCTTTTTGCTGATTGGCCAAGGCGAGAGCGTTTGCGATCCCTTGAATTTTTTGATCAAGAATCCCTTTCATTTTTTTATGACCATACTTATAAGCAAAAAAAACAAAAGTTAAAAAGCTCACGAAATAGGCAAAATTAGTGGAGAACATAGTGCTTTCTCTCCTCAGTAGTTGTCCGGTCCAAGAGGTTGTCCAAGATATCTTTTATAAGCGTTTGTGCAAGTTCGGGTATATCTGTTTTAACTTCTCTAATCTCTTTATCAATCGCCATAAGCGATTCTTTGCGTCGTTCAGAAAAGAGCTCCTGGAGTTTTTGCCGTTCTTTTTCTTTCTCTGCAATGATCATAGCGCGAGCCGCTTCGAGTCTATGGCGTGTTTTTTCAGCATGTTCGTGTTTGAGATGATTCATCTGTTTGGTAAGATCATTAATCTGGGCGAGATAGTTTGTTTCTCTGTCCTTTACGTCTTGAATATATTGAGAGCGTTTCTTCATAGAGCTTTGGATGCGTGGCACGGCCACCCCACTGATGACCCCTACTAAAAGGCTGAAAGACACGACCAGCCAAAAGACCTGGGAAACAAAGTACGTTGGATCAAATTGAGGCATTGGGTCATTGGCCTTTTTATTTCTCGTATTACTTAAACAAAATGATCATTGCGACGACGAAAGCGAGGAGTGCGATGGACTCTGTGAGTGCGAAGCCAATCATACCTACGGGAAAAATCTCGTTTTTGGCTGCTGGATTTCGCGCAATCGCATTAATAAGGTTTGAAAAAAGATTTCCAAGACCAAGACCAACTCCGAGAAGTGCAATCATTGACAAACCTGCGCCGATCATTTTTGCCGCGTTGATATCCATAAACCTAACCCTCATAAAATTCAATGCAAATTCAGTGTATCATTTAAATAGATGCACGTTAACATGGTAAATACATAAGCCTGCAAAAAAGCGATTAAACACTCAAAGAGAAGCACGGCTGCATTCGTAATCACAGGGAGTAGGGCTGCAGGAAACATTTCCGTAGAAGCTAAGATGACAGTAAACCCTGCAAATATTTTAATTATAGTATGCCCTGCGACCATGTTCGCAAACAAACGGATACTAAGGCTTACAGGGCGAGAGAGATAGGAGATAATCTCAATAGGGAGAAGAATAGGGGCCACAACAAGGGGGAGATCTTTGGGGAAGAAAAGTCTCAAAAAATGGGCACCATGTTTATGGAATCCCGCCAATGTTGTGCTAATGAAGACGATGATGGCGAGGGAGAAGGTGACAATAATATGACTTGTGAATGTAAATGCATAAGGGATGAGGCCAATATAGTTTCCTGCAAAAATAAATAAAAACAGACAAAAAATATACGGTGCAAAGGTGAGACCTTCAGGGCCTATGGATGCTTTGACAAGATTGTTGACAAAGGTAAAACTCGCTTCTTGAATATACTGGATATAGCCTGGGACAAGCTCTCGCTTACCCAATAGAAAAAAAGCACACAATACCATTGTCGCTAACAGCATGAAAACAGAGGCATTTGTAAAAGAGACATCATATCCGAGCATTTGAATGGGAATAAGGGGATGGATCTCAAACTGGTGAAGCGGATCGTTCATCGATATCTCACTCTTCTTTTTTATGATCAGGCGGTTGTGACGTCATCGCTTTAAAAATAGTACGACAACCCGCGAGAAAGCCCAAGATAATAAATAGAATAAGGAAAAAAGGAGTTGTTTGAAGCCACTTGTCAATCCAGTACCCTATGAGGAAACCTGTAACGATGCTCGCAATAAAATCAGTACCGAGGCGAAAGAGCATAAAAAGTAATCGGATTTATTCCTAATTAAAGTCGATCTATCTGTCGATGGAGGAGTGCACCCTTTTGGGGATGATAGCAAAGAACTTGAACGCTGTCGTTTAAAATATGAGGAATGGCTGTTTTAGGAAAGTACTCACATTTTGAATGACGTCTCTTCCCAAAGAAAGGGAAATAGCCTACAAACGACGTGTGCAGGGAAGAAAAGAGCGAGGGTCTTGGCAGAATGTTGAAAAAAAAATGGTTAGTCTGTGCGCCCATCGACATTAGTATTCCTAATGCATGTGTCTTGCATTTAAGAGGTGTTGTCTGTGCCCTCTTAGAAAAAGGATATGATGTCATACTTGTTCTTCCGCAGCCGTTAGAACATCAAGAACAATTTTTGTCTCATCAAAACCTCTCCATTTTTTTTTATAAAAACCTTTTTTCAGTGCATTTTTTAGGGGTTTTTCCCATGATACGACTTCTACAGAAGACAAAAATCCTTCAAAAGGTAGAAAGGGTCTACAGTCGTATGCATCTTCTTTCTTTTTTATTGTTGGGATGGGTTCGTCTTTTCTATCCTCAGGTCCTGTGCCTGAGTGAGCATAATGGTCTTTTGGGGGATGAACTATATCAGCTGTTGCCAAGGGGGTGGCGACGATTCTCCTTTTTGGGAAGGTGGACCCAAATATGGGATGGTCGTCTTGCCCATTATGCACGTGTTGTGACGCCTTTGATAAAAGAGGCTCTTCAGAAAAAGGGGTTATCCTCTACTCTCGTTATGCCGAATGGCACAGATACAGAGCTTTTTAAGCCTTATGAACGCCAAAACGTTCTTAAAGAGTATGGTTTGCCACAAGAACATTTCTATGTAGGGTTTATTGGAGCTGTGACGAAATGGCAAGCGTTGGATGATCTTTTCCAAGCAATAGCAAAGATCCATGATCCTCTTCATCTGATTCTTGCGGGAGAGGGGCCCTATCTTCCGTTGTTGAAGGAAAGGATACGCGCGTCATCTGTCTCCCATCGTGTTCATTTTTTAGGTTCAATTCCTATTGAAAAAGCAGCCCATGTGATCAGTTGCTTTGATATTGCCGTGGCGCCCATGCTGCGTGAATTGTATGAAAAATCAGGGGCCTCAAAGATTAAAATTAGGGATTATACAGCGTGCGGACGTTGTGTAATTGCTGGGAATACAGAAGATCACATGGCGCTTGAGAAACAAAGTGTTTTGTTAACTTATGCGATGGATAACGTGGACGATTTGGCAAAAAAAATAACAGAGCTTTATAAAAATCCTGAAAAGCGCACATTACTCTCACATAATGCACGTCGATATGCAGAAAATTATTTTTCATGGACGACTATCTTCAAGCCATTATGGAAAGTTCTTTGATATAAAGATAAGGACCTTTGTATGAATCATTGTAACCAAACAATTATTCTTTTAAATCGGGACTGTGCCTTTGAAAGTCCGCGCAGCATACGTATTGTCAAGTGGTTGAGGAAGATAGCGAAAATCCATGTTCTCTCTTTTCATGGAAATCGACAAAAAGATTGCTATGGAGAAAACACTGTTGTTTATACCTTTTTTAAAATTCCGCTATCAAAACCGATGGAAAAAATAAAACGGATTTTTTTCAAGCTTATAGCGTTTTTTGCACCATGGTTTTATCGATTAATTGTTTTTCGAAAGGAAGACAAGACCTTTTTTGAAACGTTACTTTCTCAAAAAGGAGATGTGATTATCTGTCAAAGTCTTGATCTTCTTCCTTATGCTTTTTTTTATAAAGAGAAGTATAAAGATGCAAAAATTATCTTTGATGCGCGAGAATTTTATCCCCATCAAGGATATCATTCCTTTTTGTGGCGTATTGTGTTCAAAGATTTTACGGAATGGTTATGCAAGACTTATCTTTCGCGGTGTGATCATGTAATCACGGTTTCAAAAGAAATCCAAGATCTCTATGCCCATGTTTTTCAGGTAAGGTCTATAGTAATTCCATCTTATCCATCTTATCATGATCTTTTACCTCAACCTGTATCTTTTGAACAGATACGCATGATTCATCATGGTAGCTGTAGCCGTCAACGTCATTTAGAAAGGATGATCGATCTTTTATCGATGCTAGATCAACGCTTTTCCCTTACCTTCATGGTGCTGAGCGATGATACCGATTATTTATACTTTTTGAAACGGTATGCTAAGGAAAAAGGGGTTTCTGATCGTCTTTTTTTTGAGAATCCTGTTCTATTCGAGGATATTATTCCAATGCTAAATGCGTACGATATTGGCCTTTATTATCTTCAAAAAACAAAGAATAAAAACCACGAATATGCTTTACCCAATAAATTTTTCGAGTATATTCAATCGCGCTTAATGCTTGTCATTTCTGATCGTCCATCGATGGCGACCTATGTTAAAAGCTATAGCTTAGGGTTAGCGGACGACAATCTTGAAAGATTAGCTATCTCTTTAAATGCAATGACAGTAAAGGATATCCAAAAATATAAAGAAAATGCTCATCAAGCAGCAGTGAAATTATGTGATGAGCATACCAAAAATTATTTTTGCAACCTTTTAAAGAATGTATGAAAACATGCGCGCTCTTCTCCTGTCATGTCGACATTCTCTGCGTGATCCAAGGCCGTCGCGGATGGTAAAAATACTCGGTGATCTTTATCAAAAGGGAACGATTCATGAGATTCACCTTTTCTCTTATGAAGAAGGAACATTCTTGAAAAAGGACTTGCAAAGAGGGGTTCCGTATTCATTTTTGAATCTTATGTCCCCTTCTTTTATAGAGAAAATTATCCAACGGGTAATGGCCATCCTTTTTCCAAAAAGAATGGCAAAATGTTTTTTGTTTTTTCAAAAAAATGACATGAATAGGTTTAAAAATAGCACGTATGATCTCATTATTTGTCACGATCTTGTGTTATTGCCGCTAGCAACGTTTCTTAAAAAGAAATCAAAGCATGCATTTCTTATCTTTGATGCAAGGGAATTTTATCCCCTCGAATTTGAGTCCAGTTTTTTCTGGCGCCTTCAATTTAAGCGGTTATATACATTTTTATGTCAGTTCTATTTACCTTTGTGTGATGAAGTGCTCACTGTGAGCAAAGGTCTTCAGGGTCTCTATGAAAAATATTTTTCATGCGGTACGCGTCTTTTCTATTCTTTACCTTTGTATGAGTCCCTTGAGCCTTCTCCCATTGATGATAAATGTATCCAATTGATTTATCATGGGGCGTGTAATCCTGATCGTGGGATTCATAACTTAATTGAAATGATGGATTTTTTGCCCAAAAGCTATCATCTTACTCTTATTTTGGTGAAAGGAAGTGGATCAAAACGTTATGAGAGAAACCTTCGACGAATAGCATTTACGCGGAATGTTTCGATGATAGATCCTTTTGATCCCTCTGAAATTGTTCAAAAAACGGCGAGCTTTGACATTGGTTTGTGTTGTTTTCAAAGTACGACAGCCAATTTGCATCATTCCATGCCCAATAAATTATTTGAGTATATTCAATCTCGTCTTATGGTTGTCACAACACCTCTACACGATTTGTCAGAATTTGTGATAAAAGAAGATATTGGAAGAGTCACAAAGGGGTTTTCTCCAAAAGAAATGGCAGAAACATTTCTTTCTTTATCCGTTAAGGATATTCAACGCTATAAAAAGAATGCATCCCTGAAGGCAACTGTCTATAACTACCAAGCACAAGAAGAAGAAGTTAAAAAAATGATCGCATCTCGTCCCTCCTTGCCTTTTCAAAGGACTCATACATGAGCACCGATCCTGGACGATCGTCCATTACAATCGTGGATTATGGGGTTGGAAATATCGGATCCATTGTTAATATGTTAAAACGTATTCACGTAACGTGTCATGTGGCCTCGACAAAAAGTGATCTCCAGCATGCGAAAAAAATTCTTTTGCCCGGTGTGGGTGCCTTTGATCATGGGATGACCTGTTTTAACAACAGTGGTATGAGAGAAGATGTTGAACGAAAGGTTTTAGACGATAAAATACCTACACTAGGCATTTGTGTAGGTGCGCAGATGCTTGGACGCTCCAGCGAAGAAGGGCAGGAAAAAGGCTTAGCGTGGGTTCCCATGGATACAAAAAAGTTTTCATCATCGGATCTTCGGATTCCGCATATGGGATGGAATGTTGTGAATCCTTCAAGAAAGCATGATCTTTTTCAGGGGATGGAGGGGGAATTACGTTTTTATTTTGTGCACTCCTATTATATGAATGTGGATCATGAGGATCATTGTCTTGCACGTACGCCCTATGCCCATGATTTTGCGTCTATTGTCATAAACGGTCATATCATCGGCGTGCAGTTTCATCCTGAGAAGAGTCATCGTTTTGGGATGAATTTTTTGTATAATTTTGCTGCCTGTTCTCCTTGACCCCCTCCGTTGATTCCATCAAAAAGAGACTCACATGCTCAAAACCCGACTGATTCCCGTTTTATTACTTATCAAGGATGGGCTTTATAAAACAAAACAATTTAAAAATCCAACCTATATTGGGGATCCCATTAATTGTGTGCGCATTTTTAATGAAAAAGAGGTGGATGAGTTGATTTTTTTGGACATTAATGCAACGCCCAATCACCAAGCGCCGCAAATTGATTTTATTAAGGATATCGCAAGTGAATGTTTTATGCCCTTTTCCTATGGGGGAGGCATTCATGATTTGTCTGTGGCAGAGCGCATTCTTGCCAATGGATCTGAAAAAATCATTCTCAATAGCATTCTTTTTGAGGATTTATCTCTTGTAGAGGAAATGGCAAAGCGTTTTGGTTCCCAGTCGGTTGTAGCTAGTTTAGATGTGAAAAAGCGTCTTTTAGGTGGATACACCCTTTATAGTCATGGGAGTCGTATGCCACGAAAACAAGATCTTCTATTGTTTTGTAAGGATCTTGAAAATGCAGGTGTTGGTGAACTTATGATCACCTCTATCGATCGCGAGGGCACTCAAAAAGGATGTGATCTTTCGTTGATCAAATCTGTTGTGGATCAAACATCCTTGCCTGTGATTGCCCATGGAGGGATTGGAAAACTACAAGACATGGGGGATGTGGTTCAGAAAAGTGGTGTTTCAGCCGTGGCTGCAGGGAGTTTTTTTGTCTTTCAGGGAAGACACAATGCCGTGTTGATCACTTACCCATCGCAAAGTGATTTATCAGGCATCTTTGGATGAGAACTTAGCTTTTCATGCATGGAAAAGACCAATTCGTATTGCATAAATAAGAGGCGCAACTTATGATCCTTTTATTCTTATTCGTTGCTTAGCATATTTATGACTTATCAAATTTGCACCCAATGCATTATGGATACAACCGATCCTGATATTACATTTGATGATTTGGGTGTCTGTAATCATTGTAAAAATTTTGACATTATCAAAGAACATTATTGGTTTCCCCATAATGGGCAAGAGCGCTTACAAAAAATTGTCCAGGAAATCAAAGAGTATGGAAAAGACAAGGAATACGATGCGATCATTGGATTAAGTGGGGGGATTGATAGTTCTTATTTAGCATATTGGGCAGCGAGAGAGGGCTTGAGATTACTTGCTGTACACGTCGATGGTGGCTGGAACTCAGAGCTTGCTGTTAAGAATATCGAGAATATTGTCAAAAAGCTAAACATCGATCTATATACGTTCGTTGTTGATTGGCCCGAAATGCGTGATGTTCAGCTTTCTTTTTTTAAAGCAAATGTCGCCAATCAAGATGTCCCACAAGATCATGCCTTTTTCGCAGCTCTTTATAATTTTGCGATCCAGAAGAATATTAAGTATGTTTTGAATGGAAGTAACCTTGCGACAGAAAGTATTTTACCCCGTGCGTGGGGCCATAATGCTATGGATATTGCCCATCTAAAAGGTATTCATAAAAGATTTGGGACCTTAATTCTTAAAAAATTCCCCCTTGTTTCATTTTTTAAATACTATATTTACTATCCTTATATTAAAAAAATGGAAGTTATTCGGCCCTTGAATTATATGGATTATAACAAAGAAAAATCCATGGAGATTATGTCCAAAGAGTTAGGGTGGACGTATTACGGGGGTAAGCACTATGAATCGCGGTTTACAAAATTTTTCCAAGCCTTTTGGTTGCCCGAAAAATTCGGGTATGACAAACGTAAAGCGCATCTGTCATCGTTGATTGTATCAGGTCAAATATCTCGCAAAGATGCTCTTAAAGAAATGGAAAAGCCTCTGTATGAGGAAAAAGAACTGGATCGTGATAAAGAATTAATTGCCAAAAAACTGGGAATTTCAAAACAAGAACTCGAAAATCTTTTCAGAGAACCCTGCCATTCGTTTAAAGATTATCCCAATAATGAGTGGAAAGTAGAGATGTTTCGAAGGCTTTTTGTTATGAAGAGCCATTTAAAAACACTGTTTTTGGCACCTCATCGTTTGATTTTCAAGGTGTTGTCCCGTTTGTATCGCTTTGTCAAAGCAATCAGTGTGTCAAAATCATCCTAAAAATTCTTAGAAAATTTTTTTTATGATCGCATCGACAATTGCATTATCAAAGGATGTTGGATGTTTTTTTTAGCTCCCTTTCAATTGTGTTATCGCCATCGTTTTTTATTAGCCTATACGACGATGATGGAGCTCAGATCCATGTACGCAGGATCCATTCTAGGCTTGATGTGGATCTTTGTGGGACCATTGTTTTTTTTGGTACTCTATTCCCTTGTCTATACAGTCATTTTTAGGATTCAGCCAAAGGGAATGGAGATTTTTGATTACGTTTTTTATGTTTTTTGCGGTCTTCTGTCGTTTTTATCTTTTTCGTCCTCGTTGACACAAGGGGCTAGTTCTATTTCTAGGAATAAGCATGTCTTGTTGAATACGGTGTTTCCTGTGGAGCTTCTTCCTATACGAACAACCGTGATTGCCCATGTACCCTTAGGAACGGGATTTTTCTTATTGGGAATTGCTGGTGGCTGTTTGGGGATGTTTTCATGGATGTGGTTTTTTATTCCGGTGGTTATTCTTCTTCAAATCATCGCTCTTTCGGGGGTGTCGATGATGTTCTCTTTAATCACCTTAGTGTTGAAAGATATGGAGCAGCTCCTTCCCTATATTGCCATGATTTTTATGGTGATTACCCCTATTGCCTATACGCCGGATATGGTTCCTTTATCGTTAAAGATTATTTGCTATCTCAATCCTTTGTTTTATTTCACTCAATCCTTACAATATCTTTTTGTATTTCATCAATGGCCACCGACTTATGTGATTTTAGGACTTATTTTCATGAGTTTTTTTTCATTTTCTGTGTCTTTTTGGATTTTTCAAAGGGTCAAATCAACTTTTTATGATATGGCATAGATGCATATGAAAATGGATTCTGTTGCTATAAAGGTACAAAATCTCACAAAAACATATGGACAGACGTCGTCTCTTGTGAACATCATGAAAAGTTTTTTTTTGAGAGATTCATGCCACGAAAGTACGGCATTTAAAGCACTGGATGATGTTTCTTTTATTCTTCAAAAAGGGGAGAAAGTGGCTCTTTTAGGGCGTAATGGAGCAGGAAAAAGTACGCTTCTTAAGCATCTTTTAGGAACGTATAAACCAACGTTTGGATCCGTTTATGTACAAGGATTTCTTTATCCATTGATGCATATTGGATCGGGGTTCCACGCTCTTTTATCGGGGTATGAGAATACAAAAATGTACCTCATGAATCTTGGCCTTTATGGAAGAAACCTTAAGGTTGCTATGGATAATACGTTTGCATTTGCGGAACTTGATGACGTTTTGCATCAGCCTTTTCAAACCTATTCGTTGGGTATGAAAATGCGTCTTCAGTTTGGTGCCGCAACCTCCATCAAGCCTGATATTTTAGTTGTTGACGAAGTATTAGGGGCCGGTGATGCTTATTTTGTTCGAAAATCTGCAAAGCGTATTCATAATCTTACATCCCATGGAACGACGCTTCTTTTGGTATCCCATAACATGACCCAAGTGTTGGAATTTTGTGATCGCGCTCTTTGGCTGGAAAAAGGAAAACTTATTGCTGATGCTCCTGCATTTGAGCTTGTCAATCGCTACGAAGCTTTTTTAATGAATGGTTTTAAAGATGAGACGTCTTTTTTAGATGATGGTCGTGAAGTGTATCGATGGAAGGGAAAAAGGGGCATTTCTCTGCAATCTGTTATGATGGATCCGCTAAGAACCCAGTTTGGATCGAAGATAACGCTAAAGTTAATCTTAAGGATTGAGCAGCAAAAAGACTATTCTTGCGAGTATTTATTGACTTTATGGAATCGCCAGGGACAGTGTATTACACGCATCCGATGGCCCATCGATCATTTTTCAGGAAAAGAAGGAGAAGAACGTATTTTAACAGTGGCATTTGATCCTCTTATGATCCATGGTCAAACCATAGCCTTTTCTTTTTCAATTTATGATAAAGCAGAGCAGGAGAATGCTTCTCCTTTTTTTGATATCGTGACACGTTTTTTATCATGGAATATCCCATCCTTAAACACACCTTATCTTTTACCGTCTTTCTCCGATCTATCAACTTAAAAGGATTCACTCTATGATCGAATGTTTGAAGAAATGGCAAGTTGATCCGAAAAAACGCTTTTTTTTGGCAAGATTAGGGTTTTATGTTTACAAAATAGGCAATAAGCTCCATCAATTCTCGGGACATATTTTACGTTTTTTAAATGAATCCACTACCGATGATCAAACAGATTGGTTTCAAAGGGAACGCCAGTCCTTACACCGTCATATCCAAAAAATTTTATATCGTCAAAAGAAGGAATACGAAAATTATGCATATTTTCATGGATATCCCTATCAAGGGCTAGCCATTGCGGGGGTTTATGGGGAAAGATCTACCGAGGAAAGGTTTGAAACCTATCAGCTCAAAAAATTTTTTGGGGCACAGGATACAATCCTTGATATTGGATGTAATTGTGGATTTGTTGGGATTTACACAGCCTTTCGCTTGAGTTGCCATGTGACAGGTCTTGATATAAATCCTTATATGATTGAGATTGGTCAACAAACAGCGCGGTACCTTAGGATTTTGGATAATGTTCACTTGATGGCGCAGAGCTTTCATGATTTTAAGACCGAAACACACTATTCCGGTGTTTTTTCCTTTGCCACCCATTGGACCGATGATGAAAAATACCGTGTTCCTTTGGAAGAACATCTCAAAAGAATTCATTCACTTTTGAAAAAAGAGGGTATTCTTATTTTTGAATCCCATTGCAATGATGTGGGCCAAGAAAGTTTTTATCAAAGTTTGGAAAAGGCAAAGGAATTTTTTGATGTTCAATTTTTAACTCATTCCGATAATAAATCCCGTGAGGTTTATGTCATGCGCAGAAAAGAAATGACCGTTTAACTAACCTCCTTGACGACTCTATTGCGTATGAAAAAAATTTACTTTTATGCTGGCCATCACGTGGATTTCAAGTGGGTATTTTCCACTCTCAAAGCCTGTCGAGATTTAGGGTTAAATGTTTGCTATGGCTGTGTCTATGGCATAGAGGATGTCCAACAATCGCCTTATTTTTTAAAAAATATCCCGTTTTTTTATGGGAAAGAGGCCTTAAGAGTAAAAGCCGATATTGTTATTTCAGCGTCTTCTGGGCTTTCAAAAGCATCTTTTCGGTATGGTGATTTTTTTTCCATTCATATGCCCCATTCTCTGATCAGCCTTCATATGGCTTATCCCGAAGATGCTTTTGATGATGTAGATCTTTTGTTTGCAGCGGGCCCCCATCATGGAAATGAATGGGATATGATCAATGAAAAACGTTTTTTGAAGAAAAAGCCATGGTTTGCTGTTGGGTATGGTTTTTTTGATCTCCTTCAACATGCTCTTTGCGTGCGGGCCCCCAAACGCATATTGATAGCACCTTCTTGGGGAGAGGATAATCTTTTAGAATCTTCAGCTCTTTCTCTTGCTCAGCAGCTTTTATCAGAAGGATATGACGTCATTCTGCGCCCTCATCCGTTGTTTTTTGTCGATAAAAAAGATGTCTTAGAACATCTGCAAAAAATCTGCCCAACTTTAACAATTGAATCGTCTTTGGATCAAAAAAATGATGGTTTTTATACTTCTTCTTTTTTAATCACTGATTATTCAGGGATTGCCTTTGAATATGCTTTTTTCCATCATCGGAAAGTGATTTTTGTCGATACACCTATGAAAAAAGCCCACGATAATTGGAAAAGAGACCCCATTTTACCTATTGAGCTGTCTTTTCGCAATCTTCTGGGTCAATCGTGTCCGAATAATTCTCATGACATCATGCAAACACTAAAACATATTGAAAAGATGCCTTTTCTTACACAAGATATGACCAAAAATTTTGTCTATCATCCTTTCTTATGTAAAATGTACGCATCGTCTATTCTAAACTCTTTGGTCCTGTGAAAGTGTCTTTTGAAAATACCCAAGTGATTATTCTAACGGCTGGAAAAGGAGAACGTCTTCGTCCTTTGACCAATCATATCCCAAAATCTCTTTTGCGGTTATTTGGGAAAACCCTTTTAGATCATAATATACAAGCTCTCTTCTCCCTTGGGTTAACACATGTCACACTTGTTACAGGGCATGGACATGCACATGTTCCACCTCATTTCCATCGTGTGTATAACGCATCTTTTGAGACAACAAATATGGCATATTCCTTACTGGAAACGGGATGTGTAGATCCGGACAAGAATGTTCTTGTCCTTTATGGTGATTGCGTCTATGAAGTGCGTATTCTCTATTCTCTTTTAAAAAGCGCCCATGATATTATGCTTTCTATTGATCAAAATTGGTTGAGTCTTTGGCATCTTCGATTTGAAGACCCTTTGAGTGACTGTGAAACTCTACGCTTAGAAGGGGATTACATTGTGGACATTGGAAAAAAACCAAACCATCTTTTAGAGATGGATGGGCAGTACACCGGCCTTTTTTTTATTGCCAAAGATTGTATAGAAAACTTTCAAAGAGTCTATCACGATCTAAAACAAAGGACGGAGGATCCTAAAAAACTTTTTTTAACGGATGTATTCCAGCATTGGATTGACCAAAAAAACCCTCTTTATGCTCATCGCATTCAAGGAGGATGGCTGGAGTGTGATCAACATTCTGATATCACTTTATACGAGACTCTTTTTCAACAAAATAAATTGAAGTGTTTTTATCATGTCGACCCATCATAAGTACGCACAACTTATCGATTTTCTTATAAAAGAACGCTCAAAAATTATCCAACCAGAGTCGTGTCAAACAGGTCACTTGTGTTCTCACTTGGTTTCTTTCCCTCTTGAGGGTGTGCCGTTGATGGAAGAGCAGGAATTTTTTCTTGAAAAATTATGTTATCAAATGGATGTGAGAAAAAAATTATATAGTATTTATGATAATGATTTTCAAAAGCCTATGACTCAGGATATGTTGTCTAGCAATCAACAGTATTATACTATTGGACTTTTAATTTTATGGGGCTTTTTTAGAAAAGATTTTAAATATCTCAATTCCGCTATGAAATATATGGATGTTGTAGGGATACATTCATCGTTTCCAAAAATTTTTGACGTATGCCTTAAGGATTTTTTTAATGAGAACGCTTGATCTTGTTGTTCTTGCAGACAGGCACTGCTCAACAAGCAAGACCTATGTGCATTACCTTTACCAACAAGGTTTTAGAGTCAGAAAAATTCTCTTGATGGATTTTGGACGCACAACACTTTTTTATGATGGATTTAAAAATTGTTTACCCTTTTCGTGGATGGAAAGTATTTCTTCTTTTTTTGCTCAAAAATCTCCACCATTTTCAAAAAGATTCCAAGAACTCTGTGATTTTTTCCAACAATTTGTTCCCCATCCCATCGATTACTCCAAAGATTTTCCTTTTGAACGCTATACCCAAAAGGTTTCTCATGTATGCGGAAAAGATATTAATGATCCTTTCATCCAGCGAGTATTGAATAACCAAAAAATTCAAACATTTTTATATACAAATGGTGGTATCGTTTCAAAAGATATTTTAGAGGTGGAAGGTCGACGTATCTTTCACGTCCATCCAGGTGTAGTGCCTTATGTGAAAGGGTCGGATGGTTTGCTATGGTCCTTTTTAATCCGGGGAAAGTTAGGGGCTAGTTGCTTTTATATGAATAGTGGTATTGATACGGGAGATATTATTCAAACAAAGGAATGGGATCTTTCTATCTTTCAGGGTTATCAAGGGCAACCCTTTCCTCAAGAGACAATCTATCGTGCGCTTTTATACAGCTTTGATCCCCACCTAAGAGCCCAATTGTTTGCTGATGTGATGGAGAAACTTTATCCCAATCTTCAAAGTGCAATGACGAAAAAGCAACGACCCACGGAGGGTCGAACATACTATGTAATGCATCCCACCATTGTAAGCTATGCATTTAAAAAAATGGGCCTTTCCTCTATGATACATTCATCAAAAAAGTAGTATTCTATAATCAACGTGCAACTGATTATTTTAGCCGCAGGCAAACCTTACGTTGGGCAAGATCCTTCTCATTTATTGTCCTTAGCTTCTTCACAGGGAAGCCATCAACCGATTCATGTGCTGGATTGGATTGAAGAATGTTTTCGGGATGAAAAACCCGTGACTCATTGCGTGATTGGCTATCATGCATCCTCATCCTTAATCGAAGGAAATCATATCCGCTATCACATCAACCCGTTTTGGGAAAAAACGGGTGCATGTGGCTCTCTGATGCATGCGCCTTTGGATGATGATCTTTTTATTCATTATGGTGATATTCTCATCCATAAAGAAAAAATTAACGAATATCTCAAGAAACGGGATCCTCATCATATCCTTGTTGGCATTGATGAGAGTATGTCGACAAGAGAGTGTGTGCAAATGGGCAATCAATCGTTTTCTTTTATGGGATGTGCTTTTATTCCAAAAAAATATATTCATATTCTCCAACAAACCATCCACGAAGAACCATGCTTGGAACAAAAGCACATAGGCTCTCTCTTAGAAGCATTGATTAAACAAGATATCCCCTTTCAAACCATTTCCATGGCGCATGAATGGTGTGATTTGGATGATCCTAGCCGGCTTCCTTATTTTTTTCTCGGTACAAAAGCGCAAACCCTTCAACGTCTTTCGCCTTTCCTCAAGCATGGAAAAATTTTGCCCTTAGAAGTTATCCAACAGCACTCTTGGAGGAACAATTATGAGGAAAATCTTAAAAAAATTGATCAATCCTTAGGAAAAGGTCCGTGGATTGTCCGAAGTAGCGCACGAGAAGAAGATAGTTTTCATCAGAGTTTTGCGGGTGCATTTGATAGTTTTTTAAATGTTCAAAAAGAAAATGCGGCAGATGCCATTTCAAAAGCGTTTGATGCCTACCCGTCTTATGATGATCACAACGAAGTCCTTATTCAACCTATGATTCATAAGCCTATCGACATCTCAGGAGTTGTGTTTACACAGTCTATGGAGGGTGCTCCTTATTATATTGTGAACTATACCCATGAAGGCGATGATACAACAGGTATTACCGGCGGCCATGCGAATGGACGTGTGTCGGTTGTATTGAAACATCATGTGCAAAAAGAATCTTTGGATCCCTGGATCATCAATCTCTTAGAAGCAGTTCAAGAAATCGAATATTTGATTGGGTATCATGCCCTTGATATTGAATTTTGTATCCGGCATCAAAATGTTTATATTTTACAAGTACGCCCCCTTGTGAATAAAAAGGATGTTATCCGTGACACTCCATCTTTTCAAACATTTGAACGTCTTTTAGCTAAGGAAGCATCTTTTATAGAAAAACTTTCTAACGCTTCTAAAGATTCTCTTTTTTTTAGCATCATGTCGGATTGGAATCCTGCAGAAATGATTGGTTTTACGCCTAAACCCCTGGCTCATAGTCTTTATCAAACTCTGATTACGGATCATATATGGGCGCAGCAGCGTTTTGAATTTGGATATCAAGATCTGCGTCATCATCCTTTAATGATGCAATTTTGTGGACATCCCTATATTGATGTGACCAAAAGTGTTCAATCCTTTTTACCAAGGGCCTTGCCCACAAGCATCATCCATAAGATTACAAATTTTTGCATCCGATATTTACAAAAGAATCCCCACCTTCATGACAAAATAGAATTTGATATTTTGCCCACTTGTTATGGGTTTTCCTTTGAAAAATGGCACGAGCGATTTTCGTCTCTTTTGTCCCAAGAAGAACGAAATCTTTGGAAAAAGGAGCTTATTTTGTTAACACAAAAGGCTTTTGAAAAGATTTCATCCTTTTTTGACAAATTATATCTTCTGGAAGAAAAAGCAGCACTCCTATCCAAAGAAGATCACACTCATCATCCATGGTTTGTGATTACATCATTCATCCATCTGATTCAACAGTATGGTACTCTTCCTTTTGCTCATTTAGCACGTTGTGGTTTTATTGCTGCAACCATGATCAAAGATTTAGAAGGTTTACAGATTCTCCCAAAAGAACGTATCCACGCATTTTTAATGAGCATTGAGACTGTGAGTTCGCAATTACAAAAAGATGCGTTTGAAACAAAAATGAAAAAAATGTCTAAACAAGATTTTTTTCATCAATATGGTCATCTTCGCCCAGGCACATATGATATTGATACGCCGACCTATGCTTCTCAAAAGGATATCTTTTTAGAGCCTTTAATTGAAAAGGCACAACCTTTTTTTCCAAGTGATTTTTCCTGGGAACCTCATGAAAAAGGAAGAATAGAAAACTATCTCAAAAACGATTTAAAGATATCTTTTGATGCCTTTGATACTTTTATCCGACAAGCCATTTATGGGCGTGAATATGGGAAATTTATCTTTACACGCTATCTTTCGAAATTACTTTCCTTCATCAGAGAAATTTTTTTGAAAGAAGGCGTCGAGGAGCATCTTTTACCCTTTTTGATCCTTCAAGACATCCAACAATTCTACGTGGGATCCGCTGATTTCTTTCGCGATATTTGTCGTTTAAGAGAATCATTGACCAAGCGCAAAGAACAATATGATATCTGTATGTCTATTTTGCTCCCTCCAACTCTATCAAGAGAAGAAGACTTTTTTTCCTTCTCCTATCCAAAAGCCCAGCCTAACTTTATCACACAAAAATCCATTACAGCCCCTTGTTATGTGCTTCCAGATCGTGTCGATGATCGTATGCTTTACTCGTTATCTGGAAAAATTATTCTTATTGAAAAAGCCGATCCTGGATTTGATTGGTTATTTAGTTACCCCATTGCGGGGCTAATTACGCTTTATGGTGGGGCCAATTCTCACATGGCCATTCGTTGTCATGAATTTGGTTTACCAGCTGCTATTGGTGTTGGAGATATTCTCTACCAATCCCTTGTCAAAGGTCATATGCTGCGTTTGGATTGCCTACAAAGAATAATGACAGTGGTGCAATGATGCTTAAGATCGGACTCTCCCAACGTCTTGATTTTTATGGGCCTTATCGTGAAATACATGAATCTCTCGATCAACGATGGAGTCAGCTTTTATGCAAGGAAAGGTATATACCCATTCCCTTGAGCAGCATTGTGCTGCTCAAGGATTTAACAGGCGCAATCAATTTTGATGGGTTTCTCTTAACAGGAGGTCCCAGTTATGGAAGTCCCCATACAGAAACCCGTGATCGATTCGAGTACGATATTCTATCCCAAGCAGCTGAAAGAAATATTCCTGTTTTAGGCGTGTGTCGTGGATTTCAAATGATGAATCGTTTTCTGGGAGGAACTCTCCAAGAACGCCCTGAGCATGTGGGAAAAACTCACGAAATATCTGTGTTTGGTGATTTTTGTATGACGGTCAATAGTTTTCATACACGATGTGTGGATTGCTTAGGAAAGGGTTTTGAAAGTTTTGCCATATGCAACCTTGATCAGTCGATTGAGGGCGCTTTTCATCAAACATTACCATGGATAGGTATTATGTGGCACATGGAACGCGACGATCCCTTTCAGGATTTCTCATCCATGCTCCTTTACCAATTATTTCATCAACGTTCGACAAAAGGGTTGAGAGATGCCTGCCATCGTTTTTCAAAATGTCAGTAAAGTCTATCAAAAATATGCTTCTTATACCCATTCTTTCTTGGACCAAGTCGGTCTTGGATGGTGTATTAAGCACAAACCAGAATCCCTTAAAGCCTTGGATAATATCTCTTTTACGCTCAGAAAAGGTTCAAAAGTAGGTCTTTTGGGGCGTAATGGTGCCGGAAAAACAACTCTTTTAAAACTCATGACACAAAATTTTAAACCCACAAGTGGTTCCGTGATCTGCCATGGATCGGTCCAAGCACTCATGCAAATGGGCCTTGGGTTTCACGAGGAATTGTCCGGTTGGAATAATATACGATCATCCCTTGTGTTTAATAATATCCCAAGGTGCCGATGGACAAAAACTATTGATGACATTTTGGATTTTGTCGAGCTGGATGATTTTATTCATGCCCCTTTTAAAACATACTCTCTTGGCATGAAAGCGCGTTTAGAGTTTGCTGTGGCCACATCGATTACACCGGATATTCTGATTGTGGATGAAGTCTTAGGGGCCGGTGATGGGTATTTCAGCCGAAAATCAGCGACACGCATGCACAAGCTAACTCAAAAAGGTTGTACTCTTTTGATGGTCTCCCATAGTGTTTCACAGTTAAATGAATTTTGCGATGAAGGGATATGGCTTGAAAAAGGAAAAATAGTACATCAAGGCCCCTTAGAAAAACTTACTAAAGCTTACTTGACATCGATTGATACGCTGTCAGATTCCAATACAACATCATTATCTTTAACACGTGATTCACCTTTTTTGATAGCACATGACATTCTCAAGGGACCTCTTACCCTCAAAGAGGATGCACTGTCGCAAGAAGAAACTATAGGATATATTTTCTTAAAAGGCTTTAATGACGGACGCTCTCCTTTTCAACCGGGAGATCGTCTTGTGATTACGTACATACCTTCATCCTTATCAACAGATACAAAGCATTTTCTAGAAAATCTTCCACAAGCACGCCAACGCTTTTTCATTTCTTTTTGGAAGGATGATCATCTCCCCCTTTTTAAAATCGCTGTTCCATCTTTTGCACAATCTTATGAGCACATGATGGACCCTTTCCTTTTAGGTGGGGGAGATTATTATGTGTATTGTGAAAAATACTTTTCAAAAGAAGATAAAGAAAAAATAGGATCCTTTTATCTTTATCACGCCAATGATACCTCGCCCCCCTTGTTTTATCATCCTGTTACACTTAAAATTAATGATTGCTTTGTAAAGCAAAATTTTAATCCCCAACAATAAGGATCACCTTATGGAAGAGTGCCAAGATTGCCATCATGACCAACTGATTAGCATCGATACTTATAAGCGTACGTGGTTTTTATGTCCGTCTTGTGGGAATGCTCGGCCATGCCAAAAATCTTTTTATTCTTTGTCTTTTCTACCCAATAAAAAATTCAAAAAGGACAAACAAAATCCCGAAGATATGTATGATTATTTTGTTCAAGACGTACATATTCAGCACTCACAAAAGGATGCAAAGCGCTTTTTTGATTGTTATGTCCATAACCGTATCGATATAAAAAATAAAGATATTCTTGATATTAGTGGGGGAAATGGTCATTTCATTCATTTTTTTCAGCAGCATGGTGCGCGTGTTTTCATGACGGAAATGAATCAAAAGGCTATTGATTACGCCCAAAAAAAACTGGATATTCCAAGCTTTTATTATGATTTTCAAAAACATCGTTTGTCTTCGGTGATTACGCAAAAATTTGATATTATTATGTTGCGTGCAGCGATTATGTTTTGTCGGGATCTTGATGGTCTTGTTACTGAACTTAAAAATTGTTTAAACGAAAACGGAATGATTATTATTGAGCATTCAGTAGAGCCAACTCTTGGGGTTTTAACACGTGTCCAATGCGATGAATTTAGTTATGAGATTTTAAGACAACCTCATAATGTGATCAAACTTTTTGAAAGGCATGGATTTCAGCTCGAAAAGCATGTTCATGAAACGGATCCAACCCTTTATGTTTATGATCACGACCTTTTAAATGGCTGGCTTTTTCTTCATTATTTATATGAGCTCAAAGGCGTCTTACGATTACGCAAACATCTAAACCTTTTTGCATTTCGTGCCCGCGACCGCCGCCGAAGCGTTTTTTTCTTTGTAAAGTAGCGTCTAGACAATGTGTGGATTCGTCAGCATCATTGCTCATCAGGTTGATGAACGCATTTTACGAGGCATGCGCGACATGTTGCGTCACCGTGGGCCAGATAGTGAAGGACTTTGGATTGGAACAACGCGTGAGGGATGGAAAATTGGTCTTTCCCATCGACGGTTAAAGATTCTCGATCTTTCCGAAAACGGCGCGCAGCCTATGTGGGATGATGATCGATTGTGCGCCATTGTTTTTAATGGGGAAATTTATAACTTCAAAGAGTTGCGCCGGTCTCTCCAGGAAAAGGGATATACTTTTCGATCACACAGTGACACGGAAGTTCTTTTAAAGGCTTATATCGCCTATGGTCTTGATTTTATCCATCACCTCAATGGGATGTTTGCCTGTACTATTTGGGATGAAAGGAAACAAGAATTAATCGTTATCAGAGATCGCTTTGGTGAAAAACCCCTTTATTATGGGTACCTTCCAAAAGGAGGAGTGATTTTTGCATCGGAAATAAAGGCGATCGTTGCGCATCCTCAATGGAATGTCAGGATTCATGAAGCGATGCTTGATGCTTTCTTAAAAGGAGCCATGCCTTATGAATCCGATGAAACGTATCTTCGAAATATTTTTAAGGTTCCACCCTCCCACCTAATGATTTTTAATGGCAAAGGGGAACTCACTTTTAAAAAACGTTATTGGGAGCCACCTGTTTATGCGGAAAAAACCGTATGGTCCCAAGAGGACAGTGAGGAATTTTTATATCTATTACAAAAAAGTGTCAAAGACCGTTTCCAAGCAGATGTTCCCGTAGGAACATGCCTTTCGGGAGGATTAGATTCGTCCTTGATCACGTGTATTGCCTATCAAACACGCCATACAAAACCTTTTGCTGCAATTTCTGCACGCTTTCCAAAAGACCAGACATTAGATGAAGGTCCTTATATTGACGCCGTTTTGCATCACTGTAAAGGAACAGGGCTTTTTGTTACGCCATCTCCCTTAGAGCTTGTGGAGACGATGGATGATCTTCATTGGCACCAGGAAGAACCTTTTTTATCCGCATCCATGTACCTTGAATGGTGTGTTCAAAAAAAAGCAAAGGCATCTGGGATTACTGTCATGTTAGATGGACAAGGTGCTGACGAAATTTTAGGGGGATATCAACATTATTTCCAATCATTTCAGCTAGATCTTTTGAGTGAAAAAAAATATGCATCTCTCTTAAAGGAAACATATTTATTTAACCGCCATCTTCACAAAGCATCTATCCTTTATTCAAATCCTTCCCGTCGATTTAATAAAAATATTGCATACTCCTTTTCATTCTTAGCAAAACAACATTGGAATAGGCTTCCATTTTTCGAAAATGGCGTCTTTAACAGCAAAGACATAGGGCTTTTTCGTTATCGTGTTCTCCATGGTCTTTTATATGACATGCTTCCTTCCCAATTGCATTCTGCTGATCGTAATGGCATGGCCCATAGCATGGAAACACGTTTTCCATTTTTAGATTACCCTCTTGTGGATTTTTGTTTAAATCTTCCAAGAGATGCTTTAATTCGAAGGGGATGGCAAAAATACATTTTAAGACAGTCAACTAAACATATCTTACCGAAAAGCATTCAATGGAGAGCAGATAAGGTTGGGTTTGCTGCCCCCTTAGATCTATGGTTAAGGGAGGATCTAAAAAAATGGGGACATGATCTTCTACAACAACCGGATGTCAAACATATGGCAAGTGGTCATAATATATCGCTTGAGCATGTATGGAAAAAACATCAAAAGGGTGAAGACCATTCGTGGGAAATATGGAAATGGATCAGCGCTTCCTATTGGAAAAATATCAAATGGACAAAAGCGATAGACTAAACATGAACAAACCTTTAGGCTGTAAAAAAGTGTGTATTGTTTCTTTTACACCTGTTTTTGATGAGCCCCGTGTGTGTCGCCAAGCGAGGGCCTTATACGAGGCAGGTGCTGATGTCACAGTAATCGGCTATAAAGGAAGGGGTAAATGCCCAAGTTTTTGGAATTTTATTGAGCTTAATCTGCATCCGCAGATATCATCATCGAAGACACCTTCTCCACTATCAAAACAAAAAAACATTCTTTTGAAGATTATGAATGTCGGCATAGTGCGTATTTCTCAATATGCCAAGCGTTTTCAAAAGTTATCTCTTCTTTTACTCAGTCGCTTTTCAAAACATGCAGCTATCTCTTTTTTTTGGAGGAATCATGAATACCAAAATGTCAAAAAAAACATTCCCCCTGTAGCAGCTGATCTTTATATTGCCCATGATTATTTCACACTTCCCATTGCCCTTTATCTTTCTTCCATCCATCCTGGCAAAGTAGCCTTTGATGCCCATGAACATGCGACTACGCAATATGCCCATTCTTTATGGTTTCGATGGATAGAAGCACCGTATGTTCATTCCTTACAAGAGTATCTTTTTCCCCATGTACACTGCTTTACAACCGTTTGTGATGGCATTGCTGATCTTTTAAAAAAAGAGTATCACTTACCTCAAAAACCCTTTGTGATTCGTAGCACCCCTTTTTATGAAGCACATGATTTCAAAAAAACAGATCCAAAAAATATTACCCTTCTTTATCACGGTGGTATTTCTCCTATGCGTGGTCTTGAAGAAGTGATTGAAAGCGCTCCCTCATGGCATGATCACTTAACGATGATTATGCGTGGTCATGGGGATCCACACTATATAAATAAATTAAAAGAAATTATTAAAAATTATTCTCTTTGTAACAAAATACGTATTGAATCTTCTGTTGCTGCGTCAAGACTTGTCTCTTATGCCCATCGTGATGCCGATATTGGATACTTTGCTCAACCACAAATTAGCCCGCAAAAACGCTATACACTTCCAAATAAATTTTTTGAATACACAATGGCGGGGCTGTGTCTTGTGGTGAACAAGGGGTATGAGATGAAAAAGCTATGTGATCATTACCAAAATGGTGTGTTTGTGAATTCCCTGACAAAGGAAGATATTGCTCATTGTCTTAATTCTCTCACCCCAGAGGTGATTGATCGTTGTAAAGAAAAATCCCTTCACGCTGCGAAGGAGCTTTGTTTTGATCGTGAAGGTGAAAAAATGATCCAAGAATATGCTTCTCTTTTTTAGACAATCAAAGACTTATGTGCGGTTTTTCTTTCCTCTATAGTTTTTCTGATCCGTTGCTGTTGTCTTCTTTGAAAAAGATGACGGATGTGATTCAACATAGAGGGCCGGATGGTGAAGGTTTCTATATAATTAACGATCAGGATATTTCTGAAACAGATTCATTTCATGTGGGTTTTGGTCATCGACGCCTTAAAATCATTGACTTAAGTGAAAAGGCGCACCAACCCATGCACAGTGACTGTGGGCGTTATGTGATTGTTTTTAATGGGGAAATTTATAATTTTAAAGAGCTACGTCAAGAGCTTGAACACAAAGGATATACCTTTCGATCATACAGTGATACAGAAGTGTTGTTAAAATCATTTGAAGCGTATAAAATAGACTGCCTTGAAAAACTAAAGGGCATGTTCTCTTTTGTGATTTATGACATAGAAAAAAAAGAATGTTTTTTTGCACGGGATCGCTTTGGTATCAAGCCTTTTTACTATTGGTTTTCGCCCCTTGGGTTTTTTGCTGTTGCGTCTGAAATCAAACAATTGATACATCTTCCGGGTTGGAAGGCAAAGGCGAATCACGATCGTATCAATGATTTTCTTGTCAAAGGTCTTCAAGACCATACCCATGAAACTCTGTTTGAAGGCGTTTATCAAATACCACCGGGGCACTTTTTTGAAGGAAAACTTTTCCCCCACACACACCTTTTTACAAAACGTTATTATGAGCCCTTAGCCAAAATCCCCCAAGATTACCCTGAGCGGTCATTTTTTAGTCTTTTTCGACAATCAATCAAAGAACACATGGAAAGCGATGTTCCCCTTGGAGCAGGGGTCTCCGGGGGTCTTGATTCGTCTTCAATTGTGTATATGATCCGTCATCTTTCTCCTCATCACTCTCTTTCTACATTTTCAACTGTATCCTCTGAAAAAGAATATGATGAGAGCATCTATATCAAAAAAGTACAACGTGACGTTGCCACATACGCTTACAATGTGGATCCATCGCTTGTGGAGAGCAAAGAACTCCTCGAAAAAATCGTTTGGTTCCATGATGAACCCTTAGGAACGCCAAGTATTCTTTCCGAATGGTTTGTCTATGAAACCGTTCAAAAAACAAATGTAAAAGTGACCCTCGAAGGCCATGGCGCCGATGAAATACTGGGAGGATATCTTGACTTTATACCATTTTATCTTCGTTATTTATTAAAGCAAAAGCATTTTTGTGTTTTTCTCAAAGAATGTTTCTTCATCGCCTATCGCTATCGTTGGCTTTATAAGCGATTATTAAGGAAAATGCTCACACGTCTCAGTCTTATTTTTGGTTCAGCGTCAGCACCGTCATGGCCACAGGAATTTTTTTTAAAAAATGCTTGTGCGATGTCCCAGGCCCCGGCCAAAGGTTCATCCCCTCTTTCATGGCAGATGTATAATCTTTTTTTCCTGAGTCTTCCTAAACAACTTCATTGGGCCGATCGTGATGCCATGGCCCATAGTATCGAAGCACGTGTTCCTTTTTTAGATCATGCTTTGGTGGATTGTGTTTTGTCACAGAATCCTTTTGACGTTTTTAAGAATGGAAAAAGTAAAGCGCTGTTGCGTGAGCACATGAAGGATATCCTACCTGAAATGATTGTTAACCGGTCTTCTAAGATTGGATTTCCAAGTCTTTCTTCTTTTCAAGTATTCCATTCAGAACAATTGAAGACATTTTGTGAGGCCCATATGCCTTCTTTGTATTTTAGTGCGTCGGTTATCGAAGCAATACGGAACTGTAAGCAATATTCTTCCTCTGATCAGACATTTTTTAGGTTGTTAACACTTTTAATTTGGAAAGATATTTTTAAAGTCGATTTTTCATAAAGGGAGGGGAGAAATTTCGTGAAGCAAATCCCCTTAAAAGTGTGTGTTGTGAATTTAGGCACGTGCGCGAAAATACAGCACTACTACATACGTAAATAGCACAATGGCACCGCATTGATGAAGCAGTGCGAGAGGAACAAGAACGATAGAAAGGACTGTCATGATACCCAATAGAATCTGAAGCGCGACCGCAAAAAGCAAAAGAGTCAATTCCATAAAATGCTTCGCATCTTTTAAACGCTTTATAAGCCAAATAGATATTCCTGCCGTAAAAAATGCAAGTAAACGGTGCACCCACTGCACCGTAGCAGGGTTTTCTACAAAGTTTATGTACACAGGTTGATAAAAAAGCCATTCATAAGGAATCCATTCGTCCCCCATCTTGGGAAAAGTATTATAGAGTTTGCCTGCACGAAGCCCTGCCACGAAGGTTCCGTAAATGATTGTTAGACAGATAGCCACAAGGCTAAAAACACTCGGGATTTTTATTCTTCTGTGCAATGGAATCGCTGTTGGATTGATAGCAAATAATGCTTCGATCATAAGAAAAAGGAGAATGAACGCAAGACTCAGGTGCAACGCTAGGCGATAATGACTGACATAAGGATTATTCACAAGGCCACTCTTCACCATAAACCATCCTGCAAAACCTTGAAGTCCTCCAATGCATAAAAGAACAACAAGACGTCTTTTCAATGCAGGCTTATAGGCTTTCCAGAAAAAAAGAAAGGGAAGTAAAAAAACAATCCCAAGCAGTCTTCCCAAAAGACGGTGGCTATACTCCATGTAGAAAATAAACTTGAAATCAGAAAGCGTTAGGTCCATGTGCTTGAGTTTATACTCGGGAAACTGCTTATAATGGTTAAATGCGTTCAGCCAATCTTCTTTTGAAAGAGGTGGAATAATGCCTGTGAGAGGTTTCCACTCCACAATGGAAAGCCCTGCTTCTGTCAGACGTGTAGCCCCTCCTAAGAGGATCATCGCAACAACAAGAAGACAGCACAAAAAAAGCCAAACGGTTATGGGGTAGCGCAGATGATTTTCTTTGAGCATGGGAAATTTCTTTTTTAATCGTGACTAAGACCTGATTGTAAAGATCATCCCAGTCAGTTGATACAAAAGAATCCCATCAACCTTTGGGGAAAGTCTCTGCAAAAATAAAAGAGTGACACTTGTGATAGAACCACTCTCTCATAGGATGAGGGATTGCGTCCTTTAGCGTTTCATAGATTTTTTGATGATAGGTTCTAAGCCACTGAATTTCTTTTGAAGTGAGAAGTTCCCAAGCAACAAGGTGTTTATCAAACGGAATGAGGGTCAGATTCTCAAAGCCATACCATCCATCAGAAAAGTCTATGACATAGATAAGATTTTCGATGCGAATGCCATAGCATCCTTCTTTGTAGTACCCAGGCTCATTGGAGAGAATCATTCCTGGCTGTAGGGGTTCATCTCCCTGTTTACTAATGCTTTGCGGGCCTTCATGCACACTTAGAAAACTGCCAACGCCATGGCCTGTACCATGGGTATAGTTAAGTTTCTCTTGCCATAGCGCATGCCTGGCCAAGACATCCAGTTGTGCACCCGACGTTCCTTTGGGAAAAATAACCGAAGCAATAGCGCTGTGTCCCCTCAACACAAGGGTATAGTGATGCTTCATCTCCTGTGTGGGCGTTCCTATAGCAAGAGTGCGCGTTACATCGGTTGTGCCTTCCAGATATTGCCCCCCTGAGTCGATAAGAAGCAGGTCATGGGCGCTGATCGCGCGATTTGTCGTAAGTTCTGGTTTATAATGCACGATGGCACCATTTGGGCCGCTGCCTGCGATAGTAGAGAAACTCAGACAATGAAAGCCCTCTTGCTGTTGTCGTGCGTCGCGTATTTTAGAGACGATATCAAGCTCGGTAAGGCTCTTTTTCTGATGTACCTGCTCTTCAAGCCAATACCAAAAGAAGCACCAGGCTACAGCATCTTTAATGTGCGCTTGTTTTGCTCCCTCGATTTCCACGGCATTCTTACATGCCTTCATCAAAAGACAAGGATCACGCATAGCGTGTTTTTTTGGAAATAACTGAACAACGGCTACAGGCGTTTGATAGGGGTCATAGCCTAGCGTCACATGACGTTGGGTCAGAAGAAATGTTTCGAGATCCTCTATCCTGTGGCTATGCACACCCTCTCTCTCCTGTTGTGTCTGATGCAAAAACAGATCCACGCTCTTTTGGGTTATCCAGGCAAAACCTTGAGATAGAGGTGTGTAGGGGAGATCACTCCCGCGCACATTCAAAAGCCATGCCCAAGATTCGGGGGGAAGGAGAAAAGCGTCAACGTCCTTTGTACTCAGATTCTTTCGTAGCATCTCAAGCTTTTCTAAAGCGCTCACGCCGGTGTAGAGGGGTGATTGATCAAAGAGTCTCGTCTGTGGGTGCGATGGGCGCCTTTCCCACAAACTATCCAGAAACTGGGGCATAGGATTGAGGCAAGAATAGGCTTGCTTAAAACCCTTCAGGTCTTTTTCTGTGAAAACCCATGGGTCGAAGCCTATCACACCTTGGGGATCAGCATTCTCCTTCAGCCACTGCTTTTCGCTCCCTAAAGGATGGAGTTCGAAGAGCTTTCGATCCACTTGTTGCCCCGCTTGGAGTGTGTAACGGCCATCCACAAACACAGCCGCTTTATCATCCAGCACGATAGCAAACCCCGCTGATCCACTGAATCCTGTGAGCCACTGAATCCACTCATCGTGCTCAACGAGATACTCACCTTGGAACATGTCCTGATGGGGAAGAAGCCATCCATCAAGGGCATGACGAAGAAGCTTCTGCCGTAGAGCGTGCAATGGCGAGAGAGGAGAGTCTGAAACAATCAACGAGAACCTACTTTTTTCTCCCATGATGATTGCATTGGGAAGTGTGATCTTTCAGTTTTTTTGGATCTCCTTGCTTTAGCTGCTGCTTTGTACAGTTTTGCTGTTTGAAAGCATTAAAATACATATTCTGACGCCGTTCTTTACTGAGAGGATTGTCTTTCATAAAGTCTGGAAGGCACATGCACTGCTCATCAGTTTTAGAAAAAAGCATAACCCAGTGTTGTTACAAAAATGCATTATAAAACGCTCCTAGTTCCTGGAAATATGTTTTTCTGTTTACTTCCCGTCAGACCGTCCAATCTACGCCGCACCTTCAAGGATGGCCTCTGATGGAATCATACCAAGGGCCTGTTTATAAAGGTCAAGGAGTTCCTCTTGCTCAGCCACTTCGTCCTGCTTCATTTTACGCAGTCTCAAGATTTGTTTCATAATCTTCGGTTCAAACCCGCTCCCCTTTGCCTCAGCAAAAACTTCTTTAATCTCTTCCATGAGGCGCGCCTTGTCTTCTTCCATGCGTTCGATTTTTTCAATGAACAGCCGTAGTTGTTGTGCTGCAATGCCCAGATGGCTTGACATCATCCTACTCCTTTGCCCTTGTGTTTTTTACTTTTGCTCTGGCTCCTTTTTACCTGTTTCCCTTTTTTTTGTAAACGCCCCCGTTGTGCTGTCCGTCGTCGTGGTAGAGGTGGAGGTGGTGGATGTTGTCGTTGAAGACTTTGATGCTTTCGCTGGGGGAGTAATCGAGTATATCTTCACACTTCCAGTGGTTTTCACAGGGGCTGTGGGTGCCGCCCTCTTCAGAGGAGACGACAGCTTCGTTGTTATCGTTGAAGGCTTAGAGGTTGTTGTTGTGGATGTCACTGTGGTTGAAGGTTCAAGGTCAGATATTTTTTTCTTCTGGTCTTCGTCAAGTTTGACCTTGTCACCGAAAATCTCAACAAGCTGTTTGAGACCAATATATCCACCTTCATTATAGTCTGCTTTTAGATTAGAAGCACCTTTCAGGACGAGGGATTGCAAGCTATTTTGCAGGTCTTTTATGGATGCCGGAAGCGTTTCTAAGGACTTACTGTCTGAAAGATCAAGAGTTCTTAAAGATGTGAGCTTATTAATTTCTTTTGGTAGCCGTTTAAACCCACTACGGTGTAGCTTAAGTTTTTCTAGGAGAGAGTTATTCAGACTCGAAGAATGCAAGAACATATACAGCTGGTATAGATCTTCTACAGCCCAACCCTCACTGCGAATCTCTACTGTAGGAAAGGCCCAGAAGTTTTCTGTGTTGATGATCTGGCGAACAATACCCCATAGCTTTTCTTCTTTTTTATCCCCGGTATGTCTGAGGTTCTGCTTATCCGTGGATAGTATCCATGCATTGGGAGTCATATCGACCTTAAGATAGTTTTGAGCAGCAGCCTCCTGAAATTTCTTAAGTTTTTCTCCCATGCTTTTGAGAAATTCTTTCCTTGTTTCTTTATTAAACATGTAGATAGGATAGTCACGAAAGAACTGCGTCGCGACCCTCTTAAGGCTTGGGTACAGATCAGAAGGGTAATAGAAATGCTCTGTCTTCTCCATTGCTTTAAATATTCCAAGAGAATAATATGGCATTCCTTTAATATTACGTCCTTGGATTTCTTCCAAAGGGACATCGCTTATGAAAGAATCTAGGCCCTCATTTCTCGATTTTTCGAAACCTTTTGCTAGACCCTCTTCGATTGTTTTCTTTTCTTTCTTTATATACTCAATATTCTTATTAATCTGCTCTTTTATTTTATTTATCTCTTTTTCTAATGAATCTATACTTGCCTCATGAGTCTTTTTAATCTCTTCTTTTTTCGTACGAGCCCACTTTTCCGTGACTGCTTTCAATTCTTTAATGTGATCTGCTTGATCTTTCTCTAGAGTTTTCTTCTGCTCGTCTGTAAGGAGGAGGTGGGAAGGCGTGAGAAATTGGGGTCTTTCCTTTAACGTATCAATGGATTTTAGTTCTTCTTCCAAATTATCATCAATGGATTTTAGTTGTTTCTTATAATGCTGGTTCATAAGGTTTAACTGTTCTTCTGCATTCAAAGAAGATTCTTTCCACACCTTTTTTATCTTATGTTTATGATGCTCAAGAGAGGTAAGTCTGGAATCAAGATCTTCCAGGAAATTATAGGAAGGGTCATCAAGAGCATCCAGAAGAACGAACAAATCATGGAGAACGCGAACGTGGGAATTATTCTCTAATGCATCTAGTGTAAACCCAAATGTATCCCCATCCTCCTCCTGAACGTCTGTTGCAATGTCATATACGGCGCGAAGCATGACAGTCAGCTCTTCTTCGGTGGGAGGACGGTCCAAGATTCTTTTTGGATCCTCCCCTCCGGTTAGAAGATCAAAAATTTTTTGTGATCGTTCAAGAGAGTTATTCTGTGTTTTCTTTGTTGCTAAAATCTCTTCTAATGCAACACACCCACCACTCATCTGTTCTGCAACTGATTTTGATTTGGCACTACCAAGCAGTAACAAAAGCACTAAACAAGATATCTTTAATTTCATTATATCACCTAAATCTATTCCATATATAATTTAATTATACCAAATATGATTCATAATAGGGAAAATAAGTTAACAAAATTAAAAAAAAAGTGAAAAATAAATAAGATCGTACTCTAATTTTTTATGAATATATTCGATGGAATACAAACTTTTTGGTGTTTCAAGGGGGATTCTCTAGGGATATAGCGGATACAGCCGAAAGCTCTTTCTCCTTCATTTCTCTCAAAAAATAGCTATAATCGGTGGAAAATATTTCCCTTATGAGCAGAGTAAAGAGAACATGGATTATTTGAGCGCAAAGGCGTGGCCTTTTATTGAGGCAAAAAAGATATTGGAGCGTTTGGGTAGTCATAAGCCTCAAAAAGGTTATGTTCTTTTTGAAACGGGGTACGGTCCATCTGGTTTGCCTCATATAGGTACATTCGGTGAGGTCTTACGCACAAGCATGGTGCGTCATGCATTTTCAAAACTCTCTGACATTCCCACGAAACTGTATTGCTTTTCCGATGATATGGATGGTTTTCGAAAAGTGCCCGATAATGTACCGAACCAAGAAATGCTGAAGGAGTACCTTGGTAAACCCCTCACACACGTTCCCGATCCTTACGGCGAATGTGAAAGCTTTGGGCATTATAATAATGCAATGCTGCGTCGGTTTCTTGATTCTTTTGGTTTTGACTATGAGTTCCAAAGTTCGACGGAGTGGTACAAAAGTGGCCTTTTTGATCCGTATCTCAAGCTTGTTCTTTACTTCTACGACAATATTATGAAGGTGATGCTTCCAAGCCTTCGTGAAGAACGTCAGCAAACGTATAGTCCCTTCTTACCTATTTGTCCGCGTACCGGTGTTGTGCTACAGGTGCCCATTATTAAACGTGATGTTGAGGCATCTACGATTACCTATCCGGATCCTGGGACAGGTAAATATGTTGAGGTTCCTATTACAGGGGGGCATTGCAAAGTGCAATGGAAGGTGGACTGGGCTCTTCGTTGGCGCGCTTTTGATGTGGATTATGAAATGAGTGGCAAAGACCTCGTCGATTCTGTCAGGTTGTCGAGTCAGATCTGTGATATCTTAGGTGGTAGAGCGCCCGCAACTCTTACGTATGAGCTTTTCCTTGATGAAAAGGGGCAAAAAATTTCTAAGTCCAAGGGTAACGGCCTCACCATTGACGAGTGGTTAACTTATGCACCCCAGGAAAGCTTATCCTATTACATGTTTCAATCTCCTCACAAGGCCAAACGTTTGTACTTTGATGTTATTCCAAAATATGTGGATGAATACTTGGGGCAACGGGCTGCATATAATAGTCAAGATGAAACTGTGCGTGTCGATAGCCCTATTTATCATATTCACAGGGGTCACTGTCCGGATGTTGGCGTGCCTATCAGTTTTAATATCCTCCTTAACCTTGCATCCGTTGTGAATTGTGATGATCCGGCTATTTTATGGGGCTTTGTGAGTAAGTATGCCACGGGAGCATCGAAGGACAGCCATTCTTATTTGGATAAGCTTATTCATTATGCGGTGAAATACTATCATGATTTTGTCGCGCCCCATAAACATTATCGTGCGCCGAGTGATAAAGAGCGTCTCTCTCTTCTGGATCTTTTAACGGAGCTTGAAAGAACGTCAGGAGACGCAGATGAGAAGGCGTTACAGACTATCGTGTTTGAGGTGGGCAAGCGTCATGATTATCCTGAGCTTCGCGCGTGGTTTAGTACACTCTATGAGGTGCTCCTTGGTCAAAAGGAAGGGCCGCGTTTTGGATCCTTTATTGCTATTTATGGTGTGGCTGAGACGGTGGCACTCATACGTAAGACGTTACAAGTACACACTATGTAATAAATAACTTGATTTTTTAGTTATATTGTTTTACATATTCTGACGTTAAGAAAAACTAATATAAGGATAGTCCATAATGAAAAAATTAAGTTTACTTCTTGCTTCTTGCTTCTTGCTTCTTGCTTCTTCTGGCATGGTATATGCTTCCACAACGAAAACAGGCGATGCGCGATTCAATAGCTCTCTATTTAACGCTGAATCTGCAGATTTTTCTAGAATGGAGACAATTAAAACATGGGTTGCTGATAAGTATCATAATCAGACCTCGATCATGAAGAAAGTTCAAGGTGACGTGGCGATGACTGTCCCTCAGAATCCTTTTTCGTCACATTTTGCTGAGCCCATTGTTAACAATAAGGGTGACACACGTTACTTTGGGAAAACGTTTCATACACTGAGTGCGATTGAGCTTCCTTTCCTTCAATATGTGAAGCAGATTAGCCAGACAAGATCGCCTGTGACACTTGAAATTGCTGCTTCTATGGGGCTTGTTTCATGGAAAGTTCCTTTCTGCTTTCAAAATGGAGGAATACACTATGCCAATGAGCTGAGCAAGATAGTGTTGGATCAACGGTTCGAGCCAGTGGTTAATAGTCGTTTAGGTCATGCGAACCTCACAAAACATCTGACCTCTCTCCAGGGCGATTGTTTTACAGTACTTGATCATCTCAAAGGTAAAGTGGATGCACTCTACGTTCAGAATTTGCAGCACTTTTTCAATCCAATAACCAATGATAAATTTATGCACCTTGTTAATGATCTTCTCGCGCCTGGCGGCCGTGCGTATCTATCTGCCCACAGCTTTTTATTCCAAGACACAGAAGATGCATTGTACAAGCTTTATTGCAAGCAAAAAAAGGGGAGCGATAAATATCCTGGATTTGTCCAGTATGATGTTCAGTTTACAAATATTTTAGGGACTGAGCAGGGGCTTGAGCACACAATAACAAATCCTATACGACCAGCAGATGATGCCCTTATTACAAAAGTAGACAAGCTAGATTCTGATAAATGCGGGGTTTTTAATGCCTTTGTTAATAACCAAGTTGTACAAGTAAAGACGCGTAAACAAAACGTTGTTTCCAATCATTTTTCACCAACAATTTATCAAAGAACAATTGCTGATTTTCCTACACTCATCCACAAGGACTCATTCTTTATAACACAAGAAGGTGAGAGGAAAAAAGGATGGGATTGGAAAGGGAAGATTTCCCACGCAGCAGCGATTGTGGAGAAGGTTGCAGTGCCAGCGCCCGTTGCGGTAACTACCACGACGACGACCGCTACGACCGTAAATACCCACTGATGCTGCAAGTCGTCTTCTGGATGAAGCTTTCGATGCGGTCTTCTGGATGAAGCACTAACACGCTGCTTTGGGGAGGGGGGTTCCCATTTATTTGATTGGGTGGGTACCATGATCTTTGGAATAGGTTTCCTCCCCGTCTTTGTTGTAATGGGACCAAGGACCTATCTTACAGTGATGATGATAGGTCCCCTCAATGGCTATGGATCCGTCAGGATGGTAACTTTTAAATGCCCCATGCATGGTACCTTGGTGAAAAGTTTCCTGCTGAACAACGGTGCCGTTCTCATCGTAATGATAGCGCTCACCTTGTAGATGGCCTTCGTGATGATACATCGTGCTTTGAATATGACCGCTTGGGTGATAGGTTGAAGCAGGGCCGTGCAGCTTTCCTTTATGATAAGTTGCTTTGAAGATGAGGAGCCCATTACTATAGTATGTTCCTTCTCCTTCTAACTCGTTCTTCTCATTGAGCCATAAGCGGGCTGAGAGGCGCCCATGGTCATCATAGGTCAAATGTTCTCTAAGACTTCCTGTGTGTGCGCGTGAATGGCTCATTAGCTTAATTAATCATTGTCATAGAACCTTTGAGTGTGAGCATAGCACCTGCTGTAAATTCCCCTGCAGCGTCAGCCTTAACAGTGGTAAGTGTACCTTGGACGGTCATCGCTGTATCCGCTTTCACAGTCGTTGTCGCTCCTTTTATCACCATGGCCGCATTGGCTTTAAACTCTCCTTGGGTTTGCGCTTCAATGGTAACACTTCTCCCCTTGAGCGTTAGATCACCTGTAGCTTGGATAGCAATAGCATCGGTTGCTTTTAGGTTAATCGATTGGGAAGTTAGGGTGATATTGTGGCCAATGGCTTCAATAAGAATGTTTCCATCATCCAGTTTAAGCGTAAAGTTGCCACTTTTTAAGTGTATGGCCTTGTCACCTTTGTCAACAGTAAGTGTGACATTGCCTTTTTGAAGGGTTGTTGACTGATCGCCTTCTTTGAGAGTGACCACACGATTCCCTTTATCCAACGTAATTAGATGATCACCTTTTACCATGTGGAGGGCATGGGTGGGAAGGTTATCGCCTTTAGCCTCATGGGTGAGGAGATAGTTTCCTTTTGTCATTGTCTTGGTCTCGTTACCCTCGTGAACAATGAGTGTGCGATCACCTTTCATTACTTCTTGGTCGTAGTCTTTTTGTGCACGGATATACAGCTGTTCATTGTCTTTTTTGTCCTCGAAGCGAATTTCGTTGAAGGCATCTGTTGCATCCTTGGTGCTATTCGTTTTGAGTGTACTCTTTGTTTTGTCATCGGGAAGAGGGTAAGGGGGCTTGTTGTTGCCATTGTAGACGCATCCAACAACCACAGGCCTGTCTGGATCTCCTTCAAAAAAGCTAACGATGACTTCCATGCCAATGCGAGGTATGAAGACAGATCCCCATTGTGATCCACTCCACAGCTGAGCTACCCGAATCCAGCATGAGCTGTGATCATCGTTCGCACCGCGTTGATCCCAATAGAATTGTACTTTTATGCGACCAAACTCATCTGTATGAATCTCTTCTCCACTAGGCCCAACAACGATACCCATCTGATTGCTATGAATACGTGGTTTAGGTTTGAGATCAGGACGGTAGGGAACATTCACGGGGAAGCACGAAAAGCGATTGGAGTAGACAACGTTACTGTTGGGGCGGAAATCGAGGAAATGCTCCACTTCATAAAGAACGTATTCAGCATTTGCATCCTCTCGAGGATGATTTTTAAGCGTAAATCTTATTCCTGGCATCATAGCGGGTACGGTACTTTTGCCGTAGAACATTTTCTTATTCCACTCAAGCTGCTCAATTTGAATCTGGTTAAGACTTTCTCCTATCTTCATTTTGAAGAAGTTTCCAGGATAGCGATAAACCTCACCACCGTTGCCCTCCCCAGAGGTTTTAGGATAAAGTTTCGTATCAGGGGTTGTAAAATCGTAATCGGCGAGAGTTGATTTCTTGCTGACAACGCGCTGCTCAAGATGGAATTCTTGGATGCTATCGCCCCAGACACCGCTTACTTTTTTTGGAAAAAAAGGAACCGATGAGGGCGTTAAGGTACTCAACTTTGATACATCATCATGAACAACGAGTGTATCGCCACGAGGGCTGTGCAAAAAATAATAGAAAATCCCTTCTTCAGCCCACAACCGTGTTATAAAATCAAAGGCGCTTTCGCCATATTGGACACAGTACGACCGTATGAACATTCCCTTGGCAGATGCGCTGTAATCGACGTCACTCACGCCGTACTCTTCTAATAGAACCTTACACATATCGGTAGCGGATTTATTTTGGAACGCTCGATAATCTTGGTTAAAGCGCGTCATTCCTAATTTGGGGAAAAGCTTTAGGATATAATGGGAAAATCCCGTTTCATCTTCTGTGATCCCTTGTCTTACTTCCCCAATGATGCCTGAAAAATAGCGTTCTTTGTCTTTATTATACTCAAATTTTACACTGGCAGGCTTTCCAACAAGGCTTGAAAGGTCAATATCCTTGGTTTTACTATGGGCTTCCACTGTCACTTCAAAGAGCGTGCTAAGGCGCTCAGTGGCGTGGACACGATCCACGATTAATTTATTGGCGCCAAGCGGTGTTGTGAATTTGACGCTAAGTCTTTCCTCCTTCTCAGCGAGAGAAACAACCACTGGTATTAACAATCCTTTACATTTTACTCAATATTTACAGATTTATATCGAGAAAACAACCCTTGCAATTCGGGGTGTCCTGTTTTATATAGTGGGTATCGTTGGGGTATAGCCAAGCGGTAAGGCATCGGTTTTTGGTACCGACATTCCTAGGTTCGAATCCTAGTACCCCAGCCATCTTTTCTGTTTCTTTTTTGAAGCTCCGTAAGCTCTTTCTAAGTAATCCGCTTGTCAACTCCTCACATGAAAATATTATTCTATTTGAGGGTGTTAATCTTTTATTAAGATTTGTCTTGTTAGAGTTTTTAAAGGTAATTAATAATACCTCCTTAGTGAATGCGAAAAATACTCCTTTTTTCAACAATATTAAGTACGATAACATGCCTCACAGCACAAGATATTCCTTTTGAGGCTTACAAAGCCAAAGTGAGGGAACAAAGGTCTGATAAAGCGAGCTTTCTCAAAAAGGATAAAATGAAGATAAAGAGGCGCTCTTCTCCGAGAAAAATGACGCTTTGGACGCAATATTATTATGCTCGTTTTAAGGATCGTATGGGTGTCACACCACTGCGTGGTCAATATAACTACGAGTTCCTTGGCGCACACTATAAAGTGAAACCGTGGCTGCACTTAGGTGGGTTTTTTACTCTTTCGCAGAGTTACAGCAAAAAGACTTCTCCTTATACAAGTACTTTTGGTGTGAGGCAGGAAATTGCTGCACGTGCACGGCTCTACGAAGTCGGGTTTAATCCTTATCTTGGGTGGCAAGCTACAAAGCATTTCTATATTGACGCAACCTTTGGTGTGTATTATGGCAATAACAAAGTGCAGAGAAACCTAGCTGATGCCAATGCAGGCGGGGAGAATCCAACACCCCCAGAAACAACGACCATAGCAACGCCAAAATCCCATCGTCTGTCAGGAGGCCTATTTGTCACTTATACGCGCCCTTTCAAAAAAGTCTATATTCAAGGGCAATTTGGATATAACCATTCAACCATTAAACGTTATGGTTATCAAATAAGAGGTACCTTTACAGATCCTGCTGAGAGCGTGGGTAGGAAAACATTTGTTATCGGGACGCTAAGCGGCATAGCCCGCTTCGGGTATCTGAGTAGTATTCATATGAATCCTTATATCGAGGTAGGAGCGAATACCTATACGAATAAGGTTGAGTATCTGCAAGAAACTCTTACAGAGTCACCAAGAAAACGCAATCCCTGGGGATATATGATTGGGGCAGGGATTCGATTTTCTTCCAAAAAGGGCCTCAGTTCTGGTATCTATGCGAGACAGTATCAAGGACATACGCGCCTAAAATCCAATATATTTGCTGTGGACTTGAATGTTTCATTATAAAGTAAAGGAAATTAGATGTTTAAACTTATTTTATCTTTTTTATTGTCTTTGGGGACAAATCTCCAGGCCTTAACCCCTATGTTTCCGGTGGATGGAGGAGACGAGTCGATTGCTGAACCTGGTTTTTCAGGTGAAGAGGGTCAAGAAAATGATCTCGACACGGTTGAAAGCCCCGGATTCGTCTATAGTGAGATGAATCCGGGTGCAACGGGGGATGTGAATGAGCCAATCATTCCACCCTCTCCGCCACAGCCACCTCTTCCGCCGCTCCCTCCCGTGCCGGATCCGGATCTTGAGCCTCTTTAGAGATTCCGAGTGGTGCTATAACTTAATGGGGTGTGTTCTATTGAATCCTTGACGAGAAATCTTTTTGAAGTTTTAGCTCAATCGCGTCATCACATACGTAGGATGTGCATCGTAGATACGATAAAGAGCGTGGGCTTCTTCGGGAGTTTTAAGGCGGTGGATGCCGCTTAGGATAAAAAGAGAATCGATATGGGCATTCTTAGCTCCCTTAATATCTGTACGCAGTGAGTCTCCGATCATAAGAACCTTTGTAAGATCTTTAGCGCCAATACAATCAAGGAGTCTGTTATATGTATTTGGGGAAGGTTTCCCATGATAGCGCACAGTGCCGCCCATCTTTTCATACTCTTTAGCAATACGTCCTGCACAGATGGCCTCCTTATCATCGTAAAGCACAACCAAATCAGGATTAGCACAAACCATAGGAAGCTTGCGTGCGATACCGATCTGAAGATCAGGAACGTACCGTTCGAGGGTATCTTCGAAGAAAAGCGTACCTGTGTTCAAAATAAAATCAGCCTCATCGATGGGACTGGATTGATAATCATTCTCCAAGCCTGTATAAAGGCTCTTATCCTTTTCGGGACCCATGTGATAGAGCTTGTTGCCAAGGTTTTGATAATAAGTGTCCGGACGATTCTTAAGATGTTCAAAAGTCTCTTCGCCTGATGTGGAAATATCACTATAGAGATGGCGTGGCACCCCTCGCTCAACGAGCTGAGCTATGGCTGCTACTTTACGGCGGGGGGCGTTGGAGAGAAAATAGACCGGCTTTTGTCGCTCTTTAAGATGGCTTAAAATCTCAATGGCACTAGGAAAAGCTTGATTTCCATTATGGACAACGCCCCACAGGTCAATAATAAAAAAGTCGTAGCGACTAAAAACTTCACGCAGACTTTGAAGGGCTTGCACTGGTTTTTGGGATTGTATCTTTTGAGCGGGAAGGGTCATCATCATTATTATTCTCTTTTTTCTCAGGGATTGACTGGGAAACCTCAGGTTTCGGTGGTTCTCGGGATGGGGGCGAGGTTGTCGAGAAATTCTCCACAATCCACTGCGCTGCCTTGAATCCATTATCACAGGATTGCCTGGAAAGATAGATTTCTTTGATATCCTGTGATTTTTTTAATACGCTTAAAGCGACCTCAAGGTTCAAAATAATCTTTTGGAATGTTACTTCCACTTCTTTATCCGAAAAAGCCAAGAGGGCTTTTTTAAGGAAATCGATATGGGCCTCACACCGTTTCATCGCTACTTCTTGTGTGAGAGAGAGGGCAGGGGTGTAGCAACAAAAAAACCCTAAACCTAGAAAAAAAGCGTGGATTTTTATCACTGGTCTAGTTCCTCCAAAAATTTCATCACCAGCCCCCTAGTTCTTCCAGAAACTAGGTAAGAACAGAACAAGAATTGTCAAAAGCTCGAGCCGACCGAGAAGCATACCGATCATAAGGCCAAGCTTTGGCCCCATGGTAAGAGATGAAAATGATCCTGAAGGTCCAATCACTTTTCCAACACCGACGCCAAGATTACTCATAGCCCCGACGGCTCCTGTAAAAGCCGTTGTAAAGTCTAAATCAAAAAAGCTTAGAATTAATGCCAAGATAAATGTGCACATGATATATAAAGTCATAAAAATAAATATCGACAAAGAGATGTTTTCAGAAAGTTTTTGCCCTTTGAAAGTGGGAATATAAACGCCGTGAACACGACGTAGTTGCCTGAGATGGGAGAGAGCAAAACTGAAAAAAATCTGTACACGAAAGATTTTAATTCCCCCACTTGTGGAGCCTGTACACCCGCCGATCATCCCCAAAATCACCATCAGCATTCCTGGAAAACTACCCCAGACTGTATAATCAGCAATGAAAAATCCCGTTGTTGTCGTAATGGAAATAACACTAAAAAACCCCTGTCTAAGAGCGACAAGGAATGTGACATTATTCATGCTAAAATGCCATAAGCTAAGAAGGGTGCCCGAGAGGAGAAGAGTGATTAAGTAAACGCGGTATTGGGGGTCACGTATAAGACTTTGTGCATCTTTTTGCCAGGCTTTTACATAAAGAATGAGTGTTCCCCCTCCCAAAGTCATAAAAACCATCAGTACAAGTTCTATTTGCCAGCTATGAAAGGCTTGAATCGACGTATCACGCGTGCTTAATCCCCCTGTGGAGAGCGTCGCCATGGAATGACACACGGCATTGAAAAAGTCCATACCGGCCATATAAAGAAAAAAAAGACAAAGAAGCGTGAGTGTGGAGTAAACAGCAAAAATCCCTGTGGCTATTTGAGATACACGGGGAAGAATTTTTTCAGAACGATCGGAAAATTCACTCCTAAAAAGATGCATCCCACCTATACGCAAAATCGGGAAAATAATCATCGCCATAACGATAATCCCGATGCCTCCCAACCATTGCAGCATGGCGCGCCACAAAAGAATGGATTTTGGCATGCTATCCAAGCCTATCAAAATTGTGGCTCCCGTTGTGGTAAGAGCCGATGTGGCCTCAAAGAGAGCATCCGTAAAGACGATATGCAATGAACTGAAATAAAAGGGAAGTGATGATACAAGAGAGCCAACAATCCACAAAGTCGTCGTAAACAGAAAAGCTTCTCGCACACCAAGAGCGATGGCGTGATGAGGTTGATTGGATACGAAGAGCAATGTTCCTGCCAGGCCACAAATGAAACTTGACACAGCAAACTCTTGCCAGTGATGGCCTTCATAAAAAAAATAATCTAAGGAAAGCGGTGCAAGCATTAAAGCCGCTATTAACGACAATAAGATACCTAGAAGGAATAAAACAGTGCGCACATCTAACATGAGGAAGGTGCTTCACGCCTCACTCAAAAGACTTTTACTGAAATGTAAGCTAAATAGGATAAACATACAAATGAATTCGAAATTTGGTATCCCTGCATGAAAAGAAGAGCCTTATGCCCATGGTCTCGTATATTTGGGGGTAATGATTTTGATCGAACCATCCGAAAGCCAGATACCGTAGATATCTTGTTTGAGGTTGCCTCGATGAATAAGGCGGATACCACGCCGGTGAAGTGTTGCTTCACACTGTTTGGGAAGATACCCTGTCGTGATGTAGGCAGTCAGGGTTGTGTCCCCACAAAGATTATCCATTGTTTTTTGGGACGGTCGTCGGAGGTTGTTGTCGATCAGAACGATACTTCCCCATTGTACAATTGGTTTTTTCCACACCTCACGTTTCTTTAAACCCAAGTGCTTTTGCCAGATGTCCTGTTCAAACCAACCCTTTTCACCTGAGACAAAGAGCGTATCATCTCGTTTATAAGCAATGACATTTTTAGAAATGAGAATATCGGGTGTGGGATTAATGCTAAATCCAACAAATCCTCCTATAATGCCTACGATACCCATATAGCGTATTTTTGTGTGCCATAAACAGAGCCATAGCCCTCCTGCAACGCACAAGAGAAGTGCCCACAAAGGTGGAGAAGGAATCAGGATCGCTGCTCCTGGAAGACTCGCAGTAAAAGAGGCAATCCCTCTAAGGAGCCGCAGATTCATATCAAAAACAGATAATATCCACTCGCTCCCTCCCCACAAAAGAGAAGTAGTCGCAAGAAATGCTGAGGGCATAACAAGTATACCCGTTAAAGGAATCGCAAGAACATTTCCAATAACAGCTTGCAGGGTGAAACGGTTGAAAAAGAAAATAGTGAAGGGCGTTGTAGCAAGGGTTGCGATAATTGTTGTTATAACGATGCCTGTAACATACGAAAATCCTTTGTGTATAAGGTTCCCGTAGCGACTCCATTCATAAAGGGTTTTCCAACCCGACTCATAAAAAGCAATGAGGGCTGTAACAGCGGCGAAAGAAAGTTGAAAGCTTGCGGATAAAAGGCTTTCAGGTTTGATGATCAAAATAGCAAAAGCGGCAAACGCGAGGAGACGCATGGAAAGTGCTTGGCGGTCTAGTATAATTGCTATCATGGCCAAACTTGTCATCATAAAAGCCCGTTGGACGGGATAGCCTGAGCCTGAAATGAGCAAATAGCAAAAGGTCATGACAATGACGCTAAAAGCAGATATCTTTTTTATGGGAAAGCGCTCTACTACAGGAGGAATCAGTGCAAGGCTTCCTCGAAGGAGAAAGAAGACAAATCCTGCGATAATGCTTAAGTGAAGTCCTGAAATCGCCAAAATATGAGCAATGCCTGCGTCGACGAAGTTCTGGCGTACGTCTTTTGAAATAAAAGACCGGTCCCCTGTAATTAAAGCTGCGGCAATACCTGAAGTGTCTTTGGGGAGCTTTTGAGTCAGTGTTTGAGTCAGGAGGGCTCTGTAATAAGATAATTTTTCTTGGAGATCTGCTTGGGGGGGTAGGCTTATTTCTATAATATTTTTAACACTCCCTTGTGCGGATAACCCCTCAAAATAAGCATGACGCTTAAGATCAAGGCCGTTGGTATAGATAGCCCCTTGGAAAGGAAAGAGTGTTGCCTTGAGGATTACCATTATTCCAGGAGATAGATCATGATTATGAGCTTTGAGCAGCGATTTATTTACTTTGAGACGTACTTTTTTAATCCTATCCCACGAGACATCTGGATAAGCATTCGTTCCATTTTTGAACACGAGATTATGAAGAACAAAGCGAACAAAATTCTCCTTATCCTCCACATCCAAGAGAGTTCCTTGCATTGTGATGTCCTTGAGAAAATCATCGACCCTATAGGTCTCCAGCTGATGGGTACGCCAAAAAGCGAGACAAAAGCCAAAGATAAGGAATGCTGCGCTGTGTAATCCATAGCTTTTAAGCGTATAAGCATTGCCGAGAAAGCCTGTGAAAGCGATAGAGAGAATAGCATAAACAAAGATTTGCTTTGGCTCGAACGGCAAGGAAAAGTAAACGCCTATTCCAACGCCAAGAGCGACAGGTAACCATAAGAATCTGCGTTTGGGGCTTTCGTTGAACATGTGTTGTGGTTTAATCTATTTGCACACCATGGACCACTTAATTTCCTTGGGTGTATTGGCATTGAGCTCAAAGAGCGCAAAGAGAATAAGATCATTGCTACCCAAACACGTGGTGAGGTCAATGGTGATTTCATCAATTCCAGAGAAATGGAGCCTGTACCGGTTTCCTTTAGGATGAACAAGGGTTACTGATTTCGCATCGTGGGAAATGTGCGCTTGGAGTTTTTTGTCCAAGATAAAACGAAGAGAGCCATAAGCTTTTTGATTCACGCGCACTTTTTCACAAACCCGTAAATCGGTCTCTTTTGACACATAAAGCTCACGGGCTTGGAGATGATTTATGTCGTGAAGTTTGAGCTCAATGAAGGCATGATCATCGTCTTGTTGCTTATACGTGTGTGCCATAGAGCGGCTGTGAAAAGGGTGACCTTTTTGATTTTCAAGAATAACATCACAATATTTTATCAGACGATCTTTTCCATGGGACCATTCAAACTGTAAATTTCCAGAAGACTGTAAAGGGTGGTTATGATAGCGGGTACGCAGGATCAGTATATTATTTTTAATGTGAAGACGTTCGAAACCTGCTTCTTCAGAACGAAGAGGATGGCGCCCCCTTACATCAGACAAAGCTAAGACCGTGTCGACCATAGGTGAAGAATACTGGCTAATTCCTGAGAGGGAAGATAATCTACCATCACCATGCCTAAAAAATCTGAGTGGTGGGACCATCTTTGTAATGACTTGTTGGAGCCTTGGAACGCGTTCCCCATTGTGGGTGAGGCGCATAAAATTACGAAGCTCAATGAGATGTTTTAAGATAGCAAGCTGGGGATCGACTTCTGAGGTTATAAAAAAACCATCCTTGAAGAGTGTGTTTTGAAGGTGCATGTGAAGGTGTTGAAGGTATGTACTATACTTTTTGTCGAGGGGAAAGCCATACGCTAAAGCGGCTAAGATCAAGCCCTTGAGCGCTGAAATCGATTCGTAACTGGGAGAAAGGGTGAGAGCAGAGGTATGTAAAAATGTGAATTGGTGATAAAAACTTTTGTAAAAGACACGCAGGAAAGCTTCATCAGCACTTTGGCCGAAGAATTCAAAATGGTGCAACCAATGTGACAGCCGTTCTCCCAAAATATGCGGTTGCCAGCCTATATGTTTGTAACTTGTTTGTTCTTTGATCCATGTGAGAATGCTTGATCGGATGAAACGTCGGCTCTGGTTATCACCTATGGTGCGAAGATCGCACAGCCATGAAAACGAATGAAAATAAGGAGATTCTTTTGTTTCTGTGTCGTGCCATATTGTTTTTTGGGGATGACTGACCATACCTCCAAAACGATCAAGAAGCAGATGGGCGCGTACGAAGTCTCCTGGCCATGGGTTGTTAGGGATAGACTTGAAAGAAAGTGTCGTTAGGTGAGATGATCTTAGAAAGAACGCAAAAGGGCTCGTATTCACATATCTTTTGAAGCGAAAGAGAAGAGAAGCAGGAAGATCATCCATGGAGTTTTATCAAGGTACGCAAAGAGTTTAAAAAGATTTAAAGTGTTGAATGGCTTTTATATAGCTGGACTGCTTAAAGATAGCGCTTCCTGCCACGAGAACATTGGCTCCTGCTTCAACAATACGAGGGGCTGTCTCAGAAGTAAGGCCCCCATCAACGGCAAGATCGCAGCTAAGCTCCCTTTCGTCCAAGTAGTTGCGTACTTCGCGTATGCGTGCTAAGGAAGACAGAATAAAATCTTGCCCTCCAAATCCAGGATTAACACTCATGATGAGGATATAATCCAACATATCGATGACGGGATAAAGAAAGTCCAAGGGGGTTGCTGGGTTGAGAGCTAATCCCGTTTTGAGTTGTCTCTCTTTTATCTTGCTAAGGCTTCGATGGAGATGTTTTGTCGATTCAGGATGAATGATCAACGTATCAGCGCTGGCTGCGAACATATCAATAAAATTATCACAGTTCTCCACCATAAGATGCATTTCAAAAGGAAGAACGGAATATCTTTTAAGGGTGTTGATGATATGGGGACCAAAAGTGATGTTTGGTACAAAGTGACCATCCATAATATCAATATGCAGCCGATCGGCGCCTGCTATTTGTACGGATTTAACTTCTTCAACCAGGTGACACGGATTTGCGGCAAGGATCGATGCTGAGACTTCTACTTTAACAGACATACTTTTTGTGTCATTTTTGGGACCAGTGTAGTTATGACTTTAGAGACTTTTAATGGATTTTTCATCTGTAAAAAAGGAATATGCTGAGCTAAAAAATCTTATTGCCCATCATGATTACCTCTATCACACGCTTGATGCCCCCGAAATTTCAGATCAAGAATTTGATGCATTGACTAGGCACCTTAAAAAACTAGAAGAAATCTATCCAGCCCTCCTCTCCCAAGACGAGCAAAAGCCGGGAGCGCCCACTCTTGAAGGATTCAAAAAAGTTAAGCACAGTACGCCCATGTTGTCTTTAGAGAACGCTTTTACCCAAGAGGAGCTGGAAGCCTTTTTTAACCGCATGAAGCGATTTTTGAACCAACCAGATGAGGTATTCATTCCTTGTATGGCCGAGCCAAAAATTGATGGTTTATCGGCATCGCTTCTTTATCGCGACGGTCTTCTTGTTCAGGCAGCGACACGGGGTGATGGTAAAGAAGGTGAAGACATTACGATGAATGTCAAAACAATTGCAGATATCCCCCATGCGCTTCATGACAAGATTCCAGGACTCTTGGAAGTACGTGGTGAAATTTATATGCGTATTAATGATTTTCGTGCCTTGAATCAAATGCGCGAGGAGCATCACCAAAGTCTTTTTGCAAATCCCCGTAACGCAGCGGCAGGCTCTGTCAGGCAGCTTGATTCACACATAACTCAGGAAAGAATACTCCATTTTTTTGCTTATCAGGTATTTGGTTACAATAATGTTTTAAAGACGCAAAGCGAAGTCCTTCGCTTTCTAAAAGTACAAGGATTCATTGTAAACTCCCATAGTCGGTTGTGCCATTCTATGGATGAACTCATCTCTTTTTATGAAGAACGTGACCGTCAGCGTGAACACCTTACTTATGAAATTGATGGTTGTGTCTATAAAGTGAACAATTTTGAGATCCAAAAACGTTTGGGATTCGTTGGTAAGGCACCGCGTTTTGCTATCGCTCACAAATTTAAGGCGGTTAAGGCACAAAGTGTTATTGAGGCTATTCAGCTCCAGGTAGGGCGAACGGGAACAATCACTCCTGTGGCTATTTTGCGTCCTACTTTGGTAGGAGGTGTTGTTGTCTCACGATCAACCCTTCATAATTTTGATGAGATACGACGAAAAGATTTTCGCATTGGAGATCATGTATGGATTCAGCGGGCAGGAGATGTTATTCCCCAAGTAGTTGAAGCCATTTATACGAAGCGTACGCAAGAGATTCCCGAGGTACGCCCACCCACTCACTGTCCTGTGTGTGGAACAGCAGTTGTTCAGGATAATGCCTATTACATTTGTCCCAACACTCATGAATGTCAGGCACAGGTCGTAGAGCGTCTCATTCACTTTGCAAGTAAAGAGGCTTTTAACATTGTAGGGCTTGGTTCTAAGCACATAGAATTTTTTTATAAACGTGGCCTTATCCGATCTCCTGTAGATATTTTTACCCTTGAAGAGCGCGATAAAACATCTCTCACACCGCTTCGATCACAAGAGGGGTGGGGGAAGCAGTCAGCGGATAACCTTTTTCGTGCTATTCATGCAAGGCGACATGTAGCGCTTGAGCGTTTTATCTATAGTCTTGGGATTCTCCAAGTCGGCAAAGGTATAGCTTCTCTCCTGGCACGCCATTACAAAAAGGTAGAGATTTTTCTAGAGCATGTGAGAGGGATAAGGGATCACCATCGTTTGGGCTGCGATAACTCACTCGTTCATGAAGGATTAAGTACTATTGATGGAATTGGAGAGAGTATTGTGAGAGATATCACATCTTTTTTTGATGATCCCCTTAACAGGCAAATGGTCCAAGATTTGCTTAAGCATGTCCAAGTAGACATTTATGAAAGTATGAAGCAGTATTCATCGGCTCTCATGGGTAAAACGATTGTTTTTACAGGAATGTTAACCACAAGCCGTCAGGAAGCTAAGGAGCTTAGCCTTCAGGCAGGAGCGCGGGTAGTGGGATCGCTTTCATCAAAAACAGATTATGTCGTTGCGGGGACCGAGGCAGGGAGCAAGCTTAGAAAAGCTCAGGATCTGAAGGTAAAGGTATTAAGTGAAGAGGAATGGCGGAAGATGATTACCTGAAAACCACCTGTGTTTAGGGTAAGAATGCTATCCTGCGCCCATCAATCCTTTAATAACAATTGTGATACCATTGAGTATGCTTTGTACAGCAAGTGCAGCAAGGATAATGCCAAAAACACGGGTGAAAACGTTTGTTCCTGTAACACCGAGTAGTTTCATCAGATAATCACCGAGAAGTAAGCTGATATAAGTGATCAGTAAAACAATGAGTAAAATAATCACCGTACCCATTGTGATGAAAGCTGACATCTGTTCGGCTTGACGCATGAGGACAACGAGGGAGGTAAGCGCTCCTGGGCCTGCAATCATGGGAATGGCAAGGGGAAAGACAGAGACGTCATCACGCATGACAGCTTCCTCATCCTCATCCGATGTTGTCGAAACCATACCTGAATGAGATTTTGCAACCACCATGTCAATGGCGGCAATCAAAAGGAGAAATCCCCCAGCAATACGAAAGGCAGGTTCAGAAATGCTCATAATATCGAGCAGATGATCGCCTAGAAAAGCAAAAGAAACCAGAATAACCGTTGCAATTGTGCATGACTTTAGTGCTGTTTTACGCTTGTTCGCAAGTGTATCGTTGCGCGTGAGGCTCACAAACATCGGCACGACGGCAAAGGGATCAATGACCACCAATAGCGTGACGAAAGCCTGCCAGAAAAATTCGTGCATATGTTTTTGCTCAAAAGAGAAAGATTCCTCTTAAGTATACCAAAGTTCGTTTGAACCACCTAACCAACTCGTGAGCGGATTCCATGAAATCATTGACAATGTGTGATGAAAAGGATAGACCTAAAGGAACGTGGAGAGGTGGCCGAGCGGCTTAAGGCAACGGTTTGCTAAACCGTCATACGGGGTAACCTGTATCGAGGGTTCGAATCCCTCTCTCTCCGCCAGTTTATCAGCGTTGAACTTTTTGGGCGTGAATTTTTAAATTATCAAA
>CALBMH010000061.1 GCA_937896365.1 uncultured Alphaproteobacteria bacterium
TGAACACCTAAAACACGGTCTGTTTTACTGTCAGAAACAATCTTCACAAACCCCTCCGTCTGGCCAATGGCCCTGGCTAAACTATTTGCTGTCATGGGAAATGTACCCATTTTAAGAGAGTATCCTTTTTGCTTTGCCTCTTCCTCTGCCTGTTTTTGCGTGAGCCCGACGCTTGCAACTTCAGGCTGAGTAAAAATCACAGCCGGAATACAACCATAATTCACGTGCCCCCTTTGCCCTGCAAGTGTTTCAATAAGAGCAATACCTTCTTCCTCGGCCTTATGAGCAAGCATCATGCCACCGATCACATCGCCAATGGCATAAATGCCGCTGCAGGATGTTTTGAAATCCTCGTGCAGAATGAAGCCACGGGTATCTCTCTCAATCCCAATCTCCTCGAGACCAAGGTTATCCGTATACGGCCTACGACCCACCGCCACAAGAACAGTATCACAGCTTATCATTTCTTCTTTTTCAAGCACTTCATTCGTCGCTATTATCTGAAGGTGGAGCTTTTTGTCACGCTCACGGTACCCTATAACTTTGCGATTAAATTTGAAATTTATACCGAGTTTTAAAAGAGATTTCTTGAGGTACTCACGCACGTCTTGGTCCATGGTGATCAGGATATCATCCATCGCTTCAACAATTGTAACCTCTGAACCCAATCGCCTCCAAACAGATCCAAGCTCAAGGCCAATATACCCACCACCAATCACAACAAGGTGCCTTGGAATAGAATCCAAGGATAGAGATCCCGTGGAGGAAAGTATTCTCTTCTCGTCAAAAGGAAGCCCCGGAAGTGCTATAGGCGCTGACCCCGTGGCAAGGATCATATGATCCGCTTCTAAAGATTGAGGTTGATCCCCTTTAGACTGTACAGAAACAACGACTCTCCCATCGTTTTTACGCAAGGATGCTTCACCGTGGATAAATTGAATTTTATTTTTTTTAAACAAGTAAGCAATCCCTGATGTCAGGCCATCAACGACAGCGTCTTTGTAGGATAGCATCCGTTTCAGGTCAATAGCGATGTCTTCGCAAGTGATGCCATATGTGCCAAATTCATGGATGGCAGACCAGTATTTATAAGAGCTATGGAGAAGGGTTTTGGAGGGAATACACCCGACATTAAGGCAGGTACCACCAGCTTTATCACGCTTATCCACCACAGCCACAGTCATACCCAATTGCGCTGCACGAATAGCAGCAACATAACCACCTGGCCCTGCCCCAATAACGATAAGGTCATAATGCATAAAACGTACTGTGCTCAACACTGCCTGCCTTAAAGCTTAGCATATCATCCGTCAAAAGAAGCAAAAGAATACGACTATCTTAACAAGATATGAACCAATCCACTGACTAACTTCCATATTTCCATGCGATTGAGATCACTTCTTTCATCCATCAGTGGTGCGTTTGAACGCGCTGCTCCTCGATTTTAAAGTAACTTGTCATCTCACTAAGGGTTTGGGTTTGCATCTCAAGGGAATTGAGCGTTGAAACACACTGCGTCACAAGGGCTGAGTTGTTTTGAATATCCGACTCAAAGTCGTGCATCAGACGATTGATGTCATTGACATGAGAGGACTGGTTATGACTGTTTTCCGTCACTTGTGTGATTGTTTCCGTGATTTCACGCATGACATCCGTGATGGAGGATAGTAGGGTACTGACCTCACTCACCGACTTAACACCGTCAAGAACTTGCTTGTTATTGGTGTTAATCAGCTGGCGAATTTGTTGGGATGAGTCCGCACACTGCCCTGCAAGAGATCTGACTTCTTGCGCAACAACAGCAAAGCCTTTACCCGCATCCCCCGCCCTTGCTGCTTCCACCGCCGCATTGAGGGCCAGGAGATTCGTTTGGAAAGCGATGTCATCAATGACCTGCATAATATTTTCAATGGACTTGGACGACTCTTTGATCTTATCCATGGAGTTACTGGATTTCTTTACTGTAGTAATACCATTTTCAAGTGTTTCACTCGCCTGGTCTGCATAATTTGCAATAGCTTGTGTTTGTTGGTTCGTCTGAAGAACGGAATCCGAAATACTCGCAAGTGTCTTGCTTATACGGTTAACATTTTCTTCTTGTGCAGACGTACGCTTTTCAAGGTCGACAATACCTGCTGAGATCTCGTTGCACGCAAAAGCTGTCTCCTGCACGGTTTCATGAATTTTACCAACTGTTTTTGATAAATGGAAAGACATGCTGTTAATACTTTGCTGGAGTTCTTGAAAAATACCCTCATAATTTGTTGTAATTCGCTTTGTAAGATCTCCTTGGGAGAGGGATTGTGTGATGGAGGCCACTTCTTGGAGAGCTGTTTGGGTTGTTTGCAGCAGCGTATTAACGGAGTTTGCCATGCCTTCTTGGAGCCCTTGGAGCCTAACAAGGCTGATGCGTTCATCCAAGTTACCCTTAGCAGCTTTTTGGATAAGGTTTTGGATATCTTCGGTGATAGCTTGCTCTTTTTCCCTCTGGTCTAAGGCTTCACGTTGGCGCTCTTCAAACAATTTAGCTTCATTCTTTTTGCTTACATCGACATAGTGGACAAATTCATTAAAAGCCTTTGTGAGCTGGCCGACTTCATCTTCCAAGGAGACTTTCAGGGTTTTAGAAAAATCTCCTGTTTTTTGAATTGTTTGTGTATGCTCCAGAAGGTTCAGCAGGCTAGAAGAAATTTGGCGCCCAATAACAAGTGCAATGAGAATTGTTGCTAACACTAAAAACCCACTCACAGCAATACTCGCGTAAAAAGCCGCATAAATACCCGAAATACGAGCTTCTAGAAGAGTATTCAGTTCATTTTGTGTGTTTGTCCAATAATCAAGCGTTGTTTTGATCGCATTTTCATATTCTTGATACATTTCTGGAGATAGATTTTGGGATTTCTTCTCGCTCTCATCGATAAAGTTTTTAAGAACCTTGACTGTTTGCTGCATAGAATCTTTGAGTGCGCTTTCCACTGATCCAGAGGCATTATTTTTAGAAGCAGACTCATAGTTTTTCCCTATGTTTTCAATGCTACTATTTAAATGACCGATGGCGAGAACACGCTCTCTATTCTTATGACCGCCCGTGGAAGGTTGATTGCTCGCATAACCTTGAAATGCTAAGATTTTTGAGAGTTCTTCAAAGACATTACGCAATTGAACGACAGCCGTATCCATAATGTAAAAACTATCGAGATCGGGATCAAGAACAAGTCCGGATTCGTTTCCAACCGCTTCAATAAGACCATTAAGATCACCTATCGTTTTTGTTGTGAGTTCAACCGACGATGTTTGAGTAGCAAGAACATCGATACTTTTTTGCGTCGCTGTAAACTTCTCTTGGATGTTTCCAATGGACGTGTTTTTTTGGAGATATGATAGCTCTGATGATTGTTCTTTGAGACTTTTTTGAGAGGTATTGATTTGATCAGATTGATTCTGCCCCCCTTCTACTAAGCTGCCGTGGAGGTGTAGGACAGTATCTAAGACAGGAGTGATCTTTGCAATGAGTCTGTTACCCTCTCTTTCCTTCTCAGCAAATCGAATGTCAGTCATTTTCTCCTGCGCAAAAAGAAAGAAAATATACACGATGGGTATGAGCAAGGTCACAAAAATTATTTTAATTTTTGTGGAGATAGAAAGACGTTCTAACATTTTTCGCCATTCAATTCAAACAGTACTACTTTCGACGGTAGAACAAAAATGTTTATATTCCATTAAGAACTCTTAAAATTTGTATAGATTTTGACACAGTGGCGCTCTACGCTATATAAAGATTTTTTCATCCCTGCTTGTTAACTTGAGATTTCTCATTTTTTTATGCTTGACCCTCACATGTTGCCGCCACGGTAAGGCTCCTTGGGATCAAAAAGAGTATGACCACACACATCTTGATGAACTTCGCAAGCCCACTCCCAAAACGCCCCAAGAAGAGGCTGCGCCCTCCTTAAAGAATCATCCAAAAGCAGCGCCAAAACGGATGTCTATACCCGAGCAGTACAAAAAAAATATCTCGCTTGCACTGACGGATACCATCAGTCTCAAACAAATCCTGCCAGAAACAGCACGCCAGATTGGTATTGACCTCCAACTCGATCCTAAAATTGATGAGAAATTGATTTTTCAAGCAACGAATCAGCCATTTATCGCGGTCATTGACCAACTGTGTGAGCTTGCACACTTACGTTATCGTATAATGGGAAGAAGTCTACGCATTGAGAAAGATACACCCTATTCTCGCAATTATAATGTCCAGTTTTTAAATTTAGCACGCTCCACAGAAAACCATGTCTCAATTGCAACGGATGTGTTCGCGAATGCCCGCAAAATCAATAGTGTCATTGGTGATAATGGTTCGAATAGCTCCGTCAATATGTCAAATGAGAATGATTTTTGGAAGGAACTCGAAACGAATCTTCATACGATTATGGGTCATGAAGGTGGAGGGAATTTTTCCATGCACAAGCAAGGAGGACTTATTGCCGTGCATGGAATGGAAAAACAACACAGGCAGATTCGCACCTATCTGAGGCATTTGCGCAAAGTCGCAACAACACAAGTATTAATCGAAGCCAAAGTCATTGAAGTTGCCCTCACTGATCAATATCGCAGCGGTATTAACTGGCAAAAATTGGGAAGGTCGAGCCCCCATGACTTACGTTTTAATGCCCCCATGGGAACGCTCGCTCAGAATGCACGTTTTATGAATCCCGCAGATGCCCAAGCAGACGTAGTAACAGTGGGTGGGATTGGGCAATCCTTTGGCGCTATTTTATCAGCCATTGAGCAATTCGGCGCCTCCAAAACCCTCTCAAGTCCGAGACTGACGGTTCTTAATAACCAAACAGCCATTCTTAAAGTGGCGCAGAACGAGGTCTATTTTCGCCTTAACTATAACCGCCAATTTAATGTCAATGTGGCGCGGGAGAGTTTTAATGTCTCCTCAGATATTCAAACAGTCCCCATCGGTCTTGTAATGTCAGTGCAACCATCGATTGATGAAGAAACAGGAGAGATTATCTTGTCACTGCGGCCAACGATCTCTCGTCTGACACGCTCGGTGCGTGACCCCGCCGTGGATATTGCGTACAATGCTAACGCCCAAGCGAATGGCAATGCGAATGTAACACCGCCCCTTCCCTCCCTCATTCCTGTTGTGGAAGTACGGGAAATCGATTCTGTTCTACGCATTAAGGATGGAGAAATTGGAGTACTGGGTGGACTCATGGAAGTGCGCTCTATTCAAGACCGAACGCAGCTGCCGGGAGCGGGTCATGTGCCTATCCTTGGCGAATTCGTCAAAGAACGAGTGGATGGTGACAGTGTTGTGGAACTTGTCATTTTGCTCCGTGCCACCATCGTAGAAGGGGCGCCAGCGCTTGATGACGCTGACGACCGCCTATATCACCAATACACTGACGATCCGAGACGGTTTAAAACATTTCCGCCGGATTAAAGACAGTCGTCTTCACAATTTCCCCATGCCTCACCTCGACACCCTCCAGCCTTATCAAATAGGGGAGTTCTCTTACTTTCTTAAGCTCATCAGCAATATAATTAAGCATGCGACCCAGTTTGTTTTCACCCTTCAGTGCAACAAAAACATTATGAGCGTCAGGATTGTATGCCGCTCCCCATTTCGTGTCAGGATTCTTGCGTGTGTTTCCCTCTACAAGAACAGCCCCGTGTAGTTTTATCAATTCGTCTCTCAGCTCCACATTATAAGTAAATTTTTGCTTCACAAGCTCAAACATAAGCTCATCCCATTTTTGTACAATATGGTGATCAACTTGTGTCCCATGTGGGATATACTTCGCTGCTTCCAGTCGAGCCTGATTCGGATTGGCGTTCATAAATGTGTATCTTATCGAGCTGTCGCTAGGATCAATTTTTCCAGCAATGACGCACTTCCCATATTGGTAGGCTCCTTCTACATGATTAAATGTATTGCCATTTAGCACTACAAAGCTTAGTGCGAGTGCTGGATACCCAGAAGCATTGAAGCCTTCAAGAAGTGCATAATAATTTGAGAGGAAACCATATATGTTTTCATGGACTTTATTTTCAAAACCCACGGGAGTGCCAAAGAAAGCAATAAGTTTAATGCTGTTGTCACTTTTGTGTCTGTAAACACCGTCGGAATTAAGTGTCACATTCGACCATCCATTTATAAGAGGGCTAGCTTGTGAGCTTTTCGTCGGTTTCGTCCACCAGTCGCTTTTAAGGAGATTCTGGTAAGTACACTGTACGTTAAATTTCTCCAAGTTCTGTACAAAGTTCGTAGCGGTTGAAATAGGAGTGCTGCTCGTTGTTGTTGAAGAATACTCGGAGGCAACATCACGGGCATACTTAGAAGAGGGGTTCTTGCCTGTAGAAGTGGTCGTCGTCATTAGGGGGCGTGGAGATGTAGAACTTGTGGCACTGGAACTCCTCTTTATGACTATTGGGGGGCCACCTCTTCTCGTCTTAAGCTTCGAGGGAGTCGCGGTGGTAGTCGTTGTAGTGGATGAATCATCCGTGAAGAAAGATGTGCGCTGCAGCGTCACTGTCTCCTTCCGGAAGAATTTGGGAGCCCCACGTACGAGCGCATCGACTTTCGTGATAAATTCTCTCTCATGATCACTCTGTGTCTGACGAATGGCGTTCGCCTCCTCATCCCCCAACTGTTCTCCTGCTAAAGGCCCAATGACAAACTGCCATGCGCGAAAAAGATAGAGAAGATGACGTTTTACTTCGGGACGTTCTGCCGTATTTTTATCAGAGATGCGCCATTCGAGGATTCCTCCCCATTTATCATCGCCTCTAAGAACTTTCGCACTCCTATATAGCCCTTTCATCATGAGCAAAAGCTCGTCATCGGTGGGACCTTTTGTGATAGAAATGGGATAACGCCTTTCCTTTATAGTGCCCCAGGAACTGAGATCATTACCGGAAAGTATAGAAAGCATATCCGTAATGTGCGTCTCATCGGGATTTTTATTTTCTGTCACTGTCAAAAGCTGTTTCATGTCCTCCCTCCAATCAAGAGGAGAATTAGACGCAAATACTTTCGCTGGGAGTGCTGAACTGGAAGCCTCGGGGCATCGTACCCATCCAAAGAGGACTGCCGCCGTTAAGATAAGAATTTTCATCGGTTTTGTTCCTTTTTAAGAAATTTTCAATCAAAAAATCATGATTTTTCATCATAATATGGAAAGTTTTAATATTCAATTAAAATGACGACCGCTTTTTCAGAAAACCCATCTCAATGTCCATAGCTTCTCTCAGGCTTTGGGCAACACGTATATTTTCATTAAAGGGTTCAAAAACAAGGCGGTTTTGAAGAGTGCCGTCGAACCATTGGATGCGTCCTGTTGCAAGCATAGTGCTGTGAAACGCTTGAAACTTCTTACTTCTTCCCTCAAGAGGAATCAGATAAACAGGCTTTGTGGTGGAACAGGTCTCACTGATCATACAAACACTGTCGCATGTTAAGAGGATATGCTCTCCCCACCCTAGAAGAGCAAAATAAGGGCTGGGACCCTCGCCTGTATACAGATAACCACAGGGTCCTAGCTCCCTCCTTACCCTCTCCATACACTGCGTGACATGGGGAGGGGTACGCCTTGACGTTGTTATCAGCAAACTACCACCGTAATGCCTTTGAAGACGGTAGAGCTGCTGTGCGAGGTTTTCAGTAAACGTTTCACTCATTGTGTATGTTTTATTAGGTCCGCCAATCAAAACAGCGATGCGTGGGAGTGGATAGTGCGCGAATAATTCACGAAACTTTTCTGATTCTTCAGCAATATGCCTCGGAGTCACACGATGGGTCGTGCCGATCATGGGAATAATATTGTTACCCTTCACAGCATCGTGAGCGGGACATACGATAGCATCAAACTGCGTGCGATGAACAACAGGATCTTGAAGATAAACAATCTTCGTCTTTCGTTGGCTTGCTTCCTTGATATAAAGCGCAGGCAGGATGGCTTGCCGTCCTGCCGCAATCACAAGATCTGGCCAAGGAGGCGTCAGAGGAGCACTTTCCTTGGTCATACAATGCTTTTTTCCAAAAGTCATGTAGGGCGATACAAGATGCCAAAAAGGCCGGAGAGTTACCTTTTTATGAATGATTTTAACGGGAAGTTGCTCAGCCAACCCAAGAGCTTGGTTAATAATGCCAGCGTAATTGTTTGTGAGCACCCAACAGATCGTCATTTTGTTATTATTTTTTGTTTCATTGCCGAGAGCTTTTTCTGTAGGGTTTGACATCGCCTCTTAGCCAGTTTTAACGTTACCATGCTTCTTTTGCAAGATGTGCCATTCTCTGAATGTGCTCCCTCGTGAAGTCCATGCAAAAGCGTTTATAGGCTTCTTTCATACTTTCATAAGGCATAAGAGAAAAAATGCGATCGAGGAAAGGAAGAAAGTTTTTGTTCTTGCGTTGCAGATGACTGCGCAAATGCTTCCATGCTTTTTCAATCTCTTCATTTTCTCGCATAAGAGTCCTTGGGAAAGACCTTCTTTGGTGGCTTTGAAGAGGATCGGAAAGGATATGAAAATAGCTTTTTCCTTCAATATTTGTACTCATGAGGCTTAAATACTGGCGTTTGAGAAGATAGACTTTCTGTAAAGGTTCAAGTTCATTCATAAGTAAGCATCCCTCTTTGAGAAGAAGTGAGGCTATTGTCCCTGTCAGTTGGAGTTCATAAAGCTCGATGGTTTGTCTTTTTTGCTGTAACTCCCTCGTTCCATAGTCAATAGTTGGTAAGTTTTTGCGGGGCCTACCGCGCTTTCGCAAAGGAAGAAGGCCAGGATATAAGAGCGCGCTTCTTACCATGTGATATTTTCCACTAAAAAGACGTCATAACCACGCTCGATGCGTTGTTTATTAGCATACATAACGACCTGCATTTTCGAGAGGGGTCGATTGTCGATCATGTAAGTGTCATGAGAAAGTGTCTTAAAAGAAATATTCTCCGCCTGTAACCATTCTAAAATAGTTGCAAAGGATGTCCAAGGCGAAGGATACGCAGGGTGTAGGGGATATTGTCCAGAACGTCCAGCTATTTCATCAACATAGGGCTTTTTTGCTTTTCTATGGAGCGATGGAATGGCGTATTTTCTTTCTTTAAAACATCTTGCGGGACGGATCTCAAAGCGACTGAGTGCTTTATTAACGGAGCCAGGCGTTCGTTTTAAAGCTCTGGCAATGAGTTTAATAGGCACGCCTTTCAAAAAATCTGTACGTAATTGTTCTATTTCTTTGGGTTTCCAACTGACACAAGGATGCATCTTTTTCTCCATAAGGTTTGCTTGATAACGAGATATGCTTTTTTAACATTAGTTCTATCTTTTTTTTACATATCTTGAAGAGAAAAATACAAAAATAAAAAATCCCAAGCAATTTTAATAAACTCATTGATTTACAAATTGATTGACAGCTGAGTTACGTTTCAGTTGGGTTGCTTTGCAGTCTGAAACCCTGTGCAAGAACGTAAATTTCAGCAGATTCAGAACGACTCGAGTCGGGTTTGAAATGAGTGACTTTTCGAAAAGCCTTTTTAAGCTCAGCTAAGAGCTTACCCTCCGTCCCCCCGCGAAGCACTTTCGCTACAAGAGCCCCTCCTGGCTTTAAAAATATTTTAGCAAAATCAAAAACCTCTTCGAGCATACCCATTAAACGTAGATGATCAACAGACTTTACACCACAAGCACTGGGGGCCATGTCACTCAAGATCACATCCACCTTGTCTTTAATCTTTTCCTTGATATCATTAAAATCCCCCTGAACAAAAGTGACATCAGGAACAGGGTCCATACCTAATAAATCCACAGCATAAATATGACCCGTTCCTTTAAGAATACCGGATAGGATCTGGCACCACCCACCGGGCGCTGCTCCCAGATCAATGACAATCATACCTTTTTGGATAAGATGATATTTCTCCTGGATCTCTTGTAATTTGTAAGCGGCGCGCGAACGATAGCCCTCGACCTTTGCTTTATGAACGAAAGGGTCATTAAGTTGCCTCTCCAACCACTTCTTAGAAGATAAGGATAGCTTTTTATTTTTAACTTTGATTTTAAGACGTCTCATTACTTTCCTCGTCATAAGCCAACTTTTTTCTTATTTTGTGATGACTTATTTCAATCACTTTTTACAAAGCTGAAATTGCTTTGCGAATAAGATGCACAAGTATCCCTTCTCGAACACCGCGGTCAGCGACACGAAGCCACGGTAAGTCAAAGGCATCGAGAATTCCTTCGAGGATTGCTGATCCCGTGATCACAAGGTCAGAACGCCCTAAGCCAATACAGGGGTGAGCATTGCGTTGCTTCAGTGGCATATGCAAAATAGATTGCGTAATGTCTCTCACATCAGGTGTACGCAAGTAAATTCCATCAATAACATGACGATCGTAATGACTGAGCTTCAGATGAATCGCCGCTAACGTCGTCACCGTTCCAGAGGTTCCGACCATCTGGACTTGTTTTTCCATAATATAAGATTGGATCCGATTTTTTTCTGCAAAAATTTTAAGTTCAGTTGCTACCTTCTCCCGAATATGAGCATAAATACGCGGCGACGTTGAATGGCTCGCATACTCGTCACTCAAGGTAACTACACCAAAAGGCAAAGAAACCCAATTGATAATTTTAAAATTTTTCACATCTTCGGAGAGCTCTACCCACATTACTTCTGTGCTCCCTCCCCCAATATCAAAAGCGAGGCCATAAGGAATATTATTTTGAAAAACACCCGAACAGCCCACTAATGCAAGAAGAGCCTCTTCCTCAGAAGAAATAATTTCCAAGTTCAGACCCAGCTCTTCACGTGCACGATCAACGATCACCTGACTATTCAAGGCCCGACGACAGGCCTCTGTTGTAACAGCACGCATAGAGGTCACACGATTGGACTCAATCTTATCAACACACATTTTAAGAGCCTTAAGACTGCGCTCAATCGCATCTTCAGAAAGAGTTTTTGTGGTCTGCAGATTTTCCCCCAAGCGAACAACTTTTGAAAAAGAATCGATAATACGGATTTTGCCGTCAAACCGACAAACCAGCAAACGGCAAGAATTAGTGCCAAGATCAATGGCAGCAAAAACATCTTGCAGTTCGTTTTGTCTTCGTCTACGGCGCCTAAAATTCATATAACCTAAATGCGAAATGACAAATCATTTATCTCTTTAAAGATACTGTATATGTATGTTAATACACATCTAGGGCATCCTTTGGCAACCAACGTTTTCCTTTTTACTGATGATGGGGGATAGTTTAGTGGTAGAACTCTCGGCTCTGGACCGAGCAGCTCTGGTTCGAATCCAGGTCCCCCAGCCACTTCGGACTTCCTTTTCCCTATTTCCTTTTTTACAGCTCCTTTCGGGCTAGATCACTTGTATGGAGCTGTTTCGTTTTTCTATTCTTTGCTTTTGTGCGTTTTCTCTTTCTTTTATTCTTTGCTTCATGGCAAAGGGGCGCTTGTTACTTGATACGCCCAATGAGCGATCGGCTCACAGCCTGCCAACGTCACGCTTTGGCGGCATTGCAATTATGTTCAGCTTTATAAGTGTCAATATTCTTGATAGCCTTCTCTTGACTTATCCGCTCCAGAGTATTGTTTTACGCAGTAGACTATTAATTCTTATCAGCATTTTAGGTATTCTTGGGGCGCTGGACGATCGAAAGCATTTATCTGCTCCTCTTAGGCTTTTTGGACAGACTCTCTTTTGTCTTGGGTCTCTTTATCTCTGGCAGTCCCCATCTGCTTTCCCCCTTACGTCATTTCCTTATATAAACTATGCTATAGGCATTTTTTTGATGCTTTCGTTTATCAATGCGAGCAATTTTAGTGATGGACTCAACGGTTTATGGTCAGGGACATTCCTTCTATGGTCCTTTTACGTAGGCTACTTCTTTGGGTTTACCTCTTTCTTTCTTTTGATGATCGCCGCTGTCCTTGGATTTTTCGTTCTAAACTTTCCGAAAGGAAAAATATTTTTAGGTGATAGTGGGAGTACTTTCCTCGGTGGGTTTGCTCTCCTTTACGGGCTGCATTTAGCCCATAGCAACTCCTTCGAAGGAACAAACTTCCTCGTTAATCTGATAATCGTTTTTGCTCCCTTCATCTTTGTGTTTTCTGATATCGTCATGACTCTACTGATACGTCTTTCAAAGGGCTACAGTCCGCTTACGCCGCATAAAGACCATTTTAAACAGCAGCTTGTTCATAAAGTAGGGCTATCGCACACAACAGTAACGCTTCTTTATTTTTTTGGCAGTGTTCTATCGAGTTTTACCGTTGGATTCTCAGCCATGAAAGGCTTGCCTCTCTTCGGAATGCTTTTTTATACTGCCCTTCAGCTTCTTTTTTTCTATTTCATCCAACGCTGGGCCAGCCTTAGCCAAAAAAGAATTTTCTAAAGGATTTTCCAATTGAAAACCAAAACAATCTAAGGGTCGAGAAGAGTCGATGTGCATGGGTCTTGACTGGTCCCCTGATCCTAAAAGTTCTAAAATATCGAGTGCTGGGAGTGGCTGTGAAAAGTAAAATCCTTGAGCGAAGTCACACTCTGTAAACTGCAAGACACGAAGCTCCTCAACTCTTTCGACACCTTCAGCAACGGATACAAGGTCGAGGTCTTTCGAGAGACCAATAATGGCCTTAAAAAGTTTTTCTTTTTTGGGGTCTTTATCGATGTCAGAGATGAAAGAACGATCTATTTTAATAGAATCAAATGGATAAGCCATGAGATAGCTCAAAGAAGAATATCCCGTCCCAAAATCATCTATTGCTAGACCAAAGCCAGCTTCCTTAAGATGAAGGAGGTTTTGAGAAACGGTCGAGGTATTTTCCATAATGACGCTCTCAGTGACTTCGAATTTCACAGCCCCGGGCTTAAGCTTCGATTGCTTAAAAAGGTAAATAAGACGCTTGATGTGCGCTTGGTCTTGTATTTGTTTTGCACAAAGATTGATGGAAATAGAAGGCGCCCATGTATCACCGTAAGCTTTTTTCCATAAATTCAGCTGGCTGCATATGGCCACGAAAAGATTTTCGCCGATAGCTTTTATAATTCCTGTCTCCTCCGCAATCGAAATAAACTTAACAGGAGGTATAATTCCTTTTTGAGGATGGACCCAGCGTACAAGCGCTTCCAGTTCACATACGGCGCCCGTCTTTAGATTCACAATCGGTTGGAAATAAGGGATAAACTCACCTCTCTCAGCTGCAGAACAAAGATCTGTTTCAATCTGCAGCGTGCTATAAATCAGATCGTATTTCTTTTTGTCATATATTTCAATGCGGCCCATACCCTTATTCTTTGCTTGATACATAGCAAGGTCAGCATTACGCATAACATTTTCAGGTTCATCGTACCTATCAATCACGACGATCCCCGCACTTCCAGAGATATAGATCTGCTGGCCGTATATAAAGTAGGGTTTAGCTATTTCCTCAATAATGCGAGAGGTTAAATCCGATACGTGCTCTTCACTTTCAATCTCAGAAACTAAAACTGTGAATTCGTCTCCACCAAGACGGCAAATGGTATCTGCTGGACGCAAAATAAGTTCCAAACGCCTTGCAACACTCATTAAAAGCTGATCCCCAGCCTCGTGCCCCAAACTATCATTCACAATTTTGAAGCGGTCCAAATCCAAAAAAAGCAATGCTGCATTTTTCCTTGACCCTCTCCTAAAAGACTTCAGTGCTTGTTTTAATCGATCGATAAAAAGCGCTCGGTTCGGCAATCCCGTTAACTTATCATGGAAAGCTGCTTTATAGAGCTGTTCTTCATAACG
>CALBMH010000062.1 GCA_937896365.1 uncultured Alphaproteobacteria bacterium
ATCAATGATGATTGTTGGTGTATTGGCAATAATGGCTGTTCCAAGAGTTTCACTGCAGGCCTCCGGGATATTATAGCCTTGCTCCACTGTGCGTTGGATTGACCCGAGCGGATCCTGACGCACCTTGCACATTTAGCGTTCTTTTTGTATTCACAGTTACGAAGATCGGACCGTTAGTCAGTTTCTTGGAATCGATGGGTTTGAATGTGTGTTGGGTCAGCGTGAATTTCTGAGGCGCAGACGGCGCGTATCCATATCTGTGGTTGTCATACTCCCGTAGTTGGCTGTAAGGCTCAGAGCAGAGGCAAAAAGAAGTACTGTCGTAAACACATGTTTCATAACGTGTAAGTCCCACATAAGATTGTATTCTCCTTCCTAATAGAGAGTATGTCAATGTTAAGAAAATAGTGCATGTGGCGCCATGATCCTCGCACCAGCACTGAGAGGCGCGGCAAGTTAACCCGCCTCCTGGTAGATTTAACGCTTGCAATCCACAGTAAAAACAATTATAACGAATATAACAGAAAAGTATATGGCTTTAACTATTTGTTTACTTTTCTGCTCTACGTTAAAGATGTAAACCTTAACATTAAAGAGGATTTGTTATGAAAAATATTTCTAAGTTGACACTAGGACTTCTGGTAGCAGGATTTTCCCTCGCTGGGATCAACAGCGCTGATGCTTCTATGAGTGACCGCAGGGAGCATGCGCAAGGGAAGACCGCACAGCATTTTCCCGCTCCTGTAAGAGGAGAAATGTCTAATCTCGGACTTTTGGGTGGTAAAGGTGCCACGGGAGCAAAACCAAAACCGCCTGCTAAGACCTATACTATGGAAGAGGTATCTGATAGTGAGGAAGTCGATGTTACTAAAACTCCGATGTATGTAGCTCTTAAAACTGCTTTTGATCAGAGAGCGGCTAATGTCACAAAGGCTCTTACAAAAATCAAAGCAGACAAAGTTGCGCTCGACGCACTAACGCAAGAAAAAACTGATCTCGAGACTCAGCTACAGGCAGCTACCCAGGAATTAACAGAGCTTAAGGCAGTGTTGAATGCTGCGATTCCTTATGCTGTAAAGTTGGTGAAAGGAGAGAAGCCTTCTGACGAGGAGAATAATGCTTTTGCTGACATAGATTTTAAACCGCTACTGGATGCTGTCTCCGCAAAGATCAAAGCAGCAAAACCTAAGAAGAAAGACTATGCTCCTGTGAATCCAACGTCACTCTTAGGCGCTGAAGATAAGGAGCTTGGGGATCTTTTAAGCTAGTTATAAAGAGTAAAGAGTCCTTCACGAGAGCCCCCTTTTGGGGGCTTTTTTTATGAAGAGAAGCAGTTTTTCTCCACGAGTCATTATTTAAGGGGTGGAAAAAATAAACATTTTTATTAATATTTTTCTGGTCTATACTAAGCAAGTCTACTGTAATACTCAAAGAGGTTTTTTATGAAAAATATATCTAAGTTGGCATTGATTCTTCTTGGCACAGGTTTTTCAGGTCCAACGTTATTGGCAATGGATGAAATAGAAGATTCTTTTTCAAACAAAAAATCAAAAATAGGCCAAATGCTAGAAAAATCTTCTTACACAAAAGAGGAAGTTGAGGATGTCGTTCAACAACAGATGTTTGAGTTGTCTCAGGTAGATGAACAATCACAAAGTTTTCGTGGGTATCTTCTAGAAAAAGAAATGGGTGGATCTTCTAATAGCGAGGAGGCTGATGGTGAAGCGAAAAGAATAGCAGTAAAGCCTAAAGAAGAAAGACGCCGCTTTGTAGATCCATCGTCATTCTTAAGCCCTGAGGATAAGGAGCTTCAGGATCTTTTAAATTAGTTAAAGAGTAAAGAGTCCTTTACGAGAGCTCCTTTTGGGGGCTTTTTTTATTGATTGAAGATTGATTCAATTGATCAAGAAGGTGCTCATTCAAAACGGTTACTTCTCGGAAAACCCAGGGGTGCCAACTTTCCAGAACTCCCACGCTTGCCTTGCCATGGGGTGAGGTTTTTTTCAGTGACTTTTTGAAGACCACGGCGGTACGTTAGGCCATCCCCAACCGTCATTTGCATCACATCAGCAACAATGGCGTCTTTATATTTGTGCAATGTCACTCCTTGCCCACGGGCCATGAAGGGAATGTCATCCATAGGCAAAATCAATAACTTACGATGGCTACCGATGATGGCTACATGGGGCTTTTCAACAGGTGCGCAGTAAACCACGTGCTCCCCCTCTTGACAATTCATAATCTGCTTCCCCTGTTTCGTTTGAGCAATGAGGTGAGCCCTTTTAACCCGAAAGCCACGCCCTTTATTATTAAGGATCAGATAGTCGTTATTGCTATTATTAGAAAGAACGCCGAGATAAACGATATCATCGTTAGGGGGGATATCAATAAGGAGCCGCAGGGGGTCACCTTGACCGCGCCCTCCTGAGAGCTTGTCAGATGGCAGGGTAAAGGTCCTTCCCTTACGTGTAAAAATGAGAACTTTGAGAGGGCTTTGGGTGTGGATGACAAACCGCCCCTCATCCCCTTCTTTATACTTGATATCTTCCTTATTGGTATGGCCTTTAAGCGTTCGTATCCACCCCTTATTCGAACAGATGACTGTTATAGGCTCCGTCTCGATGGGGTCTAAATCTGTGAGATCGATGGGTTTAGCAGGGGGCGCGATGGTTGTACGGCGCTTGCCAAGGGGGGTGTCGGGACCATATATCTTTGCAATTTTATCAAATTCTTTTTTGAGATATTTTTTTTGTTTCATTTCAGAGTGGAGGAGGGCTTGGAGTTCCCCTTGCTCCCCCACAAGGTTTCGATGTTCTTTTTCAATCTCGAGTTCATTAAGCTTTCGAAGGGAACGAAGGCGCATATTGAGAATGGCTTCCGCTTGACTATCGTTTAGATCAAATCGGGTGATGAGTTCTTGTTTGGGGACATCAGCGTCTCTAATAATGCGAATGACCTCATCAAGATTGAGATACACTATGAGTAATCCTTCAAGGAGATGAAGGCGTTCTGCGATGCGTTTAAGGCGGAATGCAGTGCTTTTTTGTAAAAGAAGAAGACGATGGTGAAGGAACTGTGTCAAAACAGCCTTAAGACTCAAAACTTCCGGTTTATGATCGAGGCTTAGCACGTTCATATTGAGTGGAATGCGGGTGTCAAGGTCTGTTTGCCTAAAGAGCGACTCCATCAGATGGAGAGGATCAACATTTTTGGATTTTGGCTCCAGGACAATACGTACAGCGTCACTGGATTCATCAAAGATATGACCCAAAAGCGGTAGTTTCTTTTGCTGTATCAGATCAGCAATTTTTTCAAGAAGCCTTGCCTTTGGGATTTGATAAGGAATTTGGTTGATAATAAGGCGATAATTCCCACCCTTTAGTTCTTCCTTGATATAATGGGCTCGCAAGCGGAAACTACCTCTTCCTGTAAGGTAGGCCTTTTGAATGTTTTCAAAGGACTCAACGAGAATGCCACCTGTGGGAAAATCAGGTCCTGGAATAAACTGGAGGAGATCATCATGAGCCATCGTCGGGTTCTCCAAAAGAGCTGTGAGGGCACGACAAAGCTCGTAGAGATTATGAGGGGGGATGTTTGTGGCCATTCCCACAGCGATACCGCTGGATCCATTGGCAAGGAGATTAGGGAATACGGCTGGGAAAACGGAGGGTTCAATACTTTCAGCGTCGTATGTTGGCGTAAACTCAACTGTTTCATCGTCAATTCCTTCAAATAGCAATGTTGCTATGTCCGTAAGACGGGTTTCTGTATAGCGCATAGCTGCAGCATTGTCGCCATCGATATTGCCAAAATTTCCTTGACCATCAATGAGAGGATAACGCACAGAAAAATCCTGTGCGAGGCGGACAAGGGCCTCATAAATAGCACTGTCACCATGGGGGTGGAACTTACCCATGACGTCACCGACGACGCGGGCCGATTTTTTGAAATTACTCCCTGGACTGAGTTTTAGCTCATACATTGCATACAGAAGGCGTCTGTGGACGGGCTTTAGGCCATCGCGTACATCAGGAAGAGACCGTGACATGATGGTGGATAAGGCGTAGGCAAGGTAACGCTCAGAGAGCGCGTTGTTAAACTCAATCGGTTGAATAGCAGGCATGGTTTTTGTGTGAAACTTTTCTTTACAGAATATCTGAAACAAACAGTATTGTGTAGTGTGATCCAGTACAAATTTTTTAAAAACCTTCTGCTTAGGGATAATAGAAGCGTGTTCTTGTGCAAAAGTCTTTAATCGTCTGCTCCAGAGACATCTGTTAATTTTGCCGCTTGATCTTCAGCAATGAGGACATCGAGCATCTCATCCAGGGCTTCACCTTGCATTATAAGAGCAATTTTGTAGAGTGTGAGGTTCACACGGTGGTCACTAACGCGCCCTTGGGGGAAGTTGTATGTACGGATACGCTCCGAGCGATCGCCAGACCCTACTTGTGATTTACGAGATGCTGCACGCTCGGCATCTTTGCGCTGACGCTCCGCTTCGTAGATGCGTGCTCGCAAAATCTTCATGGCTTTTGCTTTGTTTTTATGCTGGGAACGCTCATCTTGGCATGTTACCACTGTCCCTGTTGGCGTGTGGGTAATACGCACGGCAGAGTCAGTTGTGTTTACGTGTTGTCCTCCTGCACCTGAGGCACGGTATACGTCAATGACGAGGTCCTTTTCATCGATGTGGATATCAACATCCTCAACGTCAGGAAGCACCGCGACTGTTGCCGCAGAGGTATGAATGCGTCCACTTGCTTCTGTTTCAGGAACCCGCTGTACGCGGTGCACGCCGGATTCATATTTTAATCGCGCAAACACACCTTTGCCACTAATAGACATGCTGGCTTCTTTGATTCCTCCCATGCCTGTATCATTGAGTGATAAAATCTCGACCTTCCATCCCTTAAGTACAGCATAGCGCTGATACATACGGAAGAGATCCGCCGCAAAAAGCCCCGCTTCTTCACCCCCTGTCCCTGCTCGAACTTCAAGGATGGCATTTCGCTCGTCATCCATATCTTTTGGGAGGAGGAGCACTTTTATTTCATGCTCAAAAGTTGGAATTTGTTCTTTAAGGTTTTGAAGCTCAGCTTCTGCAAGATCTTTAAAATCCTTATCAAGGCTTGGATCTTTGAGCATTTCTTCCAGGTCTTCTTGCTGTTTTTCCGCGTCGAAAAGCTCTGCGATAGCTTCTTTGATAGGAGTGAGGTCCGAATACTCTTTAGAGAGCTTTGCAAACGCAGAGGGGTCTAATCCTGGAGAGGCCATAAGTTCATTAAGTGCGTTATGGCGATTGACAAGTTTATTGAGTTTTATGCGAAAAGACATGAAAAATCCTATGAGGAAGCTACATTTTTTAATTCGGAGATGAGTTCATCGTGCGCTATACATTTTTGACTACCATCACTGAGATTGCGCAGAATATATTTTCCTTGAGTCATCTCATTCTCGGCGATGAGAATTGCTGTCTGCGCTTTTATTTTGTCTGCGCGCTTTAACCGTTTGCCAGCATTGCCAGAGAGAATCATATCTACATTAAAGCCTTGTTCGCGGAGATGTTGAGTGAGTATAAACGCCTGTTCTTCAAAAGTTTGTTCAAAAGGAATCACAGCAAGAATATTTGAGGTCGCAAGGGGTAAAGTGACAAGGGAAAGCATACGCTCAATACCAAAAGCCCATCCCACCCCTGGTAAATCAGGTCCCCCCATATTTGCCACAAGACCATTATAGCGTCCTCCAGCAAGGACTGTGCCCTGTGCACCAAGATGGTTTGTTGTGAATTCAAAGGTTGTATGATTGTAGTAATCAAGACCACGGACAAGATGGTCATTTAACGTAAACACAATGCCGAGTTTACTGAGACCGCTGCATAACTTATCAAAGTAAATCTTTGAATCATCATTTAAGTAAGTCGAAAGTTTTGGTGCATCTTGAATAATTTTTTTATCTTTTTCGTTTTTACTATCAAGAATGCGGAGAGGATTCGACGCAAGACGGCGCTGACTGTCTTCTGAAAGTTCAGTCTTATAAGCTGAAAGATAAGATACGAGGGCTTCCCTATAAGCTTTGCGGCTGTTACTATCGCCAAGCGTATTCAATTCAAGCGTGGTCTTCTCTGCGATTCCCATCTCTTTGAAAATAACCGAAGCCATGTGAAGTATTTCAATATCAGCAAGGGGACTCTCTGAACCAATCCATTCCACACCAAATTGATAATGTTGGCGAAATCTACCAGCTTGTGGGCGTTCATAACGGAACATAGGTCCGTAATAAAAAAGCTTAAGGGGGGTATTTTGTGTTAAGCCTTCACTGATAATTGCCCGAACGACAGCAGCTGTTCCCTCAGGGCGTAGTGTTATACTTTCGCCACCTTTGTCAGTAAAAGTATACATTTCTTTCCCAACAATATCCGATGTATCCCCAAGAGGCTTCACAAAAACCGAAGTATGTTCGAAGATGGGCGTCATAATTCCAGAAAAGCTGTAACGACGTACAATATCTTTCACGTGACGCACAAGCCTCATATGACGCTCATAGCTTTCAAACGTAAGATCATAAGTACCGCGAACGGGTTGCTGCTTCAATGACATAGGGCTCTCTCAGGCAAAATTTTTATATTCATTTAAGAATTACTTCTTGGATTCGTAAGAATGACTGAGTCATTTTTTTCTCGCAACTGTCAGAATGTTTAGAGTTTTATCCTTAATAAATGCTTCACCATCTATTCCGCAGTGACTTACGATTTCAAAGCCATTTCTTGCGAGTATTTCTTGAAGTTCTCGTGCTGTATATAATTGCAACGAGAATTTATGATGGAAACTTTCCGGTTTATTGGCATTTTGTTGAATCAAATAGGAATCATAAGACGTAAGAATACCCCTTGCTGTATCGATTATGGAGCATTGTGTGGCAAGAATTTGGGTATTATCAATTTTTTTATGAACATAATAGGCAAGATTGGCAACAGCCCTCTGTGTCATAGCTTCTAGATTCAAAATATCGAAAATATAAATTCCGCCATCTTTTAAATTACGGTGAATATTCCGCAGCGCCTTTTCAAAACCAGCTTTTGTTAGATGACCTATGGCATTGAAGATTGTAATAACGGCGTCAAAAGTACCAACTTTTAATGCACGCATATCACCGTCAATAAATTTTATATCAACTTTTTCCCTTAAGGCTCGCGTCCTTGCCAACTCTAAAAGAGCAGGACTAAAATCTGCTCCCGTAACACTATAACCACGGGCTGCTAAGAAAAACACTTGAGATCCGGTACCGCAGGTAAGGTCTAATATTGTTTGAATAGAATATTTTTTGATTAATTTTTCTATAACGCTATTCTTAGCTTGAGTAGTGTCACTTGTATTCCATGCATCGAAATACTGAGGTAATTTTTTATATTCTAGAGGGAGACCTAATTTAGTGACGCCCATGAGATATTTCTCTCTTTTTACTCTTACTTCTGAAAAACTTGTTGTAAGTGCATAAATACAAAAAACCCCATCCAAAATTTGCTTTAGAGGAGCAAAAGAGGAGGGGGCGATGGTGTAAACTAACGCTTGGAGAATTGGAAGCGACGGCGTGCTTTAGCCAAACCGTATTTCTTACGCTCAACAACACGGCTGTCACGGGTGAGAAAACCACCCTGCTTAAGAATTGAACGAAGCTCTGGCTCAAACCCAATGAGAGCGCGGCTGATACCGTGCTTTAGCGCACCTGCTTGACCGGAAAGACCACCTCCAGCGACGGTACACCACACATCATACTGCCCCGTACGGTTAGCCGCTTGGAACGGTTGACGAATCAGCATTTGCAAGACAGGTCGTGCGAAATAAGAAGCACCCTCGCGACCGTTAACAAGGACTTTACCGGAGCCAGGTTTAATCCACACACGTGCGATAGCATTTTTACGCTTTCCTGTTGCATAAGAGCGACCTTGAGCATCAATCTTTGGCTTTGCGGAGGCTTGAGATACTGCCGCTGATGCGGAAGGATAGGAAGAGACGGCTTTACTCTTTACGGCAGCCTTAAGGTCTTCGAGACCGACTTTTTCTTGTTCTGCCACGATTAGATACTCCTTACATTTTTGGAATTCAGCGACGCTACGTCAAGCTTCAAGGGACTTTGAGCGTCATGGGGGTGATGAGAACCGGCGTATACTTTGAGCTTGCGCATCACATCACGGCCGAGGGGTCCACGTGGAATCATACGCTCAACAGCTTTCATGATGACGCGTTCAGGATGCTTACCTCCAAGGATTTGACCCATCGTACGGCTTTTGATACCGCCGGCGTATCCTGTGTGCCAGAAAAATTCTTTATCTTTCAGTTTGCTACCCGTGAGAGCAACTTTTTCTGCGTTCACGATCACAATATAATCACCGCAATCGACATGGGGTGTGAAGTAGGGTTTATGCTTGCCGCGCAATCGATTGGCAACGACTGTTGCGAGGCGACCAAGAACGAGATTCTCAGCATCAATCAGAGTCCAGCTGCGCTGCACTTCTGTTGGTTTTACAGAGCGAGTTGTTTTCATTTTTTAAAAAGCTACCTATGTTAGATAGTCTTTATCTATCTCATTATCCCCTTGAAGTCAAGGAAAACTCTTGCAAAACGAGAACGGTATCATTGTACCGTGTGTTTTTTTCAAAAGAATCTATCTTTACATCTCACACATTAAACCTGAAGTGCACGACATCGCCATCTTGTACAATGTAGTCTCGCCCTTCAAGGCGCATTTTCCCCGCGGCCTTAGCCCCTGCTTCACCTCTATAAGTCACATAGTCCTGATATCCAATGGTTTCGGCACAAATAAATCCACGCTCAAAATCAGTATGAATGCATCCCGCGGCTTGAGAAGCTTTAGACCCCTTTGTGGTTGTCCAGGCGCGCGCTTCTTTGGGGCCTACTGTGAAAAATGTCAGTAAATCGAGGAGTTTATATCCCTCACCCACAATCTGATTTAGTCCGGTCTCTTTCAGTTCAAGACTTTGGAGGAACTCAATTTGTTCTTCTTGAGGAAGAGAGGCTACTTCTGCCTCGATGGCAGCGGAAATCATGACGGCTTTCGCATCATTTTTCGCAGCATAAGCCATAACACTTTTGCTATGGTTATTTCCTGTAGCAGCTTCATCCTCTGACACATTACACACGTAGAGAATGGGTTTGGAAGAGAGCAAATGAAGCTGTTGATAGAGTAATTTTTTGCTCTTATCGGGCTTATAGCTTGAAGCGGGCTTGCCTTCTTGGAGGAATCTCAAGACTTCTTCAGCTATCTCCATCGTTTCTCTCGCCTCTTTATCTCCTCCTTTTGTCCGTTTGCTAAGGGCTTGGACACGCTTTTCAAGACTTTCCATGTCGGCCAGCATGAGCTCTGTCTCAATAGTCGTTAGATCGCGAAGAGGGTCCACTTTGCCATCCACGTGTGTAATATCATCATCCTCAAAGCAGCGCAGCACATGAATAATCGCGTCTACTTGGCGGATATAACCCAGGAACTGGTTACCAAGACCTTCACCTTTACTTGCGCCACGTACAAGACCCGCAATATCCACAAATTCAAGCTGTGTAGGGATAAGCTTATGCGATCCTGCAAGCTTTGCCAGTGTGCTGAGGCGTTCGTCGGGAACACCGACGCGTCCCGTGTTGGGTTCAATCGTACAAAAGGGGTAATTCGCTGCTTGTGCTGCTTGTGTTGCTGTCAGTGCATTGAAAAGGGTGGACTTGCCCACATTTGGAAGCCCAACAATACCACAATTAAAACCCACCGCATGTTCCTCTGTGACTGTCTTTAGTTTAAGGAGTACCTCATTTGCTCGTCATCGGAAACAGATTTATGAGAGATCAAAAACGGATTTGTGCAAGATCAGTGACCGGGCCTCACGCACACGTTCCCACCATACATGTGTATCAACGCAAATCCTACCCATGAGCCGATTGGAAGATTATGGGTAGGAGGTAAAAGGATTAAGGTGTGTATTAAAATCTCTTTATTTCTTCAGCATGGCTCTTTAATTGGTAAGCTTGTATTAACCGTCGTTTTGACAAAAGTCTTTAATGTTTATGGCGGTCCATTTGTAGGGTTTTATCTGTAAATCAGCCTTGGCACATGGTTTGTCGAGGCATTTCTTGCCACTCGTGTATTTCTGGAGGCCTCCCTCTACAGGATCGTATTTGTACGTTACATTCCTGAGATTTCGCTACCGTCATCCATCTCTAGAAGATAAGTAATAGGGAAGTCTCCCATGTTGTCTTTACTCTCCCCAATAATTAGAGTAATCAAACCTCGGTATATCTTCGGATAAACATCATCGATGCATACGCGCTATAAGTGAGGTGTGTGCGAGGCCTATCGTAGCAGGCACGGGGGGCATAATAATGGTTGTACGCGTTGCTCTTGGTGACATCGCGAAGGCAGAAATAACCGTCACCTGGCGATAGCGTCAGCTGATTTTGTTTGATTTAAGGAGAATCGAGGCTGTGTCCATCGACTTTGCTATACTGCCCAGAGTGCCATCCAGTTTTACATCCTTTTGTTCAGTCTGTGCCAATGTTGGTGCTGCGAGCGACGGTTCCATGATAGCGGCAGAAAGATAGCACTTTTCGCAACAGTGTCGTCAGAGAGGATGAATGGCTTGGTAGACTCAGGCGTGTAGTACTACGAATGCATCGGCAACGATACTATAAGGCGTTCGTCGTTGCTGAGGTTGATCAATGTTCAACAGAGACTGAGCTTTGCTGTTTATGGTTGGTTGTATTGAGGGGAGGAAGGGTTAGAGGTTAAGAATTTTTCTTTTTTAAATTTTTTGTATTGACAGATTTTTGGGGTGTGTGTATAGATAGTGGCACGACAAGCTTGATCTATTGAGAAGTGAAGAGGAGATAAGGAAGGTATGGAGGCAGCGTTTAAG
>CALBMH010000063.1 GCA_937896365.1 uncultured Alphaproteobacteria bacterium
AAATAAGAGGATGGAACATTCCTTGTTGCTGACTTATTCAGAGCGTAGAGAGAGGAGCTCAGGCTAAGACACGCGCGATCTCCTCAATCTCAAAGCACTCAATAACATCACTCTTTTTGATGTCGTCATAGTTTTCAAAAGCAATACCGCACTCAAAGCTATCTTTCACCTCTTTCACTTCATCTTTGAAGCGGCGAAGTGTCTTAAGAGCTCCTTCATGGATAACAACATTATCACGCAGCAAGCGGACCTTTGCACCACGCTTGACAACACCTTCGGTGACATAACACCCTGCAACTTTTCCGATTTTTGTAATGTTGAAGACATCACGAATTTCAGCATAGCCAAGGAATTTCTCTTTCAAAGTGGGACTAAGAAGACCTCCAAGCAAAGCCTTCATCTCATCAATAACATCATAGATAATCGAGTAGTAGCGGATATCCACACCATCACGACGAGCAAGGTCACGAGCTTGCGGATTGGCACGCACGTTAAAGCCAATGATAATACCATTGGAAGCCCGCGCAAGAGTAACATCACTTTCATTAATCCCCCCTACGGCCCCATGAAGCACACGAACAGCAACTTCATCGGTTGCCAATTTAAGAAGGCTCCCTGTCAAGGCTTCAAGAGATCCCTGAACATCAGTTTTGATAACAACGGCCAGTTCTTTGGCATGGGTTTCAGCAATACGCCCCAGGATTTTATCCATATTGGATTTCGCTACTGCTGCAGCCTTTGCTTCTTTCTCTTTATGCTCACGGTACTCCGCAATTTCACGAGCGCGGTTTTCAGAATCAACGACAAAGAGCTCATCACCTGCCGCAGGAAGGCCATTAAAGCCCAAGACCTCTACAGGCATGGAGGGAAGAGCTGTGTTGAGCTTTTGCCCATGGTCACTGTTCAATGCACGTACACGTCCCCATTCCTTACCTGCCACAAAAATATCCCCAACAGCTAGAGTGCCGCGTTGCACCAAAACTGTTGCTACCATACCACGTCCACGATCCACCTTACTTTCGATAACGACACCTTCTGCAGCACGTTTAGGGTTTGCCTTGAGCTCGAGAACTTCAGCCTGAAGGAGAATAGCCTCCTCAAGCTTCCCAAGATTCATACGTTTTTTGGCAGACACTTCAACACTCAGCACATCACCGCCGAATTCCTCCAACACGATACCATGCTGCAAAAGCTCCGAACGCACACGCTCAGGATTTGCTTCAGGCTTATCCATTTTGTTAATCGCCACCACAATAGGGACATTAGCAGCTTTAGCATGGCTAATGGCTTCAATGGTTTGAGGCATGATGCCATCATCAGCCGCAACAACAAGCACAACCACATCTGTCAAGTTTGCACCACGGGCCCGCATTTCCGTAAAAGCAGCGTGACCAGGGGTGTCGATGAAGGTAATTTTTTGTCCTGATTTTATAGTTACCTGATAAGCACCAATGTGTTGCGTAATGCCACCAGCCTCTCCGCCTGCTACATCAGTAGAGCGCAGCGCGTCTAAAAGGGATGTTTTTCCATGATCCACATGGCCCATTACTGTGATTACAGGCGCGCGTGGTAAAAGAGACTCTTCCACGTCCTCCTTCCCCCGAAGACCGATCTCAATATCGGCATCAGAGACGCGCTTGGGCATATGTCCAAATTCTGTACAAACAAGCTCAGCTGTATCCCCATCAATAACCTGGTTGATCGTCACCATCATCCCAAGCTTCATCAAAGCTTTTATGACATCCGCACCGCGCACGGCCATACGGTTCGCAAGTTCGCCCACATTGATTGTATCAGGGATAATCACCTCTCAGATCGGAAGAGCACACGTCTGAACTCCAGTCACTTA
>CALBMH010000064.1 GCA_937896365.1 uncultured Alphaproteobacteria bacterium
CACCCTCCACAATACTACCAAAAAACTTAATAAATCGTTAAAGTAAAGAAAAAAATAGGGGGGGGAACTGTATGATGGCATCACAGCATATCACAATTATTGGCACGGGTGCTTTTGGGACAGCTCTTGCTCTTACCTGTCATCGTGCAGGACATTATATTACTCTTTTATCAAGGGATCCCTCCCAAGTTGACGAGATCAATCATCATCACACAAATAAAGTTTATTTTCCTGCCCTTCAACTGCCTGAGAGTATCCGCGCTAGTGAGAGTCTATCGTCTCTCAAAGATGCTGATGCGGTTATTCTCGCTCTTCCAGCACAAGTTCTACTTACGTATGTGCCACATCTCAAGTGTTATATAAGAGATAAAACGCCTCTTATTTTGACGAGCAAAGGGATTATTGATGGTGAACCGCTGCCCTCTTTTCCGTGGGATGTTGTCAAAAGACACCTTCGTCATCCCATAGCTCTTCTCTCTGGGCCCAACTTTGCGAGTGAACTGGTTGAGAATTTACCGGCAGCGGCCTCTTTGGCTGTTGAGTCACTTGATCATCAAAAGCATCTCTGTGAGCTCTTTACGCATCCCTTTTTTCGAATCTATCCGACAACTGATTCTATCGGGCTTGGGGTTGCTGGCGCTGTGAAGAATATCCTCGCCATTGGATGTGGTATGGTAGCAGGGCGAAATCTGGGGAGTAATGCGACTGCTGCGCTCATAACACGTGGCCTTGCAGAGATGACACGTTTGGGCCTTGCTCTCGGTGCGTCCATGGGCACCTTTCTTAGTCTTGGGGGTATCGGTGATCTAACGTTAACCTGCTCCAGTTCTCAGTCACGGAATTTCAGTCTGGGTTTTAAGGTTGCTCAAGGTCAAACAATAGATAATATTTTAAATAGTGGTCATCCTTTGAGCGAAGGGTACTATAGTTTGGACCCTCTTTTGAAACTTGCAGCGGCTCATCATGTGGATATGCCTTTGTGTCAGGCTGTAACGCATGTTACGAGGGGAGCATCTCTCGATGAGGTGATTGAAGCGCTTTTTTCCCGTCCCTTGCGTTTTGGTGAGTGAATCAAGGCAAGGATACAAAGAAGGATACAAAGCATGTACTGGCTTTTAAAATCAGAACCCAACCATTGGTCTTGGGAGGATCAGGCCCGTGAGAAAACAACGAAGTGGGATGGCGTACGTAACTATCAAGCACGTAACCACATGCGTGCTATGGAGCTTGGAGACTTTTGTTTTTTCTACCATTCGACTATAAAAGAACCGGCTATTGTTGGGATTGTGAGGGTGATAAAAGCTTATGAACCTGACCCCCATGGACAAAACTTTGGCTATGTTACAGTTGAATATCATGAATCCCTCATGCGCCCTATAACACTTAAACAGATTAGAAATGAACCTGGACTCTCCCACCTCGGACTTGTAAAACAATCACGGTTATCTGTGATGCCCGTTACACAAAAGGAATGGAATGTACTAATAGGGATGGCACAGTAATGATATGTCCTTTCGGGGTGAAGACGAGGGATGCAGCGGAAGGACTTATCATCTTTTTACTTCCCATTATTGCACTTTTTTCACCACAAGCAATGCCGGCTCCTCTCATTCTCCTTGCAGGGATCAGCTTTATAAAAAGGCCTAAAGCCATGGCCGCTGATATGACACAGAGCCATAAGGTCTATTATATCCTTTTTGGGTTTATCGCTTTTTGTCTTTTATCTCTAAGTTGGTCCATCACACCGAATAACTCTGCCCAACTGGCTGTTAAACTCTTTGCATTAACCGTAAGTGGTATTCTCCTCAGCCAGCTTCCTTGTCAATATTTTTCTCGTCGTTCAGCTCTCTTTTTAGGGCATGTCGTTGTCTGCCTTGTGATCATTTTTAATCATTTTAGAAATGATTCTCTTCAGAGCCCGTGGTACCTTGCGCCGAGTGCCAAAGTTTTCGCACAAGCGGGACTGTTTTTAAGTCTCAGTTTTTGGGTGTGTGTCTATGCTCTTATAAGATCATCTCTTTCTTTGTTAGGAAAGACAGTTTTCCTCGTTACCATTGGGCTTCTCACTCTCATGTCACTTTATCATGTTCACTGTGATACACCAATTTTAGGGCTTATCTTGGGAGCCCTTGTTGGCCTCGTATTGTCTTTCGTGTATGGCAATCTTATAAAAAGGACGATCCAA
>CALBMH010000065.1 GCA_937896365.1 uncultured Alphaproteobacteria bacterium
TTTTTTTCTTTACTTTAACGATTTATTAAGTTTTTTGGTAGTATTGTGGAGGGTGAGGCTGGAGCCTCGCTTTGTGATGTCTGGAAGGAGTTTTCAGAGATCAGCTGGTTTATGTCGTGGGTAATGGGTGGTTGTGCAACAGGACGGAGCCTTGCTTTGGGCGTCAAGATCACCCCCAAAGAGTCCAAGCGACCGATTTTGCTTATCCGATGTACCATAACCACAAAATTGCGCTGTGCCTATATGGCGTAACGGGCCGTTTGGAAGGGGTAAAACGGTATACTGCTCTTGATCTTTCTTATCCATCTGCACAACCAAAAATGCAAAATCATGAGCTCCGTTATGGGGGCTATCTTTATTAGTAAGATATGTGGAATTGAAGATAGCGTGGGTTGCTTTAAAACTTTTGCCAAAGAAGCGCCCCTTCCCATCAAAACGTATATGACATAATCCCGGTGGCAAATCTGCGATAAGAGGCGCGTTCGTGGTATGATCATCACTGCTTGGTGCAATGTGGAAACCATGCCCCGTCGTCAAAATAATGGCATAATTATCAACATAGCCAATAATACCTCCTATGAATGTGGCGCCACCACATTGAATGTGACCAACGCCTGAAAATATTTCTTGATTGGCAAAATCCCGATAGTTTTTATGTGTGCTCACGCCATCCGTAAGAAAAGGCTGAGCAGTATCCACTGTCCAAGTTCAAAAATGCTTGCCAACAAAAATAGGATGAGGATAACTTTTCTAAGCATCGATGTTTAACGCATACCTTCTGAAAATAATGAAAATTATACTGTATCTATAATTTGTAAAATAAAATATCCATCTTAAACAAGGACGCGGTATGAAATAAATCCCAAACTTTCTCTTCCTATGATAAAGTCGCGAAGTATACATCAATTGGGTGAGATGGGTCCTAAACAGTTTGTGAGTCATTTTCGTCAACAGCTTCTTTTGCCTTTAGATTATCCACAACGCTATCATGGTGAGCTTATGTATGGCGCGCCCAATGCCGATGTATGCGATTGGCTGGAACGCTACAATGAATGGCCTTTGCATCAAATCTATATCACAGGGCCAGAAAAATCAGGAAAAACAACCCTTACCTCTATGATACAAGAGAAAGAAAGTACATTTGTCTTATCCGCAAAAGCCCTTTTGCCACCTATCTCCAAGCTTCCAGACAAAGATATCCTTATTGATGATGCAGAGTATACTCCTCAAGAATGGCTCTTCCATCTGATCAACCATCAATTCTTGAGTCATCACAAACTTATACTCCTTAGTGCGAAGGCACCCTATGAGTGGCTCTTTGAAACAAAGGACTTGGAATCGCGCATTAAGGCTTTCTACGTCTTTACAATACAACCAATGGATGACACGTTAGCACGCCAACTTGCTTTCAAACTTCTCGCAAGCCGTAGCATTGATTACGACGATAGTGCAGTGGATTACCTTCTTCTTCGAATTAATCGTACCTATCGAGCGCTTTTTGAAGCGATTGCAGAACTCGATACATTCCTTCTCCATAAGCACAAACGATTAACACTTGCGCAAGTCAGAGAATATCTTTCCCACAATGAAGATCTCACACTTACAGAGAGGGAAAGATCTGATCTGCCAACTGAAAGCTCGAAAAGTTAACAGCAAACCACCCAAGATCTGACACATCAAAAAATGCTGCTGAACACGTTTGAAAATTCTTTACAAGACACGGCGGTTGCTTGCATTCAATAACAGCATTAAGGAACTGTTGCAATCCTGGGTTATGGCCAAGAACAAGAACGTTTTGATAACGATCTTCAATACGGCGCAGCCTCTCTAACAGGAGATGTGCAGCCGCCCCATAAAGCTTATCTTCAAAAGAAACCTCGACATTGGAAGGTAAATGCTTCTTTACACCGTCAAAGGTCTGACGAGTCCGCCGTGCATTTGAACACAGGACATAATCCACTCCACCAAACTTCTGGTGGAGTTTTTGACCCATAGAATCCACCTGCTTAAGACCAATACCTGAAAGGGTACGATCACGATCAACCTTAAAAAGATGGTCAGGCTGCGCTTCGGCGTGTCGCATAAGAATTAAACGCTTCATAAGAGGCCTTAAGAAATTCTTAGTCTTTCTATCCTAAGCTTAAGCAATACTCCTAAAGACTGTCAATTCGAAAGGCTATCAACTCCGATGCTTACAAAAAACCTTTTGGATTGTTTGCGCCTCATTCGTTCCCCTGGAATTGGTTGCTTAACTTATTTTTCTCTTGTAAGAGAACATGGCAGCGAAGGGTCAGCACTGCAGTTTTTATCGCGTCAAGGAAAGGAGACTTTTTCTGAGAAGGAGGCTGTGACTGAAATCAAAGCCCACGAAAAGCACGAAGCATTCTTTCTAACGCATTATGATGCGGAATATCCACAACTGCTCAAACATATTGGCGATTATCCTCCTGTTCTCAGTGTTCTTGGCAAGAGCGATGTATTGAATAAACCAATGATTGGGATTGTTGGTGCTCGCAATGCTTCTCTTCATGCGACTAAATTTGCTCAAAACCTAGCACGTCGTTTGTGTGAAGCGGGATACAGCATCGTCTCAGGTCTTGCACGAGGCATCGATGGTGCTGCACACAAAGGGGCTATTGATGCTATGACTGTTGCCATTGTCGCAGGAGGTATTGACCAAATCTATCCAACGGAGCATAAAGATCTACGTTCAAAAATTCTTGAAAAGGGTGCCATTATTTCAGAAATGCCCTTTGGTCTTTTTCCAGGTGCGGGTCATTTTCCACGTCGTAACCGCCTTATCTCCGGTCTCTCTCAGGCCATATGTGTTATTGAAGCGGCAAAACCTTCAGGAAGCCTCATTACCGCAAGCTATGCTCTTGATCAAGGACGTGAACTTTTTGCAGTACCTGGCTTTCCAGGAGACCAACGCTCCATCGGAACAAACCACCTTATTAAACAAGGCGCCCATGTCCTGGAAGGTGTAGAGGATATTTTGAATATCCTCGGCACATCCCAACAGACCACGACATCTCTCCGGGGTACCATAGAGGAAGGTCTTGAAACTAACGACACTTTAAATGGCAACTTAGCGAATGGGCTGAAGAAAAAAATATTAGAAAGCCTCAGTACTCACCCCCTTTCACCTGAAGAATTATTTTCAGTTCTTGACGAAGAAGTAAGAGATATCCATGCAACTCTTCTCAGCCTGGAACTCCAAGGCCACATTACACGGGATCAACGAGGCTATTTGGCGCGCGTTTTCTGAGTTGAGATTGAAAATATTAAGCACGTTTGTAAAGGCGGCTACCATAGTATTCCTCAAGGGCTAAGCGCACAATCGTTCCGATCATGGCCGCTACAGGAAGAGCGACAACAACACCCATAAATCCGAACAAGGTCGCAGCAGCCAGCAAGGAGAAGATAATCCACACAGGGTGGAGCCCTACTTTTTCTCCAACCAGCTTGGGAGTGAGGAAATTTCCTTCAAAAAGATTTACAACCCCAAAAACAATAATAATGGCAGCGATTTGCCACCAACCTGTAAAATGAATAAGACTGATAATAAGACTCAGTATAAGACCAATAAGTGCCCCTAGGTAAGGAATAAAAGAAAGAAATCCTGTAATAAAGCCAATGAAAAAAGCGTCTGGCAAATGAATAAGAGACAGAAAAATAGTGTAAATCACGATAAGTGTCATACAAACGGTGAGCTGACCTTTGGCATAGTCGCCCAGGGTTTTGTGAACCCGTAGCGTATAACGCTTTACTTTCGGTAGATAAGGCCTCGGAATAAGCTTTTCTAGTTGCGTTAGAAAAATTTTCCAGTCCTTCAAAAAATAAAACATCACAATGGGAGTTAAAATCAAAAGAGAAATAATATTTGCAAGGATCATACCACTTCCAAGAATGTTCAAAAGAAATGAGATAATCACTTGTGCAATATCACCCACATGAGCTGTGACCTGTGTTTTAAGCTGGTCCATCGTGGGAAGACCAAAATCACGGGATAAGCTCTCAATCAAAGGATTGATAAGCTCTAGCAGCTTATCACTCATCATCGGAAGATTCCTACTGATGACAAGAAGTTCTTGATGCATATAAGGGATTAAAATCATTAAGAACGTTGTGATAAGCAGCATGAAAAGCAGCATAATACACGCTGTTGCAAGAGCCCTATTGACTCCCTTGGAGGTCAGTTTGCTGACAAGAGGATTAAGCGTGTAGGCACCAATACAACCTGCAAGGAAGGGCATAAAAATGGAACTGAGGCTATGAATAAGAAAAAGAAAAAAGGCTCCAAGAGCGATAAAAAACCAGTGAGTAACCGTCATCACGCTATCCGCTCTTCTCGTATGACATTTTTCCAGTCCTTTTTGAAGAGTACCATGTTTTATACGCACGACCATAATAAAAACCCGATGCAATCGTTGTCGTACTCACAAGAAGAGCTGAGATAAACATAAGAAGAGAGGGTGCGCGCACAAGAACAAGAACGATATGTAAAATTTGAAGACACGTATTGATCTTGCTGAGAAAAAGTACATGCACGTCAAAATCCGAACGAAGTATAAACAAGGCAACGGCCGCTGCTAGCATGAAGACATCACGCCCCACAACAATCACAACAAGCCATAGAGGAACAAAATCTAAAAAATAAAATCCAAGATAACTTGCAACAAGTAGTATTTTATCAGCTAGAGGATCTAAGAAGCGACCGAGTGTTGATTCTTGATGGAACCGTCGTGCTACAAAACCATCCGCCCAATCTGTCCACGCTGCAATAAAAAAAACGAGCAAAGCATATGAGCCTTGCTTTTGAAACGCCAGAAAAAGAAAAAGAGGGGTCAAGAGAATACGAAGAAGCGAAAGTGCGTTGGAGACAGTAAAAAGAGCACCCTCACGTGACTTTGCCACGAAAACAAAAGCCCTCGTGTCAGCCCTAACCCACAATCTCAATGCGAGCAAAGAAAAAGGCGATCTCGCCCACAGAATTCTCCACAGAATCAGATCCATGAACAGAGTTGGCTTCGATAGACTCGGAAAACTCTTTACGGATTGTTCCAGGAAGTGCGTTTGCTGGGTTCGTCGCACCAATAATATCACGGTATTTTTGAACGGCATTATCACCTTCAAGAACCTGAACAACCACAGGACCGCTGCTCATAAATTCGCACAGATCATTGAAGAAAGAGCGTTCCGCATGAACAGCATAGAATTGCTCTGCCTGTCCGCGGGTAAGATAAATCCTTTTCTGGGCTACGATACGCAGGCCACTTTGCTCGATGATTCCATTGATTCTACCTGTAAGGTTACGCCGTGTAGCATCAGGTTTAATAATGGAGAGGGTCTGTTGAGTTGTCATTTCTCTTAAGATCAACGTTGTTTGACAGTATTAAATTATTACGCTACTTCAAGAAATTTCTCAAGGGAATTGCGTTTAACCTGGAAGCCGAAGCTGCATACTGTACTATACTTATCACTTTTCCTGCACATATTAAAACGCGACCTTATATAAATGACGTTACGAATAAACAACTGAAAGTAATGACTATGTTAAAATCAACATATACTTATCTGCTTTGTATGAGTGTGGGGGAGGTCTGATATAAGTGATCTAAGCCATCAATTCACCACGAAATGTGTGATTTCTCATGAGAAGAAGACAGATAACTTAACAAAGACTATGGCTAAGGAGTTCAAGAAGGTTATGAATAAGCATGACGCCGTAGCTCATTCCCTTCTTGGTACAAGTAATGCAGAGGGAAGATCGTACAGTATCTCGGAATAGAAACTTCTGGGACCATTCCAGATTTATACGCGAAGGTTGAAGCG
>CALBMH010000066.1 GCA_937896365.1 uncultured Alphaproteobacteria bacterium
TAACAAAACGTAAACTACCCCTCCCCCATGGCCGTTTTTTTAATAGAAAGTGTAAATGCCTTTAATGTTGATCAAGGTGATTCCCTAATGCTCAAAGTAAAAAACGTCGACCTTTTTTATGATGATGCCCAGGCTCTTTTTGGTGTCAATTTAGAGATTGGAAAAGGTGATCTTGCCGCTATTGTTGGTGGTAATGGTGCGGGGAAGACATCTTTTATTCGCACCTTGTCAGGAATCTATAAAGCCCGATCAGGGCAGATTTTATTTGAGGAGCGTGATGTCACGGGTCTTGACAGTCATGGGATTGCAGAGCTGGGTATAGGTCATGTCGCTGAAGGTCGGCAAGTTTTTCCTCATATGACCATTCTTGAAAATCTGCAAGTAGGTGGCTCTCTCAAGCGTTCAAAATCGCGCATGAATGACAATCTTGACTATGTCTTCAATCTTTTCCCCAAGCTTAAGGAGAGAGAAAAACAATTTGCAGGAACCCTTTCAGGAGGGGAACAACAAATGCTTGCCATTGGCCGGTGTCTTATGGCGCAACCGTCGCTTATTCTTTTTGATGAGCCTTCTCTGGGGCTTTCCCCCATCATGGTGCAAGAAATGTTCCGTATGATCGTGCGTCTTCACCAGATGGGGCTCACAATCGTGCTCGTAGAGCAAAACGTTGTGGCCTCTTTGGAAATTGCTTCCAAAGCTTTTGTTCTTGAAAATGGTCAGGTCACACTGTCTGGTAATGCTTCTGACCTTATCCATCATGAGGGTGTCAAGAAAGCATACTTGGGGCTTTAGAAGCCTAAAACCCCGCGCACACGTATTATATATTACTGAACTTTATCATAACACGTCTCAGAAAGTGTTCTTAAAACCTTAAATCCTCGTTGTAAATGCTCTAAAAATTTTTCTTCCTGCGCTATAATATCTCCATTAGCAGGGATAGATAACCCTAAGGATTTTGCTGTAGCGACGTGTGTTTCGTACATACGATCCGCTCTTTTTCTGTAATCTTGCTCATTGTTATAACGTTCGGCATCAAAGAAAATACCAACATTGAGCCCTGTTCCCACGATAGGATCTTTGATTCTTTTCTCCAATGCTTGAGAAATAGTATCTCTAGGAGCATCGGGATCTTCGTGAAAATAGCAAAAGAAAGCAAGACTTGCATATTGTTTTTGATATTTCTCGTCAGCAGTCCCTTCGGCCATCGTCTCAACAGCATCATACAGAGTTGCTGTTTTATTACTTTGAGACTATCTTTCTATTCGTTTTTCGTTACTAAAACCCAAATTTCCCCATCCGAGAGTATCATGTGCAAAATCATGCATTTTAACAGAATCAGTGGAAGCGTCACGCACAAAATCGTAACTTAGATTTTCATCGCATCCAATGCCAATCCAACCAATATGGGTAGCCTTTGTTTTCGCATCATCTTTCCATAGTCCCCAACCACGATTAATGAGTTCTACAGAAACGCTTCCTGTTTTTGAAACATGGGGAACAAAAAGTCTCCCTATGTACAACTGCTCGTAAGTATTTTTATTAGGGCAGTTAAAATGTTCTTTGACTTTACATTGACCATTTGTCATTAAGATGTGTGACCATGTATCAGCAATCAACAAATAATCCAGCAGACGCATACCTTTTTGGAATTTCTCTTGGACAATATCTTTGTCAAACGCGTCCAATGTACGATGAATAGTACTTGCCACTTTAAGATGGGATAGCGTCACAGCATCACGGATAAAATTTAAATCTTTCTGATACAATTTATTGAGGCTGCCATCCATAATCAGTGTTCCCATAGACAATTCTTTATCTTTTTTAAGGAATGTTTGAAGCAGCTCAAGTCGTTTTTTAGCAGGAAAACAGCTCACTTTTTGGGGAGTTGTAAAAGGAACGTCTGAAGTGGTTGTTATTGTGTCCGCAGAAAAAGACGGTAAGGTAGAAAAAGCGGATGCTGCCATGAGTAGGAGTGATTTTAACATATGAACCGGCTTATTGGGTGTTGATGTGAAATATATTCGCAACAGAATTGCTCATAATAATAGTTTTCTGTTGCTTCGTTGAGTTTTTGTAAAATCAAATTCTTCCCGTAAATCGAGGTAAATTTTCAAGTGTATAGCTCAGTTGGTGTTGCAGGGGGGGAAGAATATTCGCTTTTAAAAGATTTTCTTGTAAGGTCGCATTGAATTCTTTGACAAAAGCACTTTTGGGATCAGGTGCTGTTTTTACAGAAGCACTAATAGTCATTGCTGTATCTGTGAACTGTGAAATGCCAGAAATTTTGATAGGTTCGATAATGATCTTACCTAATTGGGGATGATCTTTTATTTTCTTATATGTTTCATGCAAAACATTATAAACATTTTGAATACTTGTTGTGTGTGCTACCGCTACATCAATACTTTGCTGTGTATAGTGGCGAGAACGATTGATAATATGGGTTACTTCTGAGAAAGGAATAGACTGAATAGAACCATTATTATGACGAAGGAAAACACTGCGAAGCGTAATAGCTTCAACTTCGCCAGAATAGGCACCAATCGTCACATATTCACCCACTTGAATATTCCCCTCAAATAGTGTGAGAAATCCTGTAATAACGTCTTTGACCATCGTTTGCGCACCAAAAGAAATAGCCAAGCTGATGACACTAAAAGCGTAAACGATAGGCATGATATCAAAGGAAAGTTCTGAAAGAATAAGTAAAAATCCTATAAAAGCAATAGTGCCTTTTAACGACGATCGAATGATAGGAACAACCGTTTGAGTAAAAAGACTCGGTTCTGTTTTCTTCCCCTCCAGACTGTAGTCTTGAAGCTGCGATTTCGCAACAAGATCAACCAAACCCCATAGAATGCGAACACTCACCATAACAAGAAGAATAGATAAACCAATCAGGAGATATTTTTGAGTTTTAGGGGTGTTGAGGAGCGTGAGAAAATCAAATCCCCATATTTTAAGAGTCAAAATCATTGTGATAGAAAAAAGGCAAAACTGACCAAGAGGTACGAGGAAATAGGCAGATTGAGCTACTGGAACAGTTTTTGCGTACTGCCAAGGGTGATGGAGGTCAAACTGCTGTGATAATTGCTCGGGGAGTTCATGCCACGCTTTTGACCACTTACGACCATAATCATCCAGTCTTTTACTCAAAAATTTTGATATCCAGATAAGCAGAACGTTTAAAATCACTATTTGTCCTACGAGAAAAATCTCTCGCATAACTCCATTGACCCATGCAACGTAGAAGATAAAGAGCAACACGACAGCTGCGACATGCCATATACGTGCTGCCATACGTGTGACATTTTCAAAAAAACGCGAAGAGGTCTTTTTATCACGGTCTTTGTACAAGAGCCATTTAGCAACAGGGCGCCTATAGTCCAGAACAAGAATTGCGGTGACAATGACAAGAAAAAAAGCAACAATATTTTCCCACACACTATAAGCATTATGAGAGACCCCCATCACAAGAAAGAGTTGCCCTATAAAAACACCAAGGAGAAGAATTTGCGCAAAGACGCCTATAAGCCGATAAAATCGTTTGGCATTCTTGTCACTGAGGGGAAGAAACCGTAGGTGAGGCGCCAAAGGCTGTAAAAGCAAGTGAAAATACTGGAGAAAAATGGTGTAAAAGAAACCTATGCCAATAAGCACGACAACATTATGCAGAACTGCTGGCTTTTCTAAGAGATAAGCAAAAATAAGCGATACGAACGCACAAAGACTGCTGGGAATAAGACCCATACTAAAGTAGAAACTAAAGCGTGACCACGTTAGGGGAGGTTCTATCGTGGAAACAAGTAAAGACAGACACCGCAAAGTAACTTTTTTGACAAAAATGCCAATAACGAGAACAATGATTACGACTAAAATAAAATCAATAAAATTATCAGCATAATCTGAGCCTTTAACAGATTGTAATGCACGGTGTAATTCTCCTGGAAACTTCGCAAGCATGTGAGTTGTTAAAATTAATTGTTGTGCGCCAGCTTCGATATAACCGATCAGCTGTGTATTCATACGACCGATGAACGACTCATCGGTAGAAGCAGTATCTTGCTGGGATGCCTGTTGATTTTGTTCTGTCAGGTCTTTTAAGCGTTTGAGATTTTCAATGAATTCCTGCCGCTTCTTTTCATCCTCCAGAATACCAATAAGCTCAACTGTCTTATCATTCTCAGAAACATTGACGTTTTTAATTACTTTTTCAGGCGTCTTTGACAGTAAAGGAGATACGGAGATGGTAAAGAAAGTCATCAAAGAAAATAGAATCTGCGTGATCATTCAAACACTCCATTTTCATAAAATTTACACAAGACTATCAAGTTTTAAGGTGTCTTCCAAGAATTCATGGAATTTTACATCATCTTTCAAGACAAGCGTGATAGGCAAGACGTAAGTATTTTGTCGATAGGAGAGAGGAATTTTTATCAGATCTTTCTCTGTTGTAATGAGGGGAACTTTAAGGTCTTTTTGGCGTTTTTGAAGAAACCGGAGGTCTTCCGTGATATAAATATGGTGATCAGGGAAAGGAATAAAATCCACCACCTCGAATCCTTGTTTTTCAAGATACGTTCGAAATTTTTTAGGATAACCAATACCAGAAAATCCCAAAACAGGCTGCGGCACTAGGGGCAGTTGAGTATCAAAACGGGCCTCAAACAGGGGTTTATTATAAGAGGTGAGCTTCTCCACAATTAGATCATTCGGATGGATAAGAATAAGAGCATCAACGTCTTTCATACCTTTGTCGAGGCTAACGCGTAAGGGCCCTGCAGGAAAAACACACCCGTTTCCAAAACCTTGTTCCCCATCCACAACAAGAAGCTTTAGATCGTGATGGAGCGATGGATTTTGGAGGCCATCGTCCATGATCAGTATATCCGCCCCCTGCTTTATAGCCTTTGTGCCTGAATCGTACCGATCCGCTCCCACCCACGTCACTGCCTGCTTAGAGAGAAGAAGTGGCTCATCACCTACATATTCGGGAGTATCATGGGGTCCTACACGATGTACTCCTATGACGCGACTCCCGTATCCACGGCTTAAAATATGAGGATGTTTTTTAAAATGCGTCGTTAGAATCCGTGCCAAAGCCATAACAGTTGGCGTCTTTCCAGAACCCCCTAGGGTAAGATTACCAACACAAATGACTTTCGAAGGAAGGTGTTGCGTTGTTTGAAGGCGGTATTTAAGCGAACAGACTCCCTCGTAAAGCCTTGAAAAAGGAAAAAGAGCCTTTGATAGAGGTGAGGATCTCTGATACCAGAAGGAAGGGGGGGTAAAGAGTGTTTTCACAGGTGCCTTCTTGGTTAGGATCGACTGAAAGGATTGTACTGTAAAAGAGAGGCTTAGAAAACAACAGAAGTACCCCTTAAAAGCTTCCTAAGGCTCTTTATGATCGCCTTAATAACCCGTTGCCTTAGATTTTTTTGAAAAAAGTTGAATTTTATCAATTTTTCTATCTTCTCTTTTTGATTCTGTGCTCTACTTGTTGTAGTGAGGAAAATTTATTTGGGAGTGTGTAACGTGTCTAGATATATCTCATCTTATGTAGCGGAATTTATTGGAACCGGGCTACTTGTCTTGTTGGGTTGCGGGAGTGCTGTACTGGCAGGGTCACATATTGGTTTTATCGGCGTTAGCTTTGCCTTTGGTTTTACATTAATGGCATTAGCTTATATCATAGGGCCTGTGTCGGGGTGTCATATTAACCCGGGTGTTACGATTGGGTTAGCGCTTGCGGGTAAGTTTGATAAAGCTCGGGTTATCCCTTACATATTTGTGCAAATCTTAGGGGCCATTCTCGGTGCGTACGTTCTACAATCCATTGCTGTGGGTATGCCAGGGTTTGATATAACAAAAGGGTTTGCCCTCAATGGCTTTGGTGAGCTCTCTCCTTCTCACGCTTCCATGATATCGGTTGCCATTACGGAAGTTGTGCTCACTGGTGTTTTGATTTTTGCTGTTCTTGGGACAACAGAAAAAGGGTTTCCAATGGGGTTCGGTCCCCTTTTAGTCGGCGTGACCCTCGTTGTTCTTCTTCTCGTGGCAATTCCTCTGAGTAATGCATCACTCAACTTTGCAAGGTCCTTTGGCCCAGCTGTTGTATCAATGAACGCCGCGGCCCTGCAGCAACTGCCTTATTTTTTCGTATTTAATGGTGTAGGCGCCGTTTTGGGTGTCATCCTTCACAAGGTTATTCGCTGCGACTCTTGCGTTTCAAAGTAAAGGGTTTTGAAGGAGAGAGTTAGGACACAATACGCATCCGGTAAGTTCTATGAAAAACTTGCCGGATGGTATCTTTTTTTTAAAGGGTATAAAGTTTTAGCGCGCCGCTACAAAACATATGTAGGAGAGATTGATCTTCTTGTTTGCAAGGGTAAGACACTTGCCGCTGTGGAGGTGAAGAGCCGTAAAAAAATAAATGACTCCTATTATGCGCTGACATCGTTTCAAAAACGCCGCATCCATAGGACTCTAATTATCGCCCACAGGCAATTTCCACAATTTACTCAGCTTCGATGTGATACAGTCTTGATTTCTCCTTATAAATGGCCAATACATATCACAAATGCTTTTTAATAGGTAAAAACATTATGAGTCATCGATCCGTCGCGCTTGCTATTTTTGCTGTAAGCCTCACCCTGTTGCTTTCTTCGTGTGTTCCTCTTTTTGTTGCAGGAACAGGTGTTGCCACAGTTACCACAGCTGCAAAAGAAAAAGGTCTTGGAGGAAGTATTAATGACACACAAATCTCTGCAAATATAAAAACAAAATTATATCAAAAAGACCAAGACATTCACCGTCGTGTCGGTGTGAACGTGCAAAATGGTGAGGTTCTACTCACCGGGAGTCTCGCAACGCAAGAGGTTATCAACGATGTAGAACAAATTGTGTGGAGCGTTGCTGGTGTTAAGAAAGTGATGAATGAAGTAGGAATCAATGCCGATGACAGTCTTGGGCTTGGCGAAGCAGCCACCGACAGCTGGATCACAACACAAATAAAAAGCTCCCTTGTTTTTACAGCGGACATAAAATCGATAAACTATAGTATAAAAACAGTCAGTGGCGTTGTCTATGTTATGGGTGTGGCTCAAAACCAGGCAGAGCATGATAAGGTTCTTGAAGCTGCCCGCAAAATACGAGGTGTGAAACGAGTCGTTAGTTATGTTCAAATGAGGGAACCAATCGTTGATGACTCTGGGAGCGCTGATAAGAACATGGAGAGTTTGGAAAGTTCAGATCTTGCTATGAAAAAAGATGAAGAGGAAGTCGTAGCAGAATAGTTTTAAAATAACCTATACACAGTGTGCGGATTTCGTCATAGTTACCCTATATAGATATAGAATGAAGGTATCATAGAAAGACTGTCATGGCAGGGCATTCTCAGTTTAAGAACATTATGTACCGCAAAGGAGCGCAAGATGCGAAGCGCGCTAAGAAGTTTGCGAAGATCACTCGAGAAATCATGGTATCTGTCAAGTCTGGTAACAGCGATCCTGAATCCAATCCACGTTTACGTGCTGCGCTTGCCTCTGCGCGTGCTTCGAACATGCCCAAAGATAACATTGAACGTGCCATTAAAAAAGCCTTAGGCAATGACGCTGATAGCAACTTTAGTGAAGTTCGTTATGAAGGGTATGGCGCTGGAGGTGTTGCTATCATTGTGGAAGCGCTCACCGATAATCGCAACCGTACAGCATCCGAAGTCCGTGCCACTTTCACAAAACACGGTGGGTCACTGGGTGAAACGGGTAGTGTAGCATTCGTTTTTGAAAGACTCGGTTATCTCTTATTTAGCAAGAATTTTTCTTTTGACAAACTCTTTGAATCCGCGCTTGAAGCGGGCGCAGATAGCGTGGAAGAAACAGAAGAAGGTATTGAGATAACTTGTCCTCCTGATGACTTTGCGATTGTTCGCGATCATTTAATGCGTTGTAAGATCGAACCCGACGAGGCTCGGTTGGTATGGCGGCCCCTTACTTTGGTACCTGTGGATCTGGACTCGACCAAAACGCTTTTGAAGCTCATTGACATACTCGAGGATAATGACGATGTGCAGCATGTTTACACGAACGCCGATATATCTGATGAGATAATGGCTCAGCTCTAGTGCTATTAAAGAAAAGTCAACCCAATAGCTTCGTCACCTCTGCGCGAAGCGTAGTAATACCGAGCTTTTTTTCTGATGAGGTTTGATGGACAAAGGGGTGGGCAGCGCCGTGCTTTCTGAGAGCTTCAGTTACTTTCATAGCGAGGATATCTTGAGCAGATTTTGAGATTTTATCGGTCTTTGTAAGCACAACCTGATAGCTTACAGCACACTTGTCGAGCATTTGCATCATAGCTTTGTCATTGTCCTTGAGGCCGTGGCGGCTGTCAATCAAAACAAAAACGCGCTTGAGTGTCGGGCGGCCAACCAAATAATCATAAATAAGCCCTTGCCACTGCTTGACAAGTTTTTTAGGAGCTTCTGCGTAACCATAGCCTGGCATGTCGACAAGATACATTTGGCTACTGAGGTTAAAATAATTTAGACACTGTGTGCGTCCTGGCGTATTTGATGTATTGGCAAGCCCTTTGCGCCCTGTGAGAGCATTAATCAGTGTGGATTTCCCAACATTGGAACGTCCTGCAAAGCAAATCTCTGGAAGGCCATAGGGCGGAAGGTCGCTGATTTTTAAAACAGATAACATAAAGTCGCAAGACCCTGCAAAAAGCAAACGCCCTTTTTCAATCTCTTCTTCTGTAAATTCTTCCATAGATACTTGATTTTCCTTTCTTATCTGGATGCATCTACAATGTATGAATAAAGTCGATCATCGCTTGTTGGAGTTTTATAGTGAAAGAACCAGGGGTACCCTTTCCGATAATCTTGTCATTTATTTGTGTAACGGGGAGTCCAAGGACATTGGAGCTCGTGAGAAAAGCTTCATCTGCCTTGTAAGCATCTTCAAGGGTAAAAGCCTTTTCAATAACGGTAAGCCCTTTATCACATGCGAGGTTTTTAAAGCGTTCTTTTGTAATGCCATTGAGAATATGGTGCGCTATCGGATGTGTGTGAAGGGTTTGGCCAAAAACGCACCAAAAGTTCGCTGATGTGCTCTCTGTCACGTAACCATTTTTAGTAAAAATCGTATCATACGCTCCTTGTTCGAGGGCATTTTGTTTCGCAAGAACCGCAGGGAGTAAATTCACCGTCTTAATATCAGGCCGTGCCCATCGAGGGTCTTCTTGTGTGATCACACGTACACCTTTCTTATGAGTTTCTAAGAACTTGAAGGGGTTATTGGGGCGCACAGTCATGACAAGACTTGTCTTCGATGGGCTTGGAAGGGGGAACGCACGTGGTGCCACACCCCGTGACAGTTGGATATAGACGATACCGTGTCTATAACGATTAAGCTGCACGAGTTCTTGAATATGCTTTTTGAGAGCATTCCTATTAAAAGTGAGAGGGAGATCGATCTCGCAAGCAGAGTACGTTAGCCTCTCCAAATGCTGATCCATGTCAACGAGCTTTCCCCCCACAAGGGCAATCACCTCGTAAACACCGTCAGCAAACTGAAAACCGCGCTCTTCGACATGAATCAAAGCATCCTTGAAGGGAAGAAAGCGACCATTGACATAGGCGAAGCGGGTCATTGTCTTTGCTCCTTTTTTGATGCATTACTGAATTCGATTATACTATCAGGCGCTCTTCCATAGGTGCACACAACTTCACCCGGTTTATGGGGATCAATCGCCAAAAGCGCGTTGACTCTCTTTTCATCTTCTGATGTGGGTTCATAAGAGACGCGTGTATACCAACCATTCTCGAAACGATGAGCATTCAGCGTTGTCATTTTACACGATGCATAAATAAGATTCAGCACTTGCCTTTGATCCTGGGTAAGGGTAATAGTCTGAGTTTCCTTGTTCGGAGCATCAATAGCATCATGGATTCCACGATAAATATGGTGATGAGCCATGGCAATATGATCGCAGATGCAGACTTTCGTCGCAGCAAGATAATCGATTGTCCCCGAAAGGCCAAAAATAAGACCGCTATTTTGATGGGAAAATTTATAATAGGCTATCAGAAGGTCACGTAGCTCTTGCAAAAGAGTCTCTATACTTGTTTGGCTCTGCTCAGATCTTAGGATATCTTTCCACGGACGTTTATTATATTCATTTTCGAATCCTATTATTCGTGTCACGTTGAAAATCTTTTTTTCAAGAGCAGGTATGATACGGCAAGGGGCATGGAAAAAGCCATCGGTAAGCTTTTCCTGAAAAGGAACGACAAGAGGGTCTAGACCACTCATAGGATGTGTGGTGGAAGGATTTTGGAACAGTTTCTCTTCATCATTCTCTTGTCCCTTTTTTTCATAAGACCACTCTCCCGCCATGAGTCCGGTGAGGACCCTGCGCACAGTGTTATCTGTCAACCCAACGGCCCCTAAAGCGCACACCATGATGAGGGTACCTGTAAGAATGCTTATTTTTGAGCGAAAAAGTTGCTTCATTAAAATGAGTTAGCTAGACTATGACTACGTGTCTATAGGATATACATGAAGAAAGAAAGAAGGTCTACGAGGTTAAATGTAAGCCAGAGGAGGAGAATTCATACCTAAGCGATGACGGAAGAAAACGATCAATCGAAAACCGAAGAACCTACAGAGCGACGTCTTGAACGAGCGTTCGACGAAGGGCAGGTCGCATTCTCTCGAGAGCTCCTCCATTGGAGTGTTCTTGCAACCAGCGGAGCACTTCTCTTTTGGATTTTTCCTCATCTTTCTAGGACATTTCTGATAACATTTCAACAAATTCTTTCCTCCTGTGGTGATTCACGTGCCTCTGCTTCTCACTCTCCTTTTTACCCAAAACTTCTTGCACTTTTCTTTGAAATTACCCTTTTTCTTTTTATAATTGTTTTTATTGTTGTATCAGTCGGTTTTTCTCAAACAAAACTTAACATCACGTTGAGTCAAATTCGTCCAAAATGGGAGCGTATTTCACCCGTAAAAGGTTTTTCTAAAATCTATGGAAAACAAGCTTTTATTGAATTTTTTAAAAATCTTCTCAAAATCACTGTTATTGGTTATGCCATGGTTTGGACGATTTCAGGGACTCATCATTCTCTTTTTTCAATGCCCATACTAACATTTCTTAACGGATTTGATATGATGAAATCACTGTTTGGGAGAATTTTTGTAAGTGTTCTCTCAATTCTTGGGTTGATCGTGATGCTTGACTATGCCTATCAATATTTTCAGCATCGCAAACGTCTTAAAATGTCGCACCAAGAAATCAAAGAAGAGCATAAAGAACAAGAAGGTTCTCCTGAAATGAAGGGAAGGCTTAAGGAGTTACGCATGCAACGTATGCGCTCACGTATTTTAAACAAAGTCAAAGCATCAACCGTCGTTGTCACAAACCCAACGCACTATGCTGTAGCTCTTCAATGGGATGAAAAAATCATGGAAGCACCTCGGGTTGTTGCCAAGGGTGTTGACTTCCTTGCCCTTCAAATTCGTAAACTTGCAAAAGACTATCACGTACCTATCGTAGAGAATGTTCCTCTTGCTCGCACACTTTATGAGAAAGTCGACCTTGACCGGGAGATCCAACCTGAACATTATCGTGCTGTTGCTGAGATTATTAAGTATATTACGGATGCGAAAAACAAATGGTTTAAAGTAGATTAGGATAGATTCGTAGAGGCTATCTTTTCATTTATTCATCTGGAAAGCGTTTACAAGAGAGGAACACAACCTTTGGAAATTTCTCTTTGGATGGTAGATGAGAATTTTTGAAGGACGTATTGTGCAAGAACATATCGATAAACTCAAACGCCTTAACATTTTTTCAGGTCACATTCCAAAATTTGAGAATGGTTTCAGGAATTTTATATAATGTCACAGGATGGGAGATTATTGCGGTTCCTGGATTTGTGCCAGAAGATATTTTCTTCAAAATGTTTCTCAACCGTAAATTTCCGTCCACGACCTTTCTTCGTACACCGGAGAAGGTTGATTATCTCCAAGAACCTGACATCTTCCACCACATCTTTGGACATATCTCCCTCCTCATTTTACCAGTATTTGCAGATTATATGGAAGCTTTCGCAAAAGACTGCTCTCAAAGCATTTGACTGTGCTGATGTTATTTAAGCTGCACGTATTTATTGTTTTACCATTGAGTTTGGTCTTATTCGTCAGGACGGTGGTCGAACTTACGGTGCTGGTATTGTCTCTTCTTACAGTGAAACAATTTACTGCGTTGGGGATCTCAAACCAGTTCGCACAGCTTTTGATTTAGAGCGGATTATGCGCACAGACTATCGCGTTGATGATTTTCAAAAAACTACTTTGTATCGACTTGTATGAACCAACTCTTCGATGCAACCTATGAAGATCATAGGGATTTCTAAACAAGCTCCAGATTATGCCTCTTATTCCCCTGGGAATACTCCGATGGAGAGGAGAACATCCCCCCAAACTTAAGGAGAGAGTAAGTACGTTAGCAATACCTGGATTTATTTCCAGCGAACTATTCTTTGGGAGAATTTAAAGGAATGACTTCAGGCCTTTCATTACGTCTTCACAGATTTTTTTCGCATCACCAAGAACCATGAAGGTGTTGTCATGGTAAAAAAGCTCATTATCAATACCTGCATAGCCAGATGCTAAGGATCGTTTCACAAAAAGAACGATTTTACTCTTCCCTACATCGAGCACAGGCATACCATAAATAGCCGAACTTGGATCTGTTTTCGCTGCTGGATTTGTAATATCGTTGGCACCAATGACAAAAGCGACATCGGTTGTGCTGAAATCTGAGTTGATCTCATCAAGCTCCAGAACATCGTCGTAGGGCACATGTGCTTCTGCAAGCAAAACATTCATATGCCCAGGCATACGTCCTGCTACGGGATGAATGGCGTAACGCACGTTGACGCCCGTTGTTTTTAAGAGATCTGCCATTTCACGAAGAACGTGCT
>CALBMH010000067.1 GCA_937896365.1 uncultured Alphaproteobacteria bacterium
CTTTTCCATATATTCCGACATATCAAGGCGGAACATATGAGCAGGATCATCAAATAAGAACTCGGCCAGGGCTCGTGCAAGCTCCGTTTTTCCCACACCGGTTGGACCCAAAAACAAGAAAGAACCAAGCGGGCGGTTAGGGTCTTGCAATCCAGCACGCGCACGACGAATAGCATTAGCTACGACCGTAACAGCTTCTTCTTGCCCCACAACACGCTTGTGGAGGTGATCTTCGAGGTGGAGGAGCTTCTCTTTCTCCCCCTGAAGCATGCGCTCAACAGGAATGCCTGTCCAACGAGCTACAATGGCAGCAATGTCTTGCTCCGTGACCTCTTCTTTAAGACTGCGTTTAGCCCCTGATTCTGATTCAGCAGCTGTTAGATAAGTGATCTCTTTTTCAAGCTGGGGGATGAGGCCATATCGGATTTCACCTGCCCGGGCGAGATTACCTTGTCGTTGTACAATGTCAAGCTCAGAGCGTAGCTGATCAAGCTGTTCTTTGAGCTTATGAATTTGCTGCAATGATTGTTTTTCTTGAAGCCAGACACTACTTAGTTTCTTATTTTCCTCTTCCAGTTGTGCAATCTCTTTTTCGAGTTTGACCAGACGTTCCTTGGTGGCAGGGTCTGTCTCACGCTTTAAGGCTTCCCGTTCAATTTTGAGCTGCATCAAACGACGGTCCAGTTCGTCAATCGCCTCTGGTTTGGAGTCCACAACCATCCTTAGACGACTCGCTGCCTCATCCATAAGGTCGATGGCCTTATCAGGAAGGAAGCGATCAGAGATATAACGATGGCTGAGCGTGCATGCCGCAATAATAGCAGAGTCACTAATACGAATACCGTGATGCAATTCGTACTTTTCCTTTAGCCCCCGCAGGATGGAAATCGAGTCCTCTACCGTAGGCTCTTCTACAAACACAGGTTGGAACCGGCGAGCGAGAGCAGCATCTTTTTCAATGTATTGGCGATACTCGTCCAAGGTTGTGGCCCCCACACAATGAAGCTCCCCACGCGCGAGAGCAGGCTTGAGCATATTGGAGGCATCCATGGCGCCATCACCCTTGCCGGCACCAACAAGTGTGTGAAGCTCATCGATAAAGAGGATAACATCTCCCAGTTCTGCAACTTCTGATAGTACAGCTTTTAACCGCTCTTCAAACTCCCCACGGAACTTCGCCCCCGCAATGAGTGCACCAAGATCAAGCGACATAAGGCGAGCCGACTGAAGTGCTTCAGGCACATCCTTGTTGACAATGCGCTGAGCGAGGCCCTCGACAATAGCTGTTTTACCTACACCAGGTTCTCCAATAAGCACAGGATTATTCTTCGTGCGACGTGAAAGGACCTGGATAGTACGGCGAATCTCTTCATCACGGCCAATAACCGGATCGAGCTTCCCTTTGCGTGCCACGTCGGTGAGATCGCGCGCATATTTTTGAAGAGCCTGGTACTGTTCCTCGGCATTCTCTGACGTCGCTGGTTTTCCACGGCGTAGTTTTTGGATGGATGCATCTAATTTTGCACGGGTCAATCCAGCTTTTTTGAAATGCTCTTGCCACGGACTCAGCTCATTAAAAGCCAGAAGCAGAACCTCAACCGTAATAAACGTATCTCCCAAAGGTGACGCGATATTTTGTGCCGTTCGCAAGAGGTGACCTACCTCGGGAGCTACTGAAAAGCTATAATCATGAGAAAGAACCTTGGGTTGCAGATCAAGCTCACGTGTAACAATTCGCTGCAATACTACGCCATCCCCGCCAGCGTCCTTTGTGACATCGTAGGCAGTTGGATCCTTAAGCAGCTCGTTTAAGATATGAGCAGAACACAATTGTGGGTGCCCAAGAGCTTGAGCACCACGCTGAGCATTTTCGAGAATTATTTGAACCTTTTGGGTCAATTGACCAAACTGGGACATATCGCCACCTCCTAGCTATGAAGTGGCTGAGCCTCCTTATGTTGTCGCGCTCTACCCCGCTGCACACCCTCTTGGTGCATGCTAGCCGTTGCATCCGCCTCGACACACGCCACTTCTCCACCCTCATTTAGCGCTTCTTCTGTGGTGATTTCAAGTTCAATTGGCTTTATGTCGTTTAACATGCGCAGATAGTGCTCAGCAAATTGGTAGTAACTCTCCGCAAGAATTCTATCGCCAGTACTTAATGCTTCTCTTGCAAGCATCAAATATTTTTCAAAAGTTTGTTGAAAATTGTTTCGTTGGGCCGCACTTGATTTGCCACTAAAACGGTTCGGACCACGGGAGAATTTTTGTCCGCGGTTATTATTATTGCGCTTAAGCATGGGTTGCATGATTATTGAAAGGCTCTCAAAGGTAAATTAGTTGGAATATTCGCAAGCTATACCTAAATGCAAAAAAAATCAATATTATTTCTGCATTACTGATATGCAAAAATTGCACATCTTATGATCTCATTTATATCTTTAAAATGCTCAATACATCGAAAGGAATGCGCTTCAAAAAGCCTCCTCACCGTATCCTCTTGCCCCCTGCCAAATTCCACAATAACTTTTCCATTTGGCAAAAGATGATTTCTAAGACAAGGAATAAAAGAAAGATACGCTTCCAAACCATTCTCCCCCGAAAAAAGAGCACGATGAGGATCATAAGCGTAAACACTTGGATCAAGAGGCTCATCCGTTCCTATGTAGGGAGGATTTGACACAATAAGGGAAAATTTCTCGCCAGGATCCAGCTCCGTTAACCAATCGCTTTGGAGAAAATAAACACGATCGTGCACTCCACAGATCACAGCATTGCTACGCGCAACAGCCAGAGCTTTCTCTGATATATCAATAGCAACTCCCGTTGCATCTGACATTTCAGCAAGCAATGTCAAAAGAATACATCCTGTCCCTGTACCAAGATCAATGACTCGCAAAGGAGTAGGAAAGGTAGCCTGATATTTGAGCGCCGCATCAATAAGCGTTTCTGTGTCAGAGCGCGGGTCCAGCGTGTCAGCCGTCACCTTAAACAGACGCCCATAGAACTCTCGCCTCCCTACAATTTTGGAAAGGGGCTCGTGACAAAGCCTTCGACGGATAAGCCCATCGAGTTGCTTACAAACAGTCTCAGAAAGAGCGTAGTCTGGATGAAGAAAATAAAACTCAGGCTCCCGTTGCTCTAAAAAACCAAGAAGAACGCGCACATCACGAGCTGGATGTTCCGTAACAGAAGAAAGCATTCTTCCATATTTTTGGCAAACGGATAAAAAGGAATGGCTCATAAAAAGAAGAGGATGGACTGGCAAGTGAAATGGATTGTAAAATGAATCTTTGCTACATTTAAAGTGCTGATTGGACCCGTAGCATGCACTGTTCTTCTTTGCCTCTTCATCTTTCTATCCCTTCTCCCATACGTCTTGTCGCCGTTACAAAAGGCCGAACCGTAGAGGATATTGAACGTCTTATTCAAAAAGGGTGCACCTGGTTCGGCGAAAACCGAATACAAGAGATCCAACGTAAATGGCCGCTCCTCAAAAAACAATATCCTCATGTTAAACTTCAGTTTATCGGTCAACTCCAAACAAACAAAGCCCTTGATGCTATGGAGTTGTGCGACAGCCTTATCAGTATTGACAGGCCGCAGCTTGTGGAAACTCTATCAAGGATACTTGATAGCAGCCCGAAAAACATTGAACTCCTTATCCAAATTAATCTTGCCAGAGAACCACAAAAAGGAGGCGTAAGCGTCGAAGACCTTCCTTCCCTTCTTCAACTCTGTCATAGGAAAAACCTCTCCATCGCTGGTCTTATGACAATTCCCCCAGCAGGCATTGACCCAACCCCATACTTGACTCAACTGGCACAACTCTGCACATCCCACAACCTCAAAGAATGCAGCATGGGCATGAGTGAGGATTATGCTCTTGCGATCTCCCTCGGTGCAACACAAGTAAGAATCGGCCGAGCCCTGTTTACCTAAGCAATATGACAAAAGCTAAAAAAATTCTATATCGTCGCTGGCTTTCGTTGAGGCTGCCTCCATACCAACTGAGAACGGCGGCTTTGTCTGATCCAACAACTGGTCGAGTTTCTCACTCATATCACCCGACACTGCACCATAAATAACTTCAATCTGTTTATGACCAAAAGACGCAGGTATTAATTTTTCTTGGAGTTCTTGGATCGTATGGAGTGACTTTTGCATATGCTCTAAGTCTTGACGAATACGGTCTTGGTATTGAATATCTGTGATAAGCTGTCGCGTAGATTCTGAAAATTCCTTTGAAGCTTGGCTTGCATCACTAACAATGTTGGAAATTTTTTCGCTATTACATATAAGGCCCTCCATCATTTCATCAAGCTGTTCCTTAGCCAGCATATTTCCACTCATATCAATGCTCGCTACTTTTTGAAGGATATCCTGGGCGTAGTTCAGTGTTTCTGTCATTTGGTTGACTTGGCTACGTATGTTAATTGCAAGACGTTGTGTATCATTGGAAAGATCGCGCACCTCACTTGCGACCACTTGGAAACTCTCCCCAGCTTCTCCTGCTCTGACGGCTTCAATCGTCGCATTAATAGAGAGATATTTTGTTTTGTGGTTAATATTTTCGATTTGACGAATGCTTTTCTCAATTTCCTTCAAGTTACGAACTGCATCATTGAGAATATAAACCATCAGCATTGCTTGCTTGGAAATTTCCAGCATGCAGCTAATGGACTCTAAGAATGTTTTATGCAAAAGAGAGGAAACTTCTTGAATGCTAATCTGCCCATCGCCCACCTGCACTGTTTGAGCAATAGAAATGAGCTGGTGTAAGTATTCCGCTTGCAAGGAAGCATTTTTGGAAAGGATTTGAAATTGGCTTGAAAGTGCTACGGTTTTACTATCAGAAAGGTTTATCACCGCATCAATACGGCCTAACATCCTTTCATGAACCGCGTGAATCATTCCATGAAGTTCTGACAAGAAAGTCTCACCTGACTGTTCAGCAGCTGCACGTTGATCAGGAGATTTGAAAGATGTTGCCATATCAATATCGCTTATTATCATGCCCTTGACTCACATCCCATTAACGACTTAATCTTCCGACTTCTTCTCATTACAGCACAGTTTTCTAAACAAAATCTTAATGAAACATGAAAAACTTTATTGATTTATTATTAACGAATATTTAAAATTCCTCAGAATAAGCTGAAACTAGAAACACATAGGCCAGCGACTGCCACTCTTGATATCACTGTATACTGACAAGCGTTTTGCCACCATTCTCTTCCTTGGATTTGTAAGCGGCTTGCCCTTCTTGCTAACGCTATCAACCTTAAGCTTTTGGCTAAGTGAAGTTGGTGTGTCTAAAACGCATATTAGTTTTTTAATGCTTGCGGGTATTCCTTACAGTGTAAAACCGTTATGGGCGCCTTTTCTTGATCAGTTCAAACTGCCCTATTTGACACGAAAGTTTGGTCGCAGACGCGCATGGGCACTTCTTGCACACATGGGCTTAATGGCAGCTCTTCTATTTCTAGGGTGGACAAATCCAGCAGAGCACCTTCCTTTGACATTCGTGGCGACCTTTTCTGTTTCTTTATGTGCAGCAACCCTTGACACAGTGATTGATGCCTATCGCATTGAACTTCTTCCCGATGAAGATCGAGCTATCGGTGCTTCCGTTGAAGCCATTGGATTTCGCATAGGCATGCTTACATCAGGCGCAGGAGCATTGTATCTCGCAGCAGCTCTTAGCTGGCAATGGGCTTATACAATAATGGCAGGATGCATGGTTCTTGGTGTGATCGCCGTCTGGACAACACCCTTGGAAGAAAGTAAGAATGTCAAAGAATTCCATAAAGGAAGAGTGGATTTCAAAGCCCCTTTTAAGTCTCTTTTGAAACAGAAAGATTTCTTTACACTCCTGGGCTTTATTTTTTGTTTTAAATTTGCTGACATTATTCTCAATGCCATGAGTGCTCCTTTTTTCTTTGAGCTTGGAGTGAGCAAAGTTCAATTTGCAGATATCTCCAAAGTTTTTGGTGTTGTACTCATGGTCTTAGGCGCTTTATCTGCAGGGCTTCTTCTTAAATTTCTTGGTGATTTGGAAGGCGTCATTTTTGCCTTCGTGCTGCAAATGATATCCTCGTTCATGTTTGCGCTGCAAGCGATGATCGGGTACAACCTCGTTGCACTGATTATTACAGTGGGTGTAGAGAGCTTTACATCAGGGCTTATCTCCACTGTCTTCATTGCCTACCTTTCCAAGTTTTGCAGAGCTCCGCACACAGCAACCCACTTTACCATGCTCTATTCTTTCGGCTCCCTTTGCCGTGTGCTCACATCGTCCGGATCAGCCTACCTTGCCGATCATATCTCCTGGACAGCCCTCTTTTTATCAAGCTCCCTTGCTGTATTACCAGGACTCTATTTTCTCTTGAAGATTGAACGCAGCCATACTCCTACCTCAGAGTCAAGGGAAGAGCAAAGAGCTGCGTGAAAGGCATGGAGATGTGAGAAAAGATCTAGGGTCATTCATCACATAACAGAAAATCATCCTCCCCACCCGCTTGAGCTTTATCAGTAAGAGTTGGAGACTTCGTCCACGTGCTCTTGTAACTCTCGTCAATAATAGTTGCAGTATGCTTGGACTTTACTTCCGTCATCATTAACTCATGTAGATCAATTGTGCTAGAGCCTTCTGACGATTGAGGATCCGATTTGAATCGATCAGCATACCATTTCCAAAGTGGCCCATTACCTATTCCTCCTTTCTGAGAACCTCTAGTGTATTGTGCTTGCTGACTCAACGGTCTTCGCCTGAGCATTTCATCACACTTCTGATCGTCAGACTCTATCTCTAAACGATACTTTTTATAAGCCTCAAAGAATTTCAGTTCCTCCTTTAAAAGGGTATCGTTTGTCTGGCTCTGAGGACGTAATAGCTGTACTGGAGGCTTTTCATTAGCACATACAACCTGCCTATAGACATTAGAATCCGTGATTAAAAACTTCCTGTGTGTTTGTGAATCTAGATGTGTGTGGGCTTCCCTATTATAAGCGCTGGAGTTGTGGATGATGAATTTGGAGGACTTTTTCTTTGAAGAAGGGTTATAAGAATGCCAATTTTCCTTATCTGCACTCTCAGAATCCGTACTCTTAAGAGGAGCAAGCTTTGTGCTGAGTCCATACTGACTGGCCACAGAAGGGAGAGAATAAAAGAAAGAGATCCCCCACACTAGAGAAAAAATTAACTTAAAAACATTCATATATTTTCCTTATTTTTGATTAAGATCTACGGACAATATCATTGCTAATTTAAACTGTCAATTATTATTTGTATTTAAATTAAAATTTAATTTTTATAAAGACTTTCTCTTGTAGCTTTTCTGAAAAAGAATAAACCATTTATCTTTATGATTATAATAATCTTCCCACACAAAGACGATCAATGTGTCAGAACTTGCCTTAAAGGAAATCGCCCAACTTTCAACGTCCTCTAGCTTAGTTTTTTCTTCTCTTTCTGTTTATTTTACAATTTGTTTTCAATAAATTATTTTTTAGGGTTTCTTTCTCTTGTAAAGCTTTTTGGATTGCCTTTGATGAAATACACAGCTTTTTTTTATGCGTATCCCCCATCTTATGGGGCTTTAGAATTTTCCTGTGAAAAGATTTTTCTGGGACTTTTTCATTTGATGCATACGTTAGGCTTGAAAAAACAAAAACAGACAGTATTAAACTAATTTTTTTCATAAATTCTCGATAATATTAATTAAAAACATCGGTTTGTATCATACTTCCCATAAATTATCAAGATAGAATGAACCTATTTCTTTTCGTACGATTCTCTCAAAAAATGATTGTTTTTACTAAAATATTTTCTATAGTGTCCTAGTAGCTTGATAGCTTGATAGCTTGATAGCTTGATAGCTTGATAGCCTCATTATATTGGATTTTACTATTGAGGTTTTATGAAATATTTTCGAAAAATTTTATTTTCTGCCGCTCTTTTGGCGTGTTACATTTCCCACAGCACAGCTCATACTTTACCCATCCATAAACATCACGTTCCCACTCTTGAAGTGGCTAACATGCAAGAGGAAGTTCTATGCATACGCCCTATGTTCGATGGCTCCCTTGATTTTTCAACCCAAACTATTGACGGAAAACACGTCATTACAACAAGCGGATTTGGTGGATCTGGTATTACCCTAAGCCCCGGCGCTGTTGTGTATCAGGTCAATAAATTCATCGCTGATCATGGAGCAAAATACCCTCAGGGTACAAAAGTAACCGTTGTTGGCGCAGGGATTGTCGGCCTTCTAACATCCATAGAGCTCACACGAAAAGGGTATGATGTTATCCTAATCGCTGAGAAATTTGATGATATCGCTTCTACAAAATGCGGTGGATTGATTGCCCCTGTATCTATGAAAAATAGTCCAGAATTTGAAAAACTGGTGAAGATCGGAAGAGCGTCGTGTAGGGAAAG
>CALBMH010000068.1 GCA_937896365.1 uncultured Alphaproteobacteria bacterium
ATTACCATCGAGCTCTAAAAAAGTCAGAGCCTCCCCCTTCTCGCTTCGATAAATCTGTGGTTATTTAAAGAAGATGAAAAAATGTTGCTATTTGCTTTGATGGACACGTTACACGCATATAACCCAAGTCTTTTCCATTGATCCCTCGATGAATTTTTCAAAATCTTCACAAAATTTTTCTATCTGCCCAAGTATGCGGGGTGAATAACGCCAATGCACAGAGGGTTTCTTTCCAGTTTAGCGTGTTGGTATTTCGAGAGAGTAAACACAGGGACTGCTATTAAATGGGTCTTAATAGATCTGATTTAAATATGAAGATTCTCGCACTAAAGGCTGAGGATTCAGGATCATTTTCAGAGGAAATCTTCCACTTATACGATATTTTTTTGCACCTGTTTCTGTGGTAGGAAACAAGTCATTTGATGGTGTTGACCCAGCGAGAGCTGTTGAAAGAACTGTATAAAAGGCACAGAAAAGAGCTTCAATTCTGTTATGCTTGTGATGTGATTCTATAAGATGTATTCCAGAGGTCCTTCCATTAATGGGTTAATAATGCCTCGCTCTCTTTTTTTCTAGAGCACATTATTTCAAGACTTGAATGAGGGCGCACGTTTCTCCATAAAGGCTTGCAACCCCTCAGGAGCATCTCGAAGGAGAAGGTCTTTGAATGTTTTTCGCTCTGCATCAAGATATTTTTGATGGGTATAATCTGAATCGTACAGTTTTTTAAGCAGACCCTTAGTTGCTTTGACGGCAGGGGAGGATAAAGAGGCGATTTTTTGCGCAGTGTCGAGTGCTTTTTGAAGAAGCTCTTCAGGCTCCACAAGAGCGTTGAAAAGGCCCCATTCATAGGCTTTTTGCGCGTGTACGGTGTCACCTGTAACACACATTTCAAAGGCGCGGTGGTACCCAATAAGCTGTGTTAGGTGCAGTGTGCCACCGCAACCGGGTAAAAGTGCGAGTTTAATTTCAGGTTGACCAATAAGGGTTCTTTTTGTGGCGATTAAGATATCCCCCATCATAGCAATCTCCAGTCCTCCGCCAAGAACATAACCATCAAGAGCCATAATAATCGGTTTTGATAGGCTTGCTACACTTTTCCAAGGATCAAGCCATTGATCAAGTTCATCTGGAGAAAGCTCTATAAGCTCATCGACCGCAGCACCGACACAAAAAGTCTTAGGGTTGGCAGATGATACAATGATGACAGAGCACTCGGGGTTGTCGTCTGCCTCAAGCAAATGCCGAGAGAGGCATAGAGCAAACTCATAACTGAGCTTATTCATGGTGTTATTGAGTAAAATATGAAGAATGCACCCAATTTTTTTTACCGATATCATTAAGGACAGCTATGATAAAAACACTTCCTTTCATTTAACCATGTTATGTTTCTTTTTTACACACTTGTGTCTCCTTTCCACACATTAAGGAAATGGATTAAGTTGCACCTTGTTGAAAGAGAGTTTTGGAGAGGAAAGCCCTTTCGTCTTCATGAGAGAACAGTTTATAAAAAGGAAGGGGATCAACGGAAAGTAGTGAAGCTCTCTCCGTGACAAGACAAAAGAGCATGACAAACCACGCAAAGCTTAATTCTTTAGCAGCAAAATCGGCCATCTGCGTCGCTGGTATTCTTGTTACGGGAAAACTTGTTGCTTGGGCGTTAACCAATGCATTGAGTATTCAAGCTTCTCTTATTGACTCGCTTCTCGATGTGGGAGCGTCTGTTATCAATTTTTTTGCAGTGAAGCACGCTGTTCGTCCTGCTGATGAGGAACATCGCTTTGGGCACGGTAAGTTGGAGGCAATCGCATCCCTTGGTCAGTCTATTTTTATTGCAGCCTCTGCCCTTTGGTTACTCATCGATTGTTTTCACAGGTTGTATCGTCCTGAAATCATTGAACGTAGTTTTGTTGGCAATGGCGTAATGATCGTTGCTGTTTTCTTGACCATGGCGCTTGTGTTTTTTCAGCGTTATGTGTACAAACAAACAAAGTCTCTGGCTATTAAGGCGGATTCGCTTCATTACCAGGCAGATTTTCTAACAAGCGCTGCTGTTCTTGTGTCACTCAACGTATCAACCTATTTGAGTCTCTTCTCTATTGATAGAGATCGGAAGAGCACACGTCTGAACTCCAGTCACT
>CALBMH010000069.1 GCA_937896365.1 uncultured Alphaproteobacteria bacterium
AATTACTTTCTCTCTATAAATTCTCTGCCCGCTGAAACTTTCGATGCTTATCCTCTAAGGATGAAAGGCGATTTTCACTATGACTACAGGCTCAGTCATGCGTTAGAGATGGAGATCCCCCAAAATCATCCCCTCATAGACGATCCCTACTACAAGTGTATGAAGGATATCCATGATTCTGTTGAAAAAGCCTTTTTTGAATGGGTTCCCCTTGATTCGTTAAACAGTACATCGCAGAAAATTACAAAAACACGAAAAGACAGCACTCAATTATCCTATACAGAAACACATGCCATACGACCTGACATGTTGCCAAGTTTTACACCCGACGGTATAGAAAACGCAAAAAAAGCTGTCAACGCACCTGCGCTGACTCTTACAGAAACACCACCTTCGGAAAATCTTAAGGAAAACGCCTACAAATTTATTAATCTAAAGGCAATCAGAGAAGCGGCAAAGTCAAGTGATGACACTAATTTTATTAATCTTCCTGCGTTAAAGGCTGCTGCGGCAGTCACGGAGGCATCAGGTATAGTGGGTTTGAAAACGCTCATCAAAAACCTCCTCCTTGCAGCCCTCCCACAAAAGACACCGACAGATTATCTTACTTCCATTGGAGAAAGGTTTATCGATCCTTTCAGTCAGTGGCTGGATAACAGCGATAGTACTAAGCTATCCGTGAAAGTCTTTAATCCTAAAGCAAAGTTCAATACAGAACTCGCAGACCTCAAAACAGCCAAGCATATTTTCTCTTACTTAAGCGATGGCCTGATTAAGGAGTGTGTTGCTCATTGCCTTCCACGAGAATCAGCACATCATGCTAAGTTCGAAGCCAACATCAAAAAGCATCGCGATTTCATCCTAAATTTTGCAGAAACAAAGCATTTGAGGCGTCTACGCCATCTCCTTTCCTTTGTACAAAAAGGCGATATTGTTATCTTTGATTTAAATAAAACGCTCCTCTTTCAAAAAGGAGTTGACAGCGAGGCCAAATCTGCACCAAATAGCTTCCTAACAGAACCCGATGCCATCGATGTTTTAGATCGGCTCATATTTAGGGACGCAAAGATCTATTCAATCACAGCGCTGACACCAGAAATCTCAAGCACGGTTAACTCGTTTTTCGCTTCGTACGGCTCTCCTTTTCACACTCTCAATGCCACGGTTGACGACATCAAGTCCTATCACTCTGACGCAAAGACTACTAAGATTGAAAAGGGTATTTTCTATGGTCAAATCATCGAGGGTGGATCAAATCATAACAAATGGGACAAGGGAATCATGTTGGATGTTCTCATGAAAATACTCAAGAAGAAGGATAATACACCTGTCAAAAGGGTTATTTTTGTGGATGATAAGGATTACAACTGTAATGCTGTTCTGAAGAAGTTGTGGGAGCTCGGCCTTGAGGGCACGGTTTTTCACTATCAACCCAAGTGGAATGAATTGCATGGAAAAGAATCAAAAGCCTACAAAGTGTCTTTGACACCCTAGTAAATAAAGGGCGATTGGATCAAAACAGTCATAAGGGGTGACTTCTCACCCTTTCCCCCTGTTTTTTCCCACGCGTTTTCCTGCAGCAATGGTTAGAAGTGTGTGCTAGTGTGAACATTAGTCTACACCAGTGTCTTTCCGTTCATGCCCGCCTACCAATATTCCTATGTCATTAAAAACCTCACAAAAACCTACCCTGGTGGACGCACTGTCCTTAAGGATATTTGGCTCTCTTTTTTTCCTGGCGCCAAGATCGGCATTATCGGCCCCAATGGCGCAGGGAAATCCACGCTCATTAAAATCATGGCAGGTTTAGACAAAGAATTCCAAGGTGAAGCCTGGGCGGCTGATGGTGTGAAAGTTGGCTATCTTGCCCAAGAACCAGAACTTGATAGGTCCTTGGATGTCCTTGGCAATATTATGCAAGGTGTAGAGGAAATCAAAAAACTCCTCGATAATTTTGAAGCCCTCAATGCCAAATTCATGGAGCCTATGTCCGATGAAGCCATGAATACACTCTTTGAACAGCAAGCTGAACTTCAAGAAAAAATCGATAGCGTCGATGCGTGGGATATCGATCGCAAGGTGACGATTGCCATGGATGCACTTCGTTGCCCTCCCTGTGATTGGTCCATTGACCGCCTGTCCGGCGGTGAAAAGCGCCGTATTGCTTTATGTCGCCTTCTTCTCTCTTCTCCCGATCTCCTTCTCCTTGATGAGCCAACCAACCACTTGGATGCGGAATCTGTAGCGTGGCTCGAGAAATATCTGCAAGAGTATAGGGGCACTGTGGTCCTCATCACCCACGATCGCTATTTTCTTGATAATGTTGTGAACTGGATTTTGGAGCTTGATCGAGGCGAAGGCATTCCCTTTGAGGGTAATTATTCTTCATGGTTAGAAAACAAGCAAAAGCGCTTAGCCGTTGAGCAAAAACAAGAACAATCACGCCAAAAACAACTGGCCAGGGAACTCGAGTGGATCCGCCAATCGCCAAAAGCTCGCCAGGCCAAAAGCAAAGCGCGTATTACAGCCTATGAGGAGCTTCTCAGTAAATCCTATGACACAGGACTGGGCGATGGTCAAATTTTCATCCCACCCGGAGAACGCCTCGGCGACACCGTCATTGAAGCACAGCATATCAGCAAAGCTTTCGCGGAGAAGTTTCTCATTGATGACTTGTCATTCAAACTCCCACGGGGCGGCATTGTCGGTGTGATTGGCCCCAATGGCGCGGGAAAGACGACGCTTTTTCGCATGCTTACTGGACAAGAAAAGCCCGATACAGGAAGGCTTATCATCGGCGAATCTGTTGTGTTGGGTTATGTGGACCAATCCCGCGATGCACTGGATGCCAATAAAACCGTGTGGGAAGAAATCTCTGATGGTCTGGATAAGATACAGTTGGGCAAGCGTAACATGCCAAGCCGTGCCTACTGCTCCAATTTTAATTTTAGGGGCGCTGATCAGCAACGAAAGGTAGGGCTTCTTTCTGGTGGCGAACGAAACCGTGTGCACCTGGCGCGCGTTCTTAAGTCTGGGGCAAATGTATTGCTCCTTGATGAACCCACTAACGACCTTGACGTGGAAACCCTACGTTCACTGGAAGAAGCACTCATCAACTATGCTGGCTGCGCCATCGTGATTACCCATGACCGCTTCTTCCTTGACCGATGCGCCACACATATCCTTGCTTTTGAGGGAGATAGCCACGTAGAGTGGTTTGAAGGCAACTTCGAATCTTATGAGGCTGATAAAAAACGCCGCCTTGGCCACGATGCCGTGGAACCCAAGCGGATACGGTATAAACCACTCGCACGGTAAAAAGAATGACGACAAGAGGAAGGGGCCGCGGACTACTTTTTTCTTACGACGATGGTGTTTGTTTGAAATGCTTCACTACCTCTTTATGAAGGGCCATTGACGTGCAGGTTTGATTGAAATCTGTACATCTTTAAACCCTTTCTTTTCAAATACTTCTCGGGTTTTTGGAATAAAGAATAAAGTATGTTTGATACATATCACTTAGATACGCATTTGCCCTGTTCAAGAACTAATCTTGCTATTATGTTAAGATTTGGTTAGACAACCTAGCGCAAAGAATGAAAATTCCCTTGAAATATTTTCTCTCTTTTATAAACTAAGTCAACAGCTCCATTTGACCATCCTTCGTCGTGCATCCTCTCAATATTAGTCTTCTCGGTTTTGGGCGTATGGGAGAAACGGTTTATCATTGCCTAAAAGCGAGCTCTCTTTTCACGTGTTCGGGCATTAAAGTGCGCACAAAAAAGACGCATAAAAATCATGAAGCAAGTCTTTTGATAACAGAAGATCTTGATGCTGTGGTCAGAGCTTGTGATATCCTCATCGATTTTAGTATGCCTAGTGCTCTTGAAGAACATCTGGAAATGGCTGAAAAATATAGAAAACCCTTTGTTCTCTGTGTCACAGGACTCAGTCATCCCCAGCAGGCGCGCGTTAGTGAAGCAGCACACACTCTTCCTATCTGCCTTGCGTCCAATACAAGTCTTGCCATAGCCGTGCTGGGTGCATGCGTGGAAAGAGCTGTTAGTCTTCTGGGTGACACGTATGACATTGAAATTTTTGAAGCTCATCATCGAAACAAAATAGATGCTCCCTCAGGCACAGCTCTTATGCTAGGTGAAACAGCTGCAAAAGCTCGCGGTGCTGCTCTCAGTGATTTAAAAACATACCCTCACCTTAACAAACGGAGAAAAGGAAGCATTGGCTTTTCTGTCGCACGCGGTGGCGGTATCACAAGCGAACACACTGTTTATTTGTACGGTGATGATGATGTCATGAGTTTTTCCCATAAAAGCCTCAATAAAAGCCTTTACGCTAAAGGAGCCATCAAACTAGCACAACTCCTTCATAAAAAAACACCTGGCCTCTACACACCCCAAGAATTATTTTTAACCTAATTCTTTTCTTGGTCGCTGATAAAGTTTGCGATCTTCGGCTGAATAGACTCCCTCCATCGACGCCCGTTAAAAATACCGTAATGCCCAACGCCTCTTTGAAAGATGGAGCTTTTTCTGTTCTTCGGTATGTTCTTACACAAAGCGTGCGCTGCAAATGTTTGACCAGGGCATGAGATATCATCAAGCTCCCCCTCCACGGTGATGAGCCCCGTTTTTGTAATAGCCTCAGGCTTGATAGGGTACCCGCGCCAGGTCATCTCGCCTTTGGGAAGGGTAAAATTTTGGAAGGCATGATAAATACTGTCGAGGAAATACTCCCCAGGAACATCCATAACGGAGCGGTATTCATCATAGAATTTGCGATGCATAGCAACACTTTCCATGTCCCCCTGAACGAGATGCTTAAACAATCTCCCCGTTGCTTCTTGATGGCGTTCAGGATTGAGATTCATGAATCCACCCAGGAGAATAAAGCCAGGGCACACCTTTCGTCCTGCACCTTCATAATATTGTGGAACAGGAGAAATAATATTCTGGCGAAACCAATCGAGCGTATGTGATGTTGAGAATTGGTTTACCTTTCCTGGATGAATGCGCGTATCAATGGGGCCCCCCATGAGTGTCATGGAATAAGGCTCGCAGAGCTCCTCGTAAAGAGAAAGCATACTGACTGCCATCAACACAGGCACAGAGGGTTGACACACAGCGATCAAATGAATACGTCTACCGCCGTGTGTATGTGTCAGACTGCGAATGAAATCCAAAAGATAATCAACATATGTTTCAAGTGTGAACTCCCCCTCCTTCAGATCAATGCGCTTTGCATCTTCCCAGTCTATTATATATGTTTGATGAAAGGGGATCATCGCACGCACTGTATCCCGCAACAGCGTTGCAAAGTGACCAGAGAGTGGGGCAACAATGAGGACGATGGGATCATCCGCCATTGCATAGGAGACTGTCCCAAAGTCACTTGAACGACTGAATTCTCTTAGCGTGCAAAAAGTTTTGCGGAAATATTCTTTTTCTTGAATAGAAAGGATATGATTATCACGCTGGATAGAATCGATACCAAAAGAAGGTTTCTCATAAATGCGCGTACTCCGTTCTAAAAACTCAGCCGAAGCCTTCATATACCGACTATAGAGACTGCTGTGTTCCGTATCCACCGAATCAAGGAGTATTGAGGCAGCCTCGGAAAGCATATGAGTTGGCCAAAGAGCAGCATTTTTAAGTTCATTTAAATGATAAAGCATATACATATTACTCTTTCTTTAGAATTCCAAACGATCATGAGCAATTTCCATGCCATCATTAAGTCAAAACAAAAGATAAGACTACGTATGAAACATTTTTTCCTTAATATTCAATTTTTTCATGTTTCTTCAAAATTTTTTTAACAAGAGCTTCTGCACTATTAAGATGCTTTTTGTCGTCGAGTTCAAATTTTTCGATCTCATCCAAAAGCTCTTTAGGCATGTCCGTATATTCCCAAGCGTTTTCCCTGTAAGACTTAAGATTTTTATTAAAATCTAAGAATAAATTTTTAATCCTTATTGACTCTTTACGCATACATCTTATTTGTTTGTTGTTACTTACAAACATTTGCAAAGAAGCCAGCCGACTTTCCTGCTCCTGTGACATCTGTTTCGTTGCCTTTCGAAAGCCACAACCTTTACCAGAAAAATAAAAATCATCATCCTCTTCCTCACAAGTAAAGCCTGTCCCAGTTCTCAAGAGAGAAAGGGTTAACACTAAGAAAAGATAAAAAAAATAATTCACGTTCTGCATAAAACACCTCGATCCCATCGCGTTTTGGAATGAGACAATCACCCATCGTAATTATCATAGAGATTATCTTCAAAAAATATTAATATTTTGCTAATCAAGCCTTCAAGGCTAAAAAAAATAACCTGAAATACCTGAAATAGTTGTACAATCCAACACAAAAGGAAGAAAGAGGAGGCTGACTTTTACACAACATGGCTGATGAAACCTTTTTGCCGTGGTTCCTTTGCGGCACGAAGAGCGGGCACAACATCTTCTACGCAGTCAACAACGCTAAAGATATAGCGGTGGTCAGGTGCTGCGAACGCCATGTCAATCACATGATGCATAAGCTCCACAAGTTTTGACCAGTAGTTATTCACATTCACAATAACAATTGGTTTGTCATGAAGCCTCAGTTGCTTCCATGTAATAATTTCAAAGAACTCATCTAATGTACCAAAACCACCTGGCAAAACAACAAAAGCATCCGCACGCTCAGACATTCGTAATTTGCGCGTATGCATCGTATCTACAAGATGAAGTTCCTGTATTCCTGTGTGTGCCCCTTCAAACGCATCAAGGTGATGGGGAATAAAACCAACAACACGACCTCCACTTGTCACAACAGCATCGGCCATTATTCCCATCAGCCCGAGCTTTCCACCACCGTAAACAAGCTCAAGCTCAGCCCTCGCAAGTTCAACACCAAGCTCATAGGCTGTGTATTGGTAAAGTTTTTCACCACTATTATGACCACAATACACACAAACACTTTTGAGGTTCTTCATAAAAAAATATTGCCATAATATGCACCAGTCATCATGAGTATATTTTATAAGTCATTAAGGATTTATTAAACCTATTCCATCCGCCTCAGCGTTCTTTCCCCCTTGAAATTTGTCTGATATCGCGGCAGTCTTGATTTTATTCTATCATTTTTTTAGGAGCTTTGTGTGCGTATTCATCCTGATGGTTTGAAATTTGTTGGTGCCTTTGCCGCAGTAACTTTGTTTTTCTTTCTTCTCAGCACAGCTCTGGGGTGGATCGGCATCATTCTCACAGCGTGGTGCATTTATTTTTTCCGCAACCCCGAACGCATGACCCCTACACGGGAAGGTCTTGTAATAAGCCCTGCTGATGGTAAGGTCGTCAGTGTGCGGGAAGTGATCCCTCCCAAAAACTTTGATATGGGTGATGAAACCTGTACGCGCATCAGTATTTTCCTGAACGTTTTTGATGTCCACGTGAATCGTATTCCCATAAGCGGTCGTATTAAAAAGATTATTTACCACCCAGGAAAGTTCTTTAATGCGAGTATGGATAAAGCAAGTGAACACAATGAACGCAATACCCTTGTCATTGACTTAGGGAATGATAAAGTGTTAGCTGTGGTTCAAATTGCTGGGCTCATTGCACGCCGTATCCGCTGTGATGTGAACGAGGAAGATACCGTGCTTGCAGGAGAACGTTATGGGCTGATTCGCTTTGGAAGCAGGGCTGATATTTACCTTCCCAAGGGAGTCAATGCGCTTGTGATTGAGGGGCAGCACATGATTGCTGGCGAAACAGTCCTTGCTGATATACA
>CALBMH010000070.1 GCA_937896365.1 uncultured Alphaproteobacteria bacterium
TGTTTAGCTTTGGCCTTTTGATTGTTGTTCTCATGTTTAGACCCCAAGGATTATTGAAACAGTCATGAGATTTTTGCATCGCTTTGCTATCCTACTTATCCTTGGTCTCTTCCTCATTGGGATCCCGTGGATGCTCAACCATTATATTCTATCTATTCTTATTCTTTCATTGTACTTTGCTTATGTGGGGCAAGCATGGAACCTCATGATGGGGTATGCGGGGCAACTGTCTCTTGGCCACGCTCTTTATGTTGGGCTGGGAGCCTATATAGGAGCTGGGTTGTTTGTGCATTTTGCTCTATCCCCATGGGTCACAGCCTTGCTGGCGTTTGGTATTACAGCAAGTCTTGGGGCTTTCATCGCATGGCTTGGTTTCCGCTTTGGAATTAAGGGCGTTCATTTTGCGTTGCTTACGATTGCTTTTGCTGAGTGTGCTCGTCTTATTTTTGAGCATTGGTCTTATTTCGGTGCAACAGCAGGATTGTTCTTACCCGTGAAGGGTGGACAAGCAATGGATCTTATACACCTACGTGGGCAACCTATTTTATTTTACTACCTCTTTTTAGCAATGGTCGTGTTCCTTTACTTCTTTATTGGTCGCCTGCTTCATACCCGTCTTGGTTACTTTATGCTTGCCCTTCGTGAAGACCAGCAAGCTGCGGAATCTTTGGGTATTCCATTGCTGCGTGTGAAGATTATCGCAGTCGCCTTATCCGGTGGAACCGCCTCATTGGGGGGGCTTGTCTTTGCCTTTTACCAGAACAGTCTGTTCCCTGATCAAACTTTTGGTATGGCGCGCTCTATTGAATTCCTTATGGGTCCCATTGTAGGGGGCGTGGGAACACTCCTAGGTCCCATCGTAGGAGCATTTCTTCTCACACCCATGGGGGAAGGCCTTGCGTATCTCATGGATACCTTGAACTTTAACGTACCAGGACTCAAACATCTTTTTTATGGCTCAGCCATGCTATTGATCATGGTATTTCTACCCAAGGGTATTTGGCCGACGCTACAAAGAAGATTCGCTTGTCATAGCCCCTCTCTCCCTACAAGCGATCCTATGCAAAGCGTTCCATCTGCCCCTAGCACAGCTCAGAAGAATACTCATGTCCTTTAACTCTCTCCTGCGTGTTGAAAATTTATCAAAGTCTTTTAAGGGCGTTAAAGCTGTAGGTAACGTGTCTTTTCGCATGCGTGAGGGAGAGATTGTCGGGCTTATTGGCCCCAACGGTGCGGGGAAAACAACTTTTTTCAATCTCCTCGCAGGTGCTATTACTCCTGACGCTGGGCGTATTTTTTTTAATGAAGCAGAGATCACGCACCTCAAACCCCATGAGATTTGCCTTCTCGGTGTGGCACGTACTTTTCAGATCGTACGCCCGTTTAGGGAGCTCTCAACCCTAGACAATGTGGTTATTGGAGGGCTTGCGAAGGAGGATAATATCTCTAAAGCAAAGAAGCATGCATTGGAAATATTGCAGCTTTTAGATCTCCATGACAAGGCTTACAAGCAAGCAGAATACTTGACCCTTCCTGAGCGAAAACGCCTCGAAGTGGCGCGCGCCCTTGCAACAAAGCCGTCCTTGTTGTTGTTGGATGAGGTCATGGCGGGTCTTCGGCCCAGTGAGGTTGATAAAATGGTTCAGATCCTTCTCAATCTGAACAAACAATTGGGTTTGAGTATTGTTGTTATTGAGCATGTCATGCGGGCTGTGATGCGTTTGAGTAATCATATTATTGTCCTCAATCACGGCGAAAAAATTGCGGAAGGAAAGCCTGAGATTATAACGAAAGACCCTCGTGTGCTTGAGTGTTACTTGGGGGAAGTTGCTGCATGACACACCCACGTTCCTTTATCCGGTACTGCACAGATTTTCTAAATAAGTCAAGCAACTGCTTCTGTGTTTTTTTATACGAATTACGACGAGTGTCTGTCATGTCAATAGGGAAGAATTTTTCAATGA
>CALBMH010000071.1 GCA_937896365.1 uncultured Alphaproteobacteria bacterium
CGCCTTGGCCAGCGCGTCGATGTCAGCGCCCGCAGTGGTGGCCTTCGGTGCGGGCGTGTCCGGTAGCGGCTCGACGATGAACGGGGCGCGCTTGCCTCTGGTTGTGGTGAGCGCCAACGTGATCCGCTTGTCGATGTGTGACATGTGGCTGACGCGGATGCCGCCAACCTTGTCCTTACCGAACGTCACGTCAGGGTCGCGGTAGAGAGTGAGCCGGCGGCCGGTGTAGACGTCGGTCTCCTTGCCCCACGCCGACACGATGAGGCGCCGCACCGTCTTCGACGGCTTGAACGGGCGATCGCTCGGGAACTCGGCGAGGTAGATGCTCACGGGCTGCTCAGCAGATGAGCCTTTGCGGACCTCGGTCACGGTGAAGGTGCGCGGGCCGGTCAGGAGGTCTTCAGCGTTCATCTGGTCGGAGCGTGGGGCGATGCTGTCGGTGAGGTCCATGTCAGTCGATCTCCATGTCGTCGTCGTAGAGCCATGCGGGCGGTGGGGTGAGGTTGATGACCTCGGGGTACGCGGGCCAGGTGTCGGTGTCGACACAGGCGGCGTAGAGGTCGATCGCGGCGCGGTTGCGGATCCGGGCGATGCTGAGTGCTTCGTCGTCGAACTCGTGGACCTGGACGAAGTGGGGTGCGGCGGTCTCGACCACGACGAACACCACCCGCGGTGGCCTTTTCACGAGTCCGGCGAGGACTGCGAGGTCGGCATACCAGGCGGCTTGCGTGTGGTAGCCGTAGCGGAACGCCTGCCGTGCGAACCCGTCCGGTCCCCACAGTGCCGACGTTTTGACGTCGACGATGAGGTCGTCGACCGTCATCCGGTCGTAGCGCGCCCGCAGTTGTGTGCCGGTCACGGGGTCGTCGCCGTAGACGCTGATCTCGGTCTGTCCGGGTCGGTTGAGGATCGCGCTGGCCAGGGTGTGGCGACGGACAGCGGCGGCCATTTTGGATGCGGCGCGTAGGTCGCCGCGGTGGACGGGGACGAGTCCGGCGGCGTGCTGTTCGCGCTTCCAGTCCTGCCACTTCTTGGCGCGCCAGTCGTAGGCGTCGGCGACGCGAATCCGGTTGTCGGTGCTGCGGAGGATGAGTTTGTGGGCGAGGGTGCCGACGTCGAATGAGTCCTTCTCGACGCGGTTGTCGAGGAGCCAGCGGAATCGGGCGGGGGAGTCGTGCAGGTTCTTTGATCCGCTGTGGGACAGGCTGCCTCGGTCGGCGTGGTAGGTGCGTTCGTCGAGGTCGGTGACGATGCCGGGTTCGGTGATGGTCATGACTCGTCCTTGTCTGCGGCGTACTGTTCGTCGTCCACGTCCATGCCGTCGCGCTCGAACCCGCCGAAGAACTCACGGACGAACGCTGAGAGGGCGGCGTGTGCGTGGAGGTCGATGCAGCCTTCGCGGTGCATCTGTACGAGGTAGTCGGCGGCGTCGTCAGCGGTCGTGGCGGCGTCGACGGAGAGCGGGATCATGCGGCTGCCCCGATCCCGTAGGCGTCCCACAGGAAGGCGCGCAACGCGGCGGCGCACTGTGCGGGCACGACACCGTTTCCGAGCATCTTCAACTGGTCGTTGCGGCTGAGTCCGGCGACGTCGGTGACCCAGCCTTCGGGCAGCATCATGAGGAACTCGACGAAACGCGGGGAGAGGCGCGCCGCGCCTTTGGGTCCGGTCTCGGTGGGTGGCGGTGCAGGCCGTCCGATGGCTTGCTCAGCGCGGGCGATGGCGGCGGCGTACTGGCCCCACGCTTGCTGATGGGCCTTAGCGACGCCGGGCAGCAGGAGTTCGTTCGAGCGGTCACCAGAGCGGGTCAGGTGACCGCCCATGCCATCCGCGACCGAGGGCGTCGGCAGCAGTGCCAGCGCCTCGCCCAAGTTCGGGCCGTTAGCCCAGTCACTGGACCGGTTCTCGTTGTTGGAGGCCTTGGGTGTCGGCAGCAGCGTCAGGGCAGATCCGCCAACGCTCGCGACAGGGTGTCTGTGTCGTCCGGTCGATGCGGTTCGCGCCTGATCTGCGAGTCCTTCCAATCCCGAGACGTCGGCGTCGGCAGGCACCGCGGCGAGGAAGACGCGGAACCGTCCGTGCGCTGCGCCCACGTCGGCAGCGCGAAGGCCATACCAGCGAGCGTCATACCCGAGGTCGGCCAAGTCTCCGAGAACACGTCCGAGTGCTCGCAGAACAGGCCCGTCGTCCCCGTCTCCCACACATCCCGGGCAGGGTTCCAGCGCGCTATCGGCTGGGGCTGAGAAGGCGCCGCGGACGTTCTCCCACACGACGAGTCGGGGACGGATGACATTGATGGCCTCGCGCATCTGCACCCACAGGTTGGAGCGGGTGCCCTCGGTCATGCCAGCGCGTTTGCCCGCGTGGCTCAGGTCCTGGCAGGGGGATCCGCCGGTGATGATGTCCACGGGCGGAACCGTGGACCAGTCGACGGTCGTCACGTCGCCGTAGTTGGGGACGTCCGGCCAGTGGTGGGCGAGCACCTTGGACGGGGCCTTGTCGAACTCGACGAACCATGCAGGGCGCACGTCGAGGACGGACGAGAGGGCGAGCTCGATCCCGCCATATCCGGCGAAGAGGCTGCCAACGGTGAGCATCAGGCACCGTCCAGGCCGACGTAGATGGGTGCGTGACCGGGTAGGTATCCCCAGCCGGTGGAGTCCACGGCGACGTCACGGACCATGTCGGCCCACGTGTGGTCGTCGTCGTCCCATGCGCGGTGCCACTGGTCGGTGTCGGTTTCGGCGCGGGTTGGGCGGGTGTCGTCTGCGCTGTAGGGTTCGGCGGCCCATTGTTCGGCTCGGTCGATGTCGCGGCGCATGGCGGCCGCTTCGACGTGCTCGATGCTCATCGCTGTGCCAGCCTTCGCGGCGAACCAGATCGCGACGAGCCACATGCCGTCACCTGCTCCCAGCGCTCGTGGTCCTCATCGGCGAGGGGCACCGCGGCCCACTCGGCGGTGCGGGCTCGTGCGAGGGCGATGACGCCTTCGTAGTCGGTGCGCCAGCGGTCGATGCCTGCCTCGTCCCAGCCGTGCTCTTTCTTGGTGTGGATTCGAGCCTCTCAAAAACTATGTTGGAACAAGGGATTGCTTTGGAAAAGCTCTTTGTTACACCTATCGCAATAATAGCGATGCATTGGCAGCGGCAGCCGTGTTCATGATGGGCGAAGGGAATGAGCAAACGCCTTTTTGCTTGATTGAGGGCCTAAAAGATATCCTTTTCTGCAATTATCCTCCGACAGAGCAAGACAAACAGAGTGCACTTATCTCCATAGAAAATGATCTCTACGGTCCACTCCTAAGCTATGCCCCGTGGGAGAAAGGATGCACGTCAATAAAGTAGTGCACCCTGCCGTTCTAAGATAACACCCTGCCAACTGTTTCTTTCCTCTGTGTCTTGGGGCTAATGTGTCTTAACACAAAACCCGCCATCAGTGCGGCGGGTTTTTTTGTACTGTCCCCTAGTGGGGATCCACGAGGATCTTTTACAGGGTGCTTCTTAGTTAACAACTGTAACGGCTGTACGCTGTTGCGCCCATGTGGCCTCACCAGCTGGACCTTGTACGGGAGCCTTGTCTTTACCATAAGAAATGGTCTTGAGGCGATCAGCGGAAACACCGTGCTTAGCAAGCTCTTTTTTCACAGCTTCAGCACGACGGTTTCCAAGAGCAAGGTTGTACTCACGGCTACCACGGGGATCACAATGACCTTCAATCATGGCTGTTGTTTGAGGGTACATTTTAAACCAATCAGATTGTGCTTTGATTGTCGCTGTTTCAGCAGCACTGACTTTTGACTTGTTCAATGCAAAAAAGACACGATCCTTCACGTTTGTCTTAAAGTCATCAGAGCTGCCTGGAAGAGGCTTCGTTGAAACATTAACTTCTTGAACATCTTTGTCACCGCCAGTTTCGCAAGCGACCAAGAGGAGAGATGCACCAGCAAGGGCCACCAATTTGTTGAGCATAATGTTACGCATATTTTTCGTCCTTTAATTGGTTATACAAATGATATTAGACCAATCAAAAGTTAACAAATAATTTATTTTAACAAAATATAAAACTTGAATTACACCTCACATCCCCTAGCACCTGTAGGATAAAAGACACACTTCAGTCACTTTCATCAACTTCCATAAATGGTATTATGAGTCAATTTTTATAAAAATACATTTAAAATAGAGGGAGATAATTCTTCTTAAGGGGTTTGAAATGAACCATTCACGCCTATTTATTCTCGCCATCGCATTCGTGAGTACCTTATCCGAAGGTACGTGTGGCGCAGAACACCATCCCGTCGAACAAAGAGGCCTCTCTTCACTCGTTGATCGTATTAAGATTTTTTTTAATCTTGGCTCCTCGAAACAGGAAGCTCCAAAGGCAGAACCGCAGCAGTCTCCTGCACCTGCACAACCACCTTCACCCTCTGTCGAACCTAGAAAAATGCTCCAAGCTCCGGCGATCTCCGCCGTAAAAAAAGAAGAAAGCACCATCGAGGCACGCATGGGGGAATACAAAAAATTTGAGGAAGAAATGCTCGGAAAAGAAGAGGAGATGATTCGGGCTATCGAAGATAATGCGAATAAAAAAAGAGAAGAAATCATGGCGAGCAAGCGCGTAACGTATCTTATGAGACGTAACCCCAATGTCACCCTCGAAGAATTACCTGAAGATATTTATTCAGATATTTTAAGAATATCGAGTGAAGAAGAAAGCTTCATCAGCACTGTTATGGATGAGACAGATACGAAGCTTTTCGAAAAAGCAATGGCCTTGGGGGTCTATGAGCAACTCAATAAGGAAGAGCAAAGCCGTGCGGAAGATAAGCAACGCAGGTTGGATAGCCTCAAAGAAAAGGTCACTGGCAGTGTCGGGTCAATTTCCCAGTAGTCCTATGCGCCTATTATATCTGTATCGGTTTTGTGTTAATGTTTTGTTTACCAATTCGCGCTATTCTGTTTCTTAAGGGTGAAGGAATCCTTCACAGAGAGCCTTCAAGACATTTTAGGGGAGAACTGTATGCTACGTTATCTTTTTCTTATTCCAGGAGTTATCAGCCTATCAGCAGCACTGACTTTTGCAGAAACAGGAGCACCGCTGCCAACGCAGTCTTTTCCCTATAGTATGCAAGCGCAAAAAGAAAAAGAGAAAGTGATTGAAAAACAGTATTTTGATAGTCGTGATACGCTCGGTGAAACGCAAGCGCTCGTTGGCATTGCGGGAACTGAAGAGCCTACTGAGGAGGGGCAAAGCCTTCGAGGCGTTGGCCGTGTTGATGGCGTTGATATCGAGTATGTGCACATGCCTTCACCGGATGATGCCATCAAACCCACAGACCCCCATGCTGCAGCAGCACAAAAAGCTCTGGCAGACAGCTTGAAACAGACAGGAGTTGTGGAAAATACATTAAACCCTGGTGCGTATTTTACCCTTGATAATAATTCTCCAGGAGGACCTGACACGCTCCCTGAGTTCGCTCAACGAGAAGAGGACAAACGAGGCGAAAATATCAAACCTCCCTTGCCAACAGCGAAAGAAATAAGAGAGTTTAGTTACGGTTTGGGAGGGGCCTAACCGCATGAGCAACCGGTGTCTTGTACGAGGGTAGGGACCTGCTTGTATGCTCATCTAAGAAATTTATCGGTGGCAAATAGAATAACTAAGCAGCCAATCGTGCCAAAGCCGAGCACAATTTTGTTGTGATCTCAAGACGTTTAGACAAGCTTTCTAATTCCGCTATGAGAACGAGTTTCTGATCGGGGCGGATTTTCATGAGTTTAGGATTATGTTGGATGTATTCTAAAAGTTTTTGTGGCTCTGGGAAAGTGTTTCTATAAAACTGAACAACGATACCCTTTGTCCCTGCATCAATCTTTTCAATACGTGCCTGATAACAGAAATATTTCAGCTCAATCACTTTGAGGAGATTCGAAACCTCCCTAGGCAGCGGTCCAAAGCGGTCAATCAGCTCAACAGCAAAAGCTTCAACCTGCTCACGTTCCTTAAAACTCCCCAGACGCTTATACAGACCCAGGCGCAAAGACAAATCGCTTACATAGGTTTCAGGGATCAGAACAGGAATTCCAAGGTTCAGTGTAGGCATAAAGTCCTCAACAATCCCTACGTCTTGATGAGGTTCCCTTGCACGCAAAGAAAAGATAGCGTCTTGCAACATGTGCTGATAGAGCTCGAGACCTACTTCACGGATGTGACCTGATTGTTCTTCCCCAAGGAGGTTACCCGAACCCCGAATATCCATGTCATGACTGGCAAGAGTGAAGCCTGCCCCCAACTGATCGAGGCTTTGGAGAACCTTTAGCCGCTTATGGGCTGCTTGTGTTAAACAGGTATCTACAGGTACTGTCAAATAAGCATACGCTTGCTTTTTGGCGCGCCCAATACGTCCACGCATTTGGTAAAGCTGTGCCAATCCAAATAAGTGCGCTTTGTGCACAATCATCGTATTCGCATTGGGAATATCAATCCCTGACTCAATAATATTTGTGGAGAGCAATACATCATACGTATGGTCATAGAAATCTTGCACCCTATCTTCTAATTCTGCCGTAGACAGTTGACCGTGAGCCACGGTGACACGCAATTCAGGTACAATAGATTCTATTTTTCCCTTTAGTTTTTCCAAATCTTCAAGGCGTGGACTCACAAAGAAGGTCTGGCCACCACGTTTGTATTCACGCATCATCACATCACGCAAAATAGTAAAATCCTGTTCAAGAACAAAGGTACGCACGGGTAAACGGTCCACGGGCGGTGTTGTGATGAGGCTCATCTCACGAATGCCTGCGAGAGACATTTGTAACGTTCGTGGAATAGGTGTTGCAGTGAGTGTGAGCACATGAATATCTTCACGTATCGTTTTGAGTTTTTCCTTTTGCTTAACCCCAAAATGGTGTTCTTCATCAATAATAAGCAGTCCGAGATTTGAGAATTCTAATCTCTCCGAAAAGGCAGCATGGGTGGAAATCAAAATATGAATCCTGCCCTCTTGGACATCTTTGCGTATGGCACTGGCCTTCTTAGCCGTAACCAAACGACAGAGCATTTCCACGTGAATGCCCGTTCCTTTAAAACGGTTTTTGAAACTTGCGAAGTGTTGGCGTGCAAGAAGGGTCGTGGGAACAACCACAGCCACTTGATAGCCCACTGATGCTGTGATGAACGCCGCACGCAAGGCTACTTCTGTCTTTCCAAAGCCCACATCACCGCATACAAGGCGGTCCATAGGCTTACCGGACATCAGATCACGTTCTACGTCCTCAACGGCCCCGGCTTGATCGTTCGTTTCAATATAAGGGAAGCCTTTGCAAAAAGTGTCATAGTCTACGGTCTTTGGTTCAAAAACCATTCCTTCTTTGAGTTGACGTGCCGCTGCGACTTTGATCAGATATTCTGCTACCTCCAAGAGTTTTTTCTTTGTTTTAGACTTCCTTTGTTGCCATGCTGTTGTTCCCAAGCGGTCAACAGTCACAACGGCACCCTCTTTTGCGAAGTGCGTGAGCACATCCATATTTTCAACAGGGAGAAAGAGCTTATTGGCATCAGCATATTCAAGGATGAGACAGTCATGCTTAATGCGTTCTACATCCACCGTCTCAAGACCAATGTACTTTCCAATACCATGGTTGCGGTGAACAAGAAAATCTCCTGGTGCATAGGTATTCAATTCACTCAAAAACCGTTCAATTGTTTCTTGGCGTGATTTTTTGCTTTTGCCTTCTCCAAAGAAAAAATAGTCAGGAATAAGGATAAAAGTCTGTGCTTCACATGCTGTTTGTGTGGGATAAGGAAGGGTGAAAATCCCCTTAAGGGGTGTAGTGGGTGTGGTTGCGGTGGATGCTAGATCAGAAAGGTGATCCAAATGGCGGAGTGTGATACCTTCCGCGCCAAAAAGACTTCGTGCCCGTTCGACTGTGCCTTCACTCTTACACGCAATTAGAACCGCCTTCTCCAAGGCTGCCTTTTTGGTTTTGTCCACAAGACTTTTTAAACCATTTTGTTTGGCACCTTCGAAACCGATGAGGGGCTTCACGACTCCTGTGTGGTCTGGGTGATCATGACGATGAAAATGGATCCCCTGTGCTGTCAGCACTTCAATATCCTTGCGTGATAGATAAAGGGCTTGTGGGGGTAAAGGATAGTACGGACGTTCTCCAATCGATGGTTGACTCCTTTCACCGTAGTAAAGGTGTATACGCTCAAAGGCCTCTTCTCTCTTTCGTTGTGTGTGCAGTCCCCATACCAAAAGAGGCTGATCCACATAGTCAAGAATGGTACTCATGGTAGGGTAAAAGAGAGGAAGAAAATGTTCCATCCCAGCAAACGTTCTGCCGCGGGAGATCGATTGATACAAGGGAGCACCCATAGGGTAAAAAGACCGAAACTGTATGCGAAACTGCTCAATTGTTGTGTCATTCAGCAAGAGTTCACTGACGGGTGTGAGTAATAACTCTGTCATCTCGCCCGTTGATTGCTGGGTGAGCACATCAAAGGTGCGGATGGACTCTACGTCATCCCCCAAAAAATCAAGACGCACGGGAGACGCCATACAAGATGGATAACAATCAACGATACTTCCACGTACAGCGTAATCACCAACCTCAAAGACTGTTTCACTGCGCTTGAAACCCGTATCGTTAAAAAAATTCAAAAGCCTCTCACGGGAAAGAGTATCGCCAAGACCGATGGTCAGGTCGTGTTTTGCAAGTGCCTTTGGTGGAGGAACACGTTGTAGAAAGCTATCAATGCTGAGAATAAGACAAATTTTTTGCCTGGATTGTTGTTGCGCACGGTGGAGCCGCAAAAGCGTTTGCACACGTTGACTCATCACAGCTTGTGAGGGTGAAGCTCGGTCATAAGGAATACAATCGAAAGCTGGTAAGGCTAAAAGGATATGGTCTCTTGGTAAAATTCCACGAAGCTGCTGCTGGTAGAGTTCCACAAGCCGTTCGTCATGCACAATAAAAATATAGGACTCAGGTGTTTGTTTTTTTAGAAGATCAAGAAAACTTAACGCTTCCGCGTCACTCAAAATGCCAAAAAGATCAGAACGCATAGGAGGGTTGGTTTCGCATTAACTCGGTAATCCAGACATATTCTTTTGGTGGCGTCTCTTGCCTTATAATCCATGCGAGAATATCTTGATCACTTTCCTTAAGAAATCGTTCAAAACACAAGCTCTCATCAGGGTTGAGTGCTTCTAAGTACTTATCAACAAAGGTTGCCAGTAACACATCACTTTCCTTCAAGCCACGATGCGTTGCCTTATAGCGAAGAGCCTTTTTTAGAAAACCATTCATGATCTGCATAGCCTTAAAAAGTTATGCTATATTAAGGTAAATTTGCAATAGCTGTAAGAAAAAAAGTCGTGTTCAATAGAACTCATCAGAATAACTCTCTTGTGCTCACAACACCTATTCGCGCTCTTGTGATAAAGTCTGTTAGTTTGTATGAAAGACTTCTGGGTCCCACGGTTTTGGATGCACTCGCTCATTTTCCAGTAAATCTTATTGAAAAAGTGCGCGTCACGGAGCTTAACCCCGATCTTGTGGGGCAGCATATAACGGCTGTCGTTGAACCCATACAGCATGTGCCTCCACCTCGTCGTGGAGGCCCTTATAAAATCCTTTGCTCTGTGAAACCTTCTGGTAACGTTCTTGAGCTTGTCTTTTTTTATAAGCGTATGAGCACAAAATTTCTCACTTTTACGTTTGCTGTGGGGCGCCCAAAATTTATTACAGGAAAGCTGGAAAGGTTTGGCGATTTGTATAAAATAACTCATCCATTGACAGGCAATCAGGCTACCAATAACCCGAGCAAAGCCCCATTAAGAGAAGTCATCTATCCCCAAATCGCCGGTCTCTTTAGCGCACGTATCCATACTTTTATTCAGTATCTTATTCAAAACCTCCAGGCTCCTCTTGAATGGCACCGTCCTCACGATATGTATCCAAGCTTTCTCAAAGCCGTTGAGCTTGTTCATAATCCTCAAAAACTGGAGGATGTTCTTACAAGAGATTCATTAAGTTATCAGCGTCTCCTCCATGATGAATTGCTCGCTCAACAAGTGGCGTTGATGATTACACGCAGGCAAACGAAGAATTTACAGGGTGTAAAGATTACACCCCGCTCAACCCTCTATACCCAGATCAAGGCAAGACTTCCCTTTTCATTAACTCAAGGTCAAGAAGAAGCCCTTCAAGCTATTGAAACCGACATGGCCTCAAGCCAGCCAATGCTCCGTCTTGTACAAGGGGATGTTGGCTGCGGGAAAACAATCGTGGCGGCCCTTGCTATGGCAAATGTCTTGGAGCAAGGCTATCAGGCCGCTGTCCTTGCCCCCACGGATATTCTTTCAGCACAGCATTTTGTAACTTTCTCAGATGTTTTTAAAGAGACAGGCTATACTGTGGAGCTTCTCACGGGAAAAATTACAGGTAAGAAACGTAAACGGATTCTTGAAAAACTTGAACAAGGAGAGATTCATATCCTCATTGGTACCCACGCCCTTCTTCAAGATCCTATCACGTTTCAAAACCTTGCATTTGTCGTGATTGATGAGCAGCACCGCTTCGGTGTGGCACAACGGGCCAGACTCACAGAAAAGGGCGTCACACCACACCTGCTTAGCATGACAGCCACACCCATTCCGCGCACCTTGCAAATGGCCTTATGTGGTGATCTCGATGTCACATCGATTTTAGAAAAGCCCGCAGGCCGCAAGAACATTATTACGTCGCTGCACTCGGTGGATAAGATCAATGATATTATTCTCCACCTCCAAAAAATTCTTAACCCCACAAACAAAGCTTACTGGGTGTGTCCGCTTATTGAGGGGAGTGAGGCTCTCGACGATACGGCTGTGAAAGAGCGCTTTATTAAGCTTGAGAAGCACTTTGGATACCGAGTGGGATTACTGCACGGTAAGATGCGCCCCCTTGAAAAAGAGGTCATTATGAATGAATTTAAGAACGGAAATGTGGATTTGCTTGTTTCGACAACTGTGATTGAGGTGGGTGTGGATGTGAAGACAGCCAATATTATGATTATTGAGCATGCCGAGAGCTTCGGTCTTGCTCAACTCCATCAACTACGCGGTCGTGTGGGACGATCACATGATCAGGCCCACTGCTTGCTCCTTTATCATAAACTCTTTCCCATCGCCAAAGAACGGCTGAAAGCCATGCGCGATAGCAATGACGGTTTTTATTTAGCAGAGATGGATCTTAAAATCCGAGGGGGTGGTGATGTGCTCGGACTCGTTCAAAGCGGTCAAAAACCCTTTCGCTTTTATAAGGGGGAACAGCCTCATAGACTACAATGCCTTCTAAGGCGCGCTAACGCTGATGCCATACAACTTATCAACGACGACCCCGAGCTGACATCAGAGCGCGGGCAGGCTATACGTGAACTCCTGAAGATATTTCAAAAAGAAAACATTTTGAGTGTTCTCCGGTCAGGGTAAAAGGCGAGCGTTCTTAGGTCCTAGGATACAGCCTCCTAGAGATATAATTCTTACGTTATGAACCTATCGCATCATGGCTTCCTTAAAAAAAGGTAAACGAGTAAACTATTCTCGCAAAGGCAGACTCTTAAACATTTAGGACAAAATGAAAAAGGTACGCGCGATTTTCCTCATGCTTTTTATCTCTCTTATAGGACTTTTAGGCGGAGAGACCACAGCTATGCAAGGAAAGGGGGGTCTAGGGAAAAGATCTTCAGAAGCAGGAAACGCACCAGATAGGGAAAAAAGATCCGCAATTGAATCCCTCCAAGATCTTTCAATGGTAGAAAAGAGTGCCGAAAGAGGTGACTTAGAGGCTGCTGTACACGTTGCTGAGTATTATCTTTTCGGTCCTGAAGAAAGTCAAGATTTTTCAAAAGCATTAGGATTTTTAGAAAAAGCATCTGACCATGGGAATCTTGAGGCCATTGAGCTCTTGGCGGGAATGTACTTGAATGGTAAAGGCGTTCAACAAGATACCCGCATAGCAGCCCAGTTGTATGAGAGATGCGCTATGGCAGGCCATGGTCCTTGTCAGTTCAATCTCGGGATTATTTATAAAAATGGTGGAGATAACCTCCCTCCTCATCCCCTATTAGCCTACTATTGGTTGTATCGTGCGACGCTTAACGATGGATCTTTAGGAGAGATGATTTACGATGCGGCAGCCTTTCGCAATGAGGTTGCCTTGCAGCTCAGTCACTTTGAGCGTATGAGCATTGTTGAGAAAATTTACTATCCTTTAACTGATGATACAGAGGTGAATGAGCCAGACTCACAGGTTGAGACGACAACGGAAAAATAGACTCTTAGAACAAAAGGAGCAAAACAAAAGCGTGGAATAGACTTGAGAGAGGTAGCTTTGAATGCTTTTTAGTAAACTTGTTGGAAGATACGCGTATGTGGGCTCCCCTCTCGCTTGTCTCAGCACCATAAGCCTTGTGTGGTCCATAGGCTTTGCCTTTGACAGCGCTTTGTTAGATAGTACACTCGCCCCTTTTCTTATTATTTTCTCCATGTGCATCATTACTCTATCTCACACGCGCACCTTCGCTGACAGCATGAAAAGCGGTATCCTTCTTTTTATCATTGCCAATCCTATCGAGATACGGCGCTACTTTTTTCACAAAACTTTAGCGTGCTTTGTCTATGGCGTGCTGCCTCTGACGTTTCTCTCGAGCGTGTTGATTCTTTTTTTCAAAAATGGCGGTGATACGCTGCATTATTTTTTACACTTTTTTATGACTCATTTCCTCTCTTGTGCCAGCACTCTTTGCCTAACGCTCCTTCTCAGTGCTCTCATGACGCAGTACAAACACCCTCAACTTCAAGGCCTTTTCCTCGTATGGCCCTTACTCATTCCCTCCCTTATTCTCTCATTGATCACGCTACGACAAGAGCCTCATTGTGATTCCTTGAGCACAATTTATTTAAATTTAGCTTTGTTCATGGTATATTTGGGTACGACGATGCTTCTCACGCCCTTCCTTCTTCTATCGAGTGTTGATGAATGATACGACGCATGGCTTGTTTTTTTCGACCGCGGTCCCTCGAAAAAGGTGCGCGGTATTTCTGGCCTTGTGGGTTTGTGATCACTTTTTTTTGTTTTGGAATCGCAAGCTATTATGGACTTGTTCACAGCCCCTCCGATTACCAACAAGGGGAGATGGTACGTTTCCTCTACTTACATGTTCCAGCCTCATGGTTTGCATTGGCGATATACACTCTCATGGCTTTTTTAAGCGTCACACATTATATAGAAAAGCTATCGGTTGCACCCATCATTGTGAAGTCTTTGGCCGTACCGGGTGCTCTTATGACGGGGATTAGCCTCCTTACAGGAAGTTTGTGGGGTAAGCCTGTCTGGGGGACCTATTGGGTGTGGGATGCACGCCTCACCTCCATGTTGATTCTTTTTTTCATTTATCTTGGTTACTTGAGTATGGCTTATACAGGGCAGGCAAATGTCAAACGGTTACAACGCTTGGGTATTTTAGTGATTGTAGGGTTTATTAATATTCCGATTATCAAATGGTCTGTGGATTTTTGGTTTACACTTCATCAGCCACCTAGCCTTATGCGCCTTGCCAAACCCGCCATAGACAGTGCTTTTTGGCCTCCCCTTCTATGGATGACGGGCGCCTATGCGTGCGTTGCAATGACGCTGACGGCGCTTGTTTTTCTTACGCAGCTCCGCCACTACCGCCAAAAAGTGGAGGCACCGTCATCACGTGCTCTTACCACAACGGACAGGGAAACTGAAAATTGCATGAGTAAAAGAGCCGCATGAGTTATGTTGTCAAAGCCTACTGCTTGGTGGGAAGTTTTTTTGTACTTGCTCTGTGTATTGCTCTTTGGTTCTATAGGCGAGAAACTTAAGGGATTGAATGCTGTACGGCTGACCTTATTTTTGAAGAGAAAGTTCTGAGAAAAATTCGAAGAAAAAACATAAAACACCCCACCCAAGAACCCCAATGTTAACTGGGGTCCCGGAGAGATTGAGAGATTTTCCAAAGTATCTAAAAAAACTTAAAAGCTTTGTCTAGTTCGACACTTTCACAAAGCAGAAGAACTTTTCCCCACTGCTATTTTTTCCTTTCATAAGGTATTTAGATGATGCGAGGACGTACGTATCGCTGCTTTTAATGGGATCTCCACCGATGGGGCTTTTGATGGATGTTGTGACCGTAAGGCGTGCGACGCCTTTATCTCCTGATTGGCGAAGAGCATCAAGCATCTGGTCAAGAACAGATTTGCCTAAGGCATCCACCCATGTCACTACCGCACCATTATCTTTTCCCGTGCCTGTCACAGCCCACTTGCCGTCACAAATACATTTTACTCCTTGGATAGAGATCTTTGCATCCTCATCGTTCAACCTTTGGCCAGCGGAATTTGTTGAGTCGTGACCGTTTAGCGTATCAAAAACTTTTACTATACTCTTTTCCGTCTTAAAATATTTTCGAAGGTTTTCAAGCTGTGTTTCAGCAGTGTAAACCGCCCCTTCCAGTGAATCACTTTTTTTTTGTGATCCTGATTCAGCCTGATGCGCTTGACTTTTACCCGGTTGGTCCGGAATAGGTACATTTGCTGTTACAGCAGTGCTAAGGAACACCACGTTTAGTAAGGGTAGAACAAGCGTTTTCATGGAAGAATAC
>CALBMH010000072.1 GCA_937896365.1 uncultured Alphaproteobacteria bacterium
GCGAAGACACTCTTTCCCTACACGACGCTCTTCCGATCTAGCATCCTATGCGGTAGTGGAGAGAATGTGTTAGGGATTTTGATATGGCAGGATCCTTCATCAGTGGCAACTCCCGTAGCAGTCTCTTTCGTTTCTAGTACTCATTTTCATCCTTAGGAGTCATTTCACTTACACAGCAGCGAATAAAAGAGCATAATATCCATAGCCTATTCACATTTTAACCTCTTGGGAGGGATATCACCAGTTTCTATGAAAATACGTATTCTTCATTCCCTCAAAAAAATCTGGATTGCCATACCCTATACATGGTTGATCGCTTTTTTTGTTATTCCTTTCCTGTATCTTTTCAAGATCAGTTTGAGTGATGTTGTTATAGCTGTTCCCCCAGTAAGTAAACTTATAGAACTCGCCTCGCCAGGTAAGTTCACGATACATCTCGATTTTAGTCACTATATCGCGCTTTTTTCAGAATTTTTCTATATGAGTGGTTTTATTGCCTCTATCATCATGGCAACGTTGACTACATTCTTTTGCCTTATTCTTGGTTACGGCATGGCGTATGGGTTAACGAAGCTGCCTAAACATCTCCGTATTATAGGGCTCATGCTCATCATGGTTCCTTTTTCCACATCTTTTCTTATTCGTGTGTACGCATGGATAACACTGTTAAATCAGGAAGGAATTATTAACGGATGGCTTATAGCACTTGGGTTTATTACAGCCCCTTTACTTCTTTTGTATAATGACTTTTCTGTCCTTATTGGCCTTGTGTATTGTTACTTACCTTTTATGATCTTGCCTATTTACACAGTATTGGAAAAGGTTGATCCGAGTTACCTTGAAGCTGCAGCTGATCTGGGTGCTTCACCTTTGAAGCGTTTTTATCAGATTACACTGCCTTTGTCTTTACCAGGCATTTTGGCAGGCTGTATTCTTGTGTTTGTACCAGTTACAGGAGAATTCGTTATTCCAGAACTTCTCGGCGGACCAGACACCCTCATGATCGGGCGTATTATGTGGATGGAGTTTTTTAATAATCGTGATTGGCCGCTTGCATCTTCCTTGGCTGTGATCATGCTTATTCTTTTTGTCATTCCCATTATGGCCTTACAGCGATGGCAACAGAAAAAAGGGAATACACCATGAAGGTTAAATTTCACCGTGCTATTGGCTTCCTTATCGCTGGCTATGTCTTTTTATATTTGCCCCTTGTCATTGTTGTAGCCTATTCGTTTAATAGCTCTCGTATCATGAGTGTATGGCAAGGTTTTTCTGTGCAATGGTATGTTTCGCTTTTTGACAATGATGCCCTTCTCACAGCTGTTTTCTCAAGTCTTAAGATCGCCAGTATCTCTGCAACAATAGCCGTTTGTCTTGGAACCCTCGCAGCTGTCATTACAGTGAGGCTGAAGCATATTAAATCCCGCAGATTTCTGCAGGGAATGATTGCCTCTCCTCTTGTTATGCCTGATGTTATGAGTGGTTTGGCCCTTCTTCTTGTGTTTGTGAGCATTCAACAGACGTTTGGTTGGCCCTCACAACGGGGTGTATGGAGTGTAACCATTGGGCACATCACATTGGGTATGGCTTATGCCTATCTGGTTATCCAAGCGCGCTTACAGGATTTCGACCATAGCGTAGAAGAAGCAGCCTTAGATCTGGGCGCACGCCCTTTCACTGTGTTTCGCACGATTACGATTCCTATCATTGCTCCCTCCCTTCTTGCTGCATGGCTTCTTGCCTTTGCCCTTTCACTGGATGATGTTGTTCTTGCGAGTTTTCTCTCAGGCCCCGGTGCCACCACGCTGCCTATGCTTATCTTTTCCAATATCCGTTTAGGCATTAATCCAGAAATCAATGCTCTCGCCACACTTATTATTACTGTTGTAATGGTCATTGTGGCTATCACTGGAGTGGTTATGGTAAGGAAAAAGAATTAATAATTTTATTTTTTACACTAAATTAATACTTAAAGAGCAGAATGGAGGAACATGAAATATAGAGAAGGATCTCCTTATGCGCATTGTATCCTATTTTTTATATTTTATGATTCTTTGTATGATCAGTACAGCTCAGGCATCGACCACTACAACTAATGAAACAACGACTGATGAGGTCCCGAGAAGACAAACTGCATTATCTAATACGCCTCTCCATGTGCTGAAAGACTTTTATCTTTTTTTGGGAATTCAAAAGAAAGATAAGGATAAAGAAGATAAATATTTTGTTCGCCTTGTGGATGTTGAAAACAAGAAAAAACTAAGGGAATTTGAGGTCGAAGGATTAGGAAGGCGAGCTGCTCTTGTGAACAATAAACCCTACATCTTAGTGCTGGAGGATAACCTTAAGGAGGCTTATGTAACCATAGGCTCTACGGAATCATGGAAAGAAGTCGATTATATTAGATCTCCTCAAGGTAAAGATACAGAGAAGCCACTGTCAATTGTGGTATCAGAGGATGGTAATCGAGCGTACGTAACATACGTAACGGGCATAGATATCGTGGATACAGAAAATTTACACTACCAACAATGGAAAGCTAAGCAGCGGATTCAGGACATAGTAATTAGCGACGAAGGGTCACTAGGATTGTACAAAAACTTTTTATTTGCAGGAGACGATGAGGGATCCCAAATATCTGTATTGAGAAATGAGAATGATAATTTGAAACAAGTACAAAGCATAGACCTTGATGGCTTTATTTCCGAATCAATTCAGGTCAAAAGTGATGGGACAGTATTTATTGTTTGTCACGACACTGATTCCCAATTTAATATCAAAAACAAAATTATCATTTTGAAGCGAGACGGAGAAATCTGGAAAAAGGATAAAGAGGTTCTATTGGACGTGTTAGAGAATTCTTCTAATAGATTTGACACTCTTTTCCTAACATCTGATGAGACTCATATGATTTTATCTGACAAAGAGAATGATACGTATGTCCTTAAAACAGATAATCTTTTGAAAGGAAACCTTGAGGAAGCAACACAACTGAATACGGATAACCTTGGTTTACAACAGAATGAGCAGTTAGTTTCCATTCTGTGTACCATGTCACCCAGCGTGTATAAAAAAACCACAGCACAGAAAGTTATAGGAAACGGCATGTGGCAGTCATTCCAAAAAAAGACTTTCACTGATATAAGACTTCCTTTGAAAAGTGAACATGATGATTCGCAAACCAATGAGAACACTATGACAACAACGGTTACTGATTTATTCCAGGGTGCTCAACACACTATGGAAGAAGAAGTGGATTCCTCTGTGAAGACAGAACAGGCTTCGCAAGAAAGAGAAGAATACCAAAGACAAGCCAAGAAACGACGTTTGCAATAACATAAGCCTATTCCATACAGGGAGAGAAGCTCTCCCTCCTTTTTTCTTGCCTTTTGTGCTATGGTAGCGGGGAAGATCATCTCATAAGAAACGAGCGGTACCCTCTCCTATGGCTCCTCCTCCTTATCTCACTGCACAAAATATCAAGCTTTCCTTTGGTGTTAGACCTTTGTTCGAAGGACTGATTTTCAGTCTTTACAAAGGAGAAAAAGTGTGCCTGGTAGGTCGTAACGGATCTGGAAAATCAACACTTCTCAAAACCCTTGCTGGAATTATTGAGCCTGACGAGGGAGATTTGTTTATTCAACCAGGCCTCAAAGTGGCCTATCTCCCCCAAGATGTGCAACTCCCCGGTCACCTTACTCCGTTGGAATATATTAGTCAGACAGGTATTGACCATTTTATGGCAGCAAGTTATCTCGACCAGTTAAAAATGGATGGCACACAGCCGATGCAATATCTTTCCGGTGGAGAATGCCGTCGCATTGCTCTTGCTCATGCACTGGCAGAGAATGCAGACATTCTCCTGTTGGATGAACCCACCAATCATATGGACCTGCCAGCTATAGAATGGCTTGAGGATTTTGTCTTAAGCTTCCAAGGGGCGTTGGTGACCATTAGCCATGATCGCTCTTTTTTGGAAAAGGTGAGCAATCGTACATACTGGCTCGATCAAGGGCAACTCCATGCTCATAAAAAGGGATATGCTGACTTTGAGCAGTGGAGTGAAGAACTCATAGCCGAGGAAGAACGTCAACTTCAAAAGATGGATACAAAACTACGTCAGGAACAAGAGTGGTTGCATCGCGGTGTGACAGCACGTCGTAAACGTAATCAGGGGCGCCTACGAAAACTCCATGAGCTACGAAATCAACGACGTGAACGAGAAAAAAACAAACCAGGCCAATTGAATCTGAGCACATCAGAAGGGGACGTCAGCAGCAAGCTTATTATGGAAGCAAAAAACATCAGTAAGGCTTATGGTGACAAATGCCTTATTAAAAATTTTTCCACGCGCATTTTGCGCGGTGATCGCATCGGTGTTATTGGTGCCAACGGTTCGGGAAAGACAACACTTTTGAAGCTTCTCGTAAAACAATTAGAACCTGATATAGGTTCTGTGAGGCTTGGGTCCAAGGTGGATCTTGTATACTTTGACCAGATGCGCAGCACTTTAAAATCCAATGAAAGTCTTTGGCAAAATCTCTGCCCAACAGGCGGTGATCAGGTTTATGTAGGAGGGCATCATCGTCATGTCATGGCGTATCTCAAAGATTTTTTGTTTGAAGAAAAGCAAGTACGTGGCCTTGTGAGCATTCTCTCAGGAGGAGAAAAAAACCGTCTTGCTCTTGCAAAAGCACTGGCCCAGCCCAGTAATGTTCTCGTATTAGATGAGCCCACCAACGATCTTGATATGGATACCCTTGATCTCCTCGTAGAAATGCTCTCAGATTATGAAGGAACAATTATTGTCGTGAGCCATGATAGAGACTTTTTAAATAAAACGGTGACATCTCTTATTGCTGTAGAGGGAGATGGCCTCGTTGAGGAATATGTGGGTGGCTATGATGATTACCTGTGTCAACGGAAGCTTCCCCCGCACACGTTCGTACCAAAGCCCAAGCCCCCCAAAAAATCTGCTATCAAAGAACAAAGGGGAAAAATCTCACAGCCATCCAAACGCTTGTCCTATAGTCAACAGCGTCTTCTCGATAGTTTGCCTAGTAAAATGGCATCCCTTGAAAGGGAGATTGATGAAATTGAACAAAAGCTTGCAGATCCTGTTTTCTACACCCGCTATCCGCAAGAATTTTCCAAGCTCTCCGAACGTTTAGAGCAGGCTCGAAAAGCGCTCGTAGACGCAGAGGAGACATGGCTAAAACTTGAGGTAACGTAAAGGGCATGACAATACGATGGTGACAGTATAGGGATCCCACAAGATTATGATGATTAGATACATGGAGCAGGTACTTGGGAGGGGGTCTCGGGTCCCCATGTGACACAAGAGATGTAAATCGTAGGGATGTTGCGTTGTCAAGCTTGACTTTTTTCAGAAAGAAGGCTATAAGTTCGGGTGAAGAATTTTTTAACCACACAATCTAGATAGAAGAGTTATGGCCAATCACACCTCTGCAACAAAAGCTATTCGTCAAATTGCTAAGCGCACAGCAATGAATAAAAACCGTATGAGCCGCATTCGCACCTATGTTCGCAGCGTAGAGGAGCTCATCTCAGCTAAGAAAGCTGCTGAAGCTGCTGAAGCACTGAAGTCAGCCCAAAAGGAACTCCTTCGTGGCGTAACAAAGGGTCTTCTTCACAAAAACATGGCGTCTCGCAAGGTTTCTCGTCTGGCTCATCGTATTAAAGCCATCGCCGTCTAAGTTATCGAGGTGTCCATGTCTCCACCGATCTCTACAGATGTTGTTGTCATTGGTGCGGGGCCCGTGGGGCTGTTTGCTATTTTTGAATGTGGGATGAATAATCTTACGTGTCATGTTGTGGATACCTTAGACATGGTGGGGGGGCAGTGTGCTGCTCTTTATCCTGATAAGCCTATTTATGATGTTCCTGCTCATCCCATGGTCACGGGGCAGGAGCTTATAGAAAATCTTTTAGCTCAAGCTAAGCCGTTTGCTCCTGTGTTTCATCTCAATCAACAGGTTGTGACGCTGGATGCGTTGCCAGCAAACGCTTGTGAGGCAGGGGGATTTTATCTCAAAACATCGGTGGGGACGGAGTTTAAAGCGCGTGCAGTGGTTATTGCTGCGGGTGTGGGGGCTTTTGGTCCCAATCGTCCGCCCCTTGCTGGGTTGGAAGGCTTTGAAGGCAAGAGCGTTTTCTATCATGTGAAATCCAAAGCCGACTTTGCAGGTAAGCGCGTCGTACTTGCTGGAGGAGGGGACTCCGCTGTGGACTGGGCGTTATCGCTTGCAGACGTAGCAGAGCGTGTCTCGGTTGTGCATCGCCGTTCAAAATTTCGTTGCGCATTGGAGAGTGAACGCAAGCTTAAGGCTCTTGTACAGCAAGGTAAAATCGACCTGATTGTTCCTTATCAGCTTTTTGCTGTTGAGGGCGAGAGTGGGGAACTGGCGAGGGTGGTTGTCGAGACACTGGATGGCCAGAAAAGAACGCTTGAAGCCGATGTTTTGCTGCCATTCTTTGGTTTATCCATGAATCTTGGGCCGATCTTGGAATGGGGATTGGGTCTTGACAAACACCATATCCACATTGACCAAGGGACAGCGTCGACAAGTATTCCTGGTATTTATGCTATTGGTGATGTGGCGACTTACCCGCATAAGCAAAAGCTTATCTTGTGTGGATTTGCTGAAGCTGCCCAGGCAAGCCATTCAATTCGTAAAATGCTCCGTCCTGATGAGGTTGTGCATTTTGAGTATTCCACTACAAAAGGCATACCCCAGGAAAATGTACTGCCATCTGCGCTTCAACACACGTCGAGCGCTGCCTAATGAGCTCTCTCTGGGGGGGCCTCTGCGTCGTCTCATACCTTCAAGTAAGAGAAAAGCAGCGACATCAGTGCGTTGGAGACAATGACAAGAAAAATAGCTTCCACCACGGACGCCGTTGTCATGCGTCCGACACTCTCGGAGCTCTTGCGCACCTGCATGCCACGAAAACACCCTACAAGACCAATAAGTAAGGCAAATAACGGCGCTTTGCTCATGCCTACCCAAAACGTAGTTGGTGTCAAAGATCGCTTAAGATAGCTCAAAAACTGTAAGGGAGAAAGGTCGATAACGAGCTGTGTCGTCATCATACCCCCCAAAAGTGCAGCCATATCAGAAAGGAAAACCAGAAGAGGAAGAGCTACAAGAAGTGCAGCTATGCGAGGTAGGACAAGATAAAGGACGGGATCGAGCTGCATAATACGCATGGCATCGATTTCCTCATTGAGGTTCATGGTACCGATGTGTGCTGTGAAAGAACTCGCTGAGCGCCCCGCCACCACAATCGCTGTCAAAAGTACACCAATTTCACGAAATATTCCAATTGTTAGAAAATCAATGGTATAAATCTCTGCTCCAAACCGAGAAAGCTGATTGATGCCCTGATAGGCAAGGACCATTCCGATGAGGAAGGAGATAAGAGCGATAATGGGGATAGCCTTAAATCCCACTTGCTCAAGGTGGTGCGTAAGAGAAACAAGGGGTAGCCTTTTATGACGCTGAACGATGGCATACGTCTTTACAAGAATATAGCCAAAAAACCCCAGGAGATCTTTCCCTGTTTGGATAACTTGCATAGAGGCTTCACCCAAAGAATCAATGATATCGAGGAACCAAGAGCGGTTTGTATGCCTATTTTCCAAGGAAACCTCTTTTTCTTGAAGGAATGTGGCAATACCTTTGCTTTGGGGGGAGTTATCCCATACGATCTTTCCTTGCAAATCATACGTCCTTATCAAATGGGCAATTATGTAAAGGCTGGATGAATCAACCACGCAGGCTCCATCGAATGAAACATGAATGTTCTGCGCGCCCTTTTTTTTCAGCTGATTTTCGAGAGAAGGTGCCCACTTCGTATAACAGCGAACGGAGATAACTCCTTTGAAGTGAATCTTTTCTTTGTCTGAAGAGGTTTCAATGTTAAGAGCCACTGTTGGAGAGTGCTATCTACGCTTTGCAATTATTTTTAGTATAAAGTTTACACTTTTTTATGTCAAAGTATAGCTAGCGTAAGTCGTTAAGGATTTATCAAGAAATGCGTGATAGATGTTGTGCAAAGCAATTGCGGCGTGATATTTTTATTGCCCTTATGATCAAAGCGTTTCTTATCACTATACTCATTATTGGGCATAAATACTTTAAGAAAGTTGATATTTCCGATGAACACTACCCCTTATTTCTCGAAGTCGTGAAGGAGAAGCAGTAATGGATGTTGTTGATCTATCGCGGCTACAATTTGGTTTGACGGCTCTCTATCACTTTCTCTTTGTTCCCCTCACACTGGGGCTTTCATTCATCCTCGCCATTATGGAATCCGTCTACGTCATGACGAAAAAGCCCATTTGGCGGGATATGACCAAGTTTTGGGGAATCCTCTTTGGCATTAACTTTGCCATGGGTGTGGCAACGGGAATTCCTCTCGAATTTCAGTTCGGAATGAACTGGTCCTATTATTCTCATTATGTAGGTGATGTATTCGGTTCGCTCCTCGCTATTGAAGGGCTTATGGCCTTTTTCCTTGAAGCGACGCTTGTCGGTGTTTTCTTTTTCGGATGGGAGCGCATATCCCCTGTAAAGCACTTAGCATGCACATGGCTTCTTGCCATTGGGACGAATTTGTCAGCCCTTTGGATTTTGATTGCTAATGCATGGATGCAAAATCCTGTAGGCGCTAAGTTCAATCTGGATACCATGCGTATGGAAATGACGTCGTTTTATGAGGTGCTCTTTAATCCTGTGGCTCAGTCAAAATTCGTTCATACTGTTAGCGCTGGCTATGTCACAGGCGCTATGTTTGTTCTATCCATCAGCGCTTATTATCTTTTGAAAAGGTGCCATGTGGAGTTTGCCAAGCGCTCCATGACAGTGGCTGCCAGTTTTGGTCTTGCTTCCGCTCTTTCAGTTGTCGTATTGGGCGACGAGAGTGGCTACACCCTCACGGAGCACCAACAAATGAAAATCGCAGCCCTAGAAGCCATGTGGGAAACAGAACCTGCTCCGGCAAGTCTCACCCTTTTTGGGTTTCCAGATATCGATGCGCAAAAAACCCATGGTGAGGTCAAGATTCCCTGGGTTCTGGGACTCATGACAACACGTAGCTTTAACAAACAAATCCCTGGTATTAAAGACCTTGTGACGAAGGCAAAAAGTCATATTCGTGAAGGTATGAAAGCCTATGAGGCCCTTCAAATCCTTCGCCAAAACAAAGGGAATGCATCCGCTCGTCAACTCTTTGAGGAACATGGAAAATATCTTGGCTACGGACTTTTATTGAAAAAATACCGTAGCGATATTCATAAGGCGTCGGATGTGGAAATTCAAAAGGCAGCGGCGCTTACGGTACCAAACATCCCGGCACTTTTTTGGTCGTTCAGAATTATGGTGGGGCTTGGACTTTTCTTTATTGGCTTGTTCAGTGTGGCCTTTTACCTGTCAGCACGGCGGCGTTTGGATCGGTATGGAATGTTCTTACGCGTGGCACTATTCTCGCTTCCTCTTCCTTGGGTGGCAGCAGAGCTGGGATGGTTTGTGGCCGAGCACGGTCGCCAACCCTGGACCATCGATGGTATACTCCCCACATTTCTAAGTGCGTCGACGATTGCTTCGAGCAGTGTGTGGATCAGCCTTACAGGGTTCGTTCTTTTCTACAGCATTTTGCTCATCATCGATATTTTCTTAATGTGCAAATATATCAAGATAGGACCTATGATAGGAATGACGGCTGGTAGGAGGAACTCTTGATGATCCCTCTTGATTACGAAATATTAAGACTTATTTGGTGGTTGCTCTTAGGCGTGCTTCTCATTGGTCTTGCGATTATGGATGGGTTTGATTTTGGTGTTGCAACGCTCCTGCCTTTCATTGCGCGAACGGATATGGAGCGGCGCATCGTCATTAATACAGTGGGACCCTTTTGGGAAGGGAATCAGGTGTGGTTGATCCTTGGGGGTGGTGCTATTTTTGCAGCATGGCCAGCGGTCTATGCCGTAAGTTTTTCAGGATTCTACCTTGCCATGTTCGTTATTCTTGCCGCTCTTATCCTGCGGCCTGTGGGTTTTAAGTTTCGCAGCAAGGTTCAGCACCCCGCATGGCGTAGGCTTTGGGATGCATGTCTTTTTATAGGGGGATGTATTCCAGCGCTACTTTTTGGTGTGGCTGTGGGTAATGTCATGCAAGGTGTGCCTTTTCACTTTGACGAGACGCTGCGTGTTACTTATACAGGAACGTTTTGGGAGCTCCTTAATCCCTTCGGTCTGCTTTGTGGTTTGATCTCTCTTACGATGTGTATGCGCCATGGGGCCGTGTATTTAACCATGAAGACAGAAGGCCCGGTCAGTAATCGCTTGCGACGGATCCTCTGGCCTTTAACACTTGTGCATTTGTTAATTCTTATGGCTGCTTGGTGGTGGTCTGTGCACTATCTTCAAGCGTTTCACATCACATCCGCCCTAGATACGTTGCAGCCGTCCAACCCTTTGCTTAAGGACGTGGTTCAACACTTGGGAGGTTATAAGGATAATTTCCTAGCATACAGATGGATGCTCATGGCGCCTGTTTTAGCATTTGGTGGCATTGTTCTTTCTGAGATAGCCTTTGCTTTTAAAAAAGCCGGGCTCAGCTTTATTTTCAGCAGCATTAGTATCTTTGGGATTGTATCGATCCCTGGTCTGGCGATGTTTCCCTTTATCATGCCCTCGTCTTCTCATCCTAGTCATAGCCTCACCGTATGGGATGCTTCAAGCAGCCATCTCACTCTTTTTGTTATGACCATTGCAGCAGTGATTTTCGTTCCTATTATTTTGACTTATACGGCGTGGGTTTATCGTGTGCTTCGAGGGAAAGTTACAGAAAAGCACGTCAGTACGCAGAGTGATAGTTACTATTAGGAAGGGTTGTTTTATCAATGTGGTATTTTAGTTGGGTTCTCGGTCTTGGTCTTGCCTGTTCCTTTTCAATTCTTAACGCTATGTGGTTTGAGCTCATGGGCGAGGGGAATGGGTAAGGTGGGAATGAAGAGGGTTCTTCTTTGCATTCGTGCTTATAGTGTTGAATGGGGGTTTTTCAGCTCACGCACTGCTTACCCATGGAGGTAAAATCCTACTACCCTTTTGCATTGCGCAGGCGTTTGGTCTTGCAGAGACGAGTCCTGTTAATATTCTTGCGTGTGAGGAAGACTTCGCTGCCCACCACACGGAGTCTGAGGCTAAGCCTCCTTCCTATCCAGAAGGGACGTATGCTCTTTGTGTAAAGGGTGAACACGAAGGATGGTCTGAATATTATGCTTATAAGCACCTAGGATCGTGGCAAGGCCTTGAAGTCATCATACAGTTCAACTTTGCTGATGGACGCACGGGAGATTTTTCATCAATAGAGCTTTTAAAATTAGATCGTGGGGTTCTCATACCTGTAAAAATCATTGCTGGGGGCGATCGTGCTTGGGGGGCAATTAAGGACGGAGCGCTTTCGGGCAGTATGCTGACGTATACTCAGTTTCTTAATGACGCAAGTGCTTCTGTGTACCTTGGTCTTAGTGAAAAGGCCTCGCAGATATTATATAACTGTGCTGCATGCTTTGGGTTCCTTGGAACATTTACCTATAATCTTGAAACGCAAGAAAAGACCCTGGTGAAGCTGGAGCTTCTTTCTGATTGGAAGCGTTCATATCCTCAAAGCAGCCTCCAAGAAAACTTTGATGTTGTTTTTATCGATCAGATCAAATCCAAAAGCACTCTTGAGGGGGCCGCTCTCGAGGTGTTCAAAAAGAAGTTACAGGAATCTGTTCATTGAATCGCGTAAGAATAGTTCCACAGATTCTCTGTACGATTTTTCCTATTTCCGTAAACGGGAAGGGGGCTTTATTGGTGCAAGAAATAGTCGTTTATCCCAATTTTTCTCTTAATCTTTGGATTGCCTCCTCAATTCCCTTTCCATTACTGCCACCGGTTTGGGCTAAGTTGGGTCGTCCTCCGCCACCTTGCCCCCCTACAAGGGATGACAGATCACGAATAATATGACCTGCATGAAACTTTTCTGTCAGATCGTCAGTAATGCCCAAGAGGAGAGTCACTTTCCCCTCAGATAGATTGCTTAAAAGGACAATACCTGAGCCGAGATTCTTCTTGAGTGTGTCCATAATAGCTTTAAGGTCCTTAGCTGGATAATTCTCAAGATGTTTTGTTAAAAGGGATACGCCATTGATTTTTTCTATGCTTTCCAAAGTAGCATTTCCTGAAGCAAATTTACTCCTCAAGTCTGTAACCATCTGAGTAAGTGCCTTTTGATCTTCAAGCAACCGTAGAATTTTTTCAACCATGTGCTGAGGAGGTGTCTTTAAAAGGTGCGCCATATCTTCCTGCCTTTTCTCTAGACGTCGCAAGTAATCGAGCGCTGCCATACCGGCGACAGCTTCAATACGACGTACACCTGAGGAAACGCCAGATTCGGAGGTAATCTTGAAAAGACCAATATCCCCCAGAGCTTTCACATGGGTGCCTCCACACAGTTCAGTGGAGGCATTGCCCATACTGACTACACGCACTGTATCACCGTATTTTTCACCGAAAAGCGCCACGGCCCCATCCTTTATGGCTTCCTCAGGTGTTTTGAGTTCTGTTTGAGCTTTTGCATTTTCTTGGATCTGGCTGTTTACCCAATCTTCAATAGCCTGAAGAGTATCAGTGCTCAAAGCCTTTGGGTGGGTGAAGTCGAAACGCAAGCGATCTTGCTCAACAAGGGAACCTTTTTGAATAATGTGGTCTCCAAGTATATGGCGTAGGGCTGCGTGGAGCAAGTGTGTTACAGAGTGATGCTGTTTAAGACCAGAGCGACGTTTACCCTCCACAGTCAATTTGAGTGTGTCACCCTGTTTTAACGTACCACTCAGGTCCTTGAGGCGGTGAACAATAATATTATCAAAAGGTTTGACCGTGTCAAAGACAACAGCTTTGACACGGTCATTCACTACAAAACCGCGGTCGCCCATCTGACCACCCGACTCGCCATAAAAGGGGGTTTGGTTACAAACGATCTCAAGACGCGTCTCCTCCTTGAGATCATCACCTGCTATTTGATCCACACGCGTTCCATTCACCACAATAGCTTGTACGACACCTTCCGTTTGAAGTGTGTTGTAACCAAGAAAGTCTGTGGCGCTTGTCTCCTCCTTCACATCAAACCAGATCCTATCATGTTTAGCGTCACCGGAACCTATCCAAGCAGCGCGAGCAGCGTCCTTTTGAATTTTCATAGCAGCATCAAATTCTGTCATATCAAGGGTGCTGTTCATTCCACGCAAGACATCCGCCGTCAAGTCAACAGGAAAACCGAAGGTATCATAAAGTCTAAAAGCCACTTGACCTGGCAGTGGATGCCCTGGGGCAAGCTTACTCATCTCGTCGTGTAATAACTTTAAACCGCGATCAAGGGTCTCATGAAATTTTTCTTCTTCTTGTCTCAATGTACTTCTTATGAGAGTTTCAGCACGTCCTAGCTCTGGGTAATACACTCCCATAACATCAATCAATGTGGGTACTAAGCGCTGCATCAGCGGTTCCTTCACACCCAGCAAATGAACGTGACGCATCGCACGACGCATAATCCGACGAAGGACATAACCACGCCCTTCATTACTTGGCAAAACACCATCCGCTAGCAGAAAGCAGCTCGCCCTTAAGTGGTCTGCTATCACCTGATGGGACTGTTTCATACGACTTTCTTTGTTGTGAGAGAGTTCTTGGGATGCTTCAATGAGCGTTTTAAAGAGATCCGTCTCAAAATTACTCTGTACGCCTTGGAGTACAGCACCCATGCGCTCTAATCCCATACCCGTATCCACAGACGGTTTTGGCAAATGAATCCGACGACCATCCGCAAGCTTTTCATACTGCATAAAAACAAGGTTCCAGATCTCCACAAACCGGTCCCCCTCCTGGTTAAGTGATCCTGGAGGCCCCCCTGTAAGAGACTCTCCATGATCATAAAAAATCTCTGTGCAGGGACCACACGGACCTGTATCCCCCATGGACCAAAAATTATCTGATGTATTGATGCGAATAATTTTATGATCTGGAAAACCTGTGAGTTTTTTCCAGAGGCTTGCGGTCTCTTCATCCTGTGCATAGACGGTTACGAGAAGGCGGCGGGGATCGAGGCTCAAATGCTTTGTAACAAGTTCCCAGGCGTAAAAAATGGCTTCTTCTTTGAAATAATCACCAAAAGAAAAGTTTCCAAGCATTTCAAAAAATGTGTGATGACGTGTAGTATAACCGACGTTGTCAAGATCATTGTGCTTACCGCCTGCCCGTAAGCATTTTTGGGAGGACGTTGCTCGTGTATAGGATCGTTTTTCTGTGCCTGTAAAAATATTTTTAAACGGCACCATCCCCGCTGCTGTAAACATTAACGTTGGGTCATTACGTGGAATAAGGGAGCTTGATTCCACAAGAGTATGGTGTTGCTGCTTAAAATACTCTAGGAAGGTTGAGCGAATATCCGTCAGGCGCATAAATCATCATATTTTTTGTATAAAGGATACTCTATTTATAAAACACAGTCGCACTATCTGAAAGGCTTTTCCCAATGGAACTTGTGCCTCTTTGTTCATTGAAGAGGGTGAGGTTCA
>CALBMH010000073.1 GCA_937896365.1 uncultured Alphaproteobacteria bacterium
GCTCTTACTGTCCCCATTTTTTGGTTGCAGAAGGTGGAGAGTCGCATGATAATGGAAGATATAATACTTATTAATTTTTAGCTACATTGTATATGACCACACTCACAAAAATCATTAAAAGAAACGCAAGATAGAGGAGTTCCTACGAGAGTTTGGTCACTCAGTCCTGCCGCTTCAATATTCTCCCTCGATGTCACTACTCTCTTCTCATAAAGCATACATACTTCACTGTCTGTGGGGTCGCCTATTTGAGGTGTTCCGACTCTTAATCCATGCTGGGAGAAAAAGATTAAAGAAAGGTTAACCTGAATGGGGAAAAGATGAAAAAGGGGGGTGTCAAAAAGTCCTTCATATTTTTTTAACTTTTTTCGCTCACAATCGCCGTTACTGGTGGGTTTGTCCCGTAGTGTGAACAGTTATGAAAACAATCTTGTGTAAGAGAAAAGAATTTGTATCCCACTTTCAAAATTATGCGAAGCACCTCAAACTACCTGAATGGTTGGAGTTCATCACTGCCTTCTTTGAAAGTGCACCAGCGCAGTTTTTAGAGGATCCCCAAGATAAGCATTTGTTACGACAAGTCAAAAGGGCATGGGATACCTACCAGACGCAAAAAGAACTGAAGCTCACGATTCATTCTAAATTTGATAAAAAGCGCGGTGTCTTATGTGTAGAGATCTTTCAAAAAGATCAACCCTTTATTTTAGAAACATTTAAAAATGCTTTGAGTCATTTTCATCTGGCACCCAAGGTTATTTTTCATCCTGTTTTTCGTGTGCGCAGATCGCCGGATGGTGCCATTATCCATATTTTTTCAAAAGAGGAACATCTTAAATACCCGTATACATACGAATCTCTTATCTCAGTTGATATTCCATGGGACCGAAGTGTGAATGAAGCACAGTCCTTCATTGATGACTTAAGATGGCGTATGGAACTCATTCACTTAGCCGTTGATGATTGGCCGAAAATGCGCAAACTCATCCAATCAAGCATATCAGAAGAACAACATTCCGATTTCGACTATTTTGATTGGCTTTTTCAGGATAATTTTCTTTTTTTTGGGCTTCGTACCACGGAAGAAATCAAAGAGGGAAAGACCCTGCACTTTCCGATTGCGCAAGGTTCCTTTGGGATGTTCAGGGACAAAAGAGTATCTCAAAATAAGAATTTTTCCCCTACAGGCTTTTCTCCTTCCGAAAATTCCCTTGCTTTCAAAATCTCTAAAACCCATTATCGCTCCCCTGTCAATAGGTCTGCTCGTTTGGATATGATTGAGTTTGTTGGGGGAAAAACGCAGGCATACTATCAAGTCATAGGACTTTTCACACGCCGCTCTTATGCTGTATCAAACTTCAAAATCCCTCTTATTAAAGAAAAAGTCCAAAAAATTTTTGGACGGTTCGGTTTAAGGCGTAACTGGCATGATGGAAAAATGCTTATGAGCGCCCTTGAGTCTATTCCCCATGATGAGTATTGGCATTTTTCTGAAGAGGAGATCTATGAGCTCTGTTCTCGTGTCTTAGGTTTTCACGCCACGTCACTTCCCACGTATATAGGTCAACTGAGTGAAGACAAATCTAGTTTAACCTTGATCGTTTTTGTAGGAAGAGAGCGTTATAGCATCGCCCTTAAACAACAGATTGGCGATTATCTTGCAAAGCATCTGGGGGGTGTATTGACCTCCATGCGAGGCATCAGTGACGATTCTCCTTTTGCACGCCTTATTTACGTTGTAAACACTCTTAAGAACAGCTGGCATGATCAATCTCTTCGTGAGGAAATAGAGAATCTAAGCCTCAGCTGGGAGGAAAAACGTCACAGACTCTATCTTAAAAATCATAGAACAGAGGCGTATCATGCTGTCTTTGATGATTTTTATCAAAAAGACTTTTCTCCTGAACAATCCCTCATGGATTGCGAGCTCCTCGAACGTTTAGATAAAAGCCATGGCTACGCGATAAAGCTCAGGTGGGGAAAAGAACCTTTCGAACAAATGTTTTGGAGTCAGATTGAGATTCGTTTAGGGAGCTTCGATAAACCTGTTGTGTTATCTCATCTGATGGATGTGCTTCAAAATTTCGGGATAACGATTAATCAGGAGAAAACCTATATCTTAAAAGGAGGGAAGTACTACCTCCATACGTGCTTGGGGACTATGGTACAAGATTCTAGTTTTCACAAAACAGATAAAACAGATAAAAAAGTAAAGATACCAGATAAAACGATTAAAGTTCTTGAAGACGTTATCCTTTGTACCCTTCAAGGGGAACATCCCAATGACCCTTTTAACGCGCTTATCCTCGCAGCTTCATTCACACAAAGGGAGGTGCATCTTGTTCGCACATATGCTGAATACATGCAACAGATCAAGTATGCCTACGGCCAAAATTTTATCGCCAGAGCTTTGGCAGAATTTCCAAAGATAGCAGCTTTACTCCTGCGCTTCTTCCAATCCCGGTTCGACCCGAAAATAAATGATTTTGATTCAGATAAAGAGGGTCTAAAGAACAAAGAGCAACGATGCCAATCCTTTACACAGAGCTTTGAGACACTGCTTAAGAAAGTAAGTTCTGCTGAACAAGATCAGCTGTTTCGGGATATGAAAACTCTTATTGAGGCGACCGTACGTACTAATTTTTATCTTGGAAAGTCTTATGTGAGTTTAAAGTTCGAGAGTGGCGCCATTGATCGTCTTCCTGATCCCAAGCCGCAGTTCGAAGTTTTTGTCAGTTCTTACCTCATGCAAGGCATTCACTTGCGTAGTTCAAAGATTGCACGAGGGGGAATTCGTTATTCAGAGCGGCCACAAGACTTCAGGACGGAGGTTTTACAACTCATGCAAGCGCAAAACCTCAAAAATGCTATTATCGTTCCTACAGGTGCTAAGGGTGGTTTTACGCTTAAAAAGCGCTGTTCCTCAAAAGACGATGTTTTGGAAGCGTATCAGATCTTTTTGCGTGGCCTTTTAGACATAACAGACAATCGTATTGGTGATAGCATCGTTCACCCCCCGAAGCTGAGGATCTATGATGGGTATGATCCTTATCTTGTTGTGGCAGCGGATAAAGGAACTGCGTCATTTTCTGATAGGGCGAATGCGTTATCAGAAGAATACGCGTTTTGGTTGCACGATGCTTTCGCCTCAGGTGGTTCCCATGGGTATGACCACAAAAAGCTTGGTATCACGGCCAAGGGAGCTTTTGTTTCTGTCAAGCACCATCTCAGTAAGCTTGGCGTTGATGTCGAACGGGATCCTGTCACGGTCGTTGGTATTGGCGATATGTCAGGGGATGTGTTTGGCAATGGTATGCTGCTTCACAATACTTTTAAGCTTATTGCTGCGTTTAACCATAAACATATTTTTATTGATCCCCATCCCCATCCTCAAGAAAGTTTTGAGGAGCGCCAACGTCTTTTCCATAGGCCCAGCTCATCTTGGGATGACTACAGTATGCGTGTTTTATCTAAAGGGGGCGCCGTTTATAATCGATCAGAAAAAGCGCTGAAACTCTCTTCTGAAGCGCAGAAACTCTTCAATCTTCCCAGCGTTGTGTCACCCCATCACCTTATCAAGGCACTGCTTACACAACCCTGTGATTTACTATGGTTTGGCGGCATTGGAACGTATGTCAAGGCTAGTGATGAGGTGTACTCGGGCGATCCTTCGAATGATGTTTTGCGTGTGAATGCCATGGATGTTCGGGCACGAGTGATTGGTGAAGGTGCGAACCTTGGTATCACGCCTCTGGCACGTATTGAATTAGGACTTAAAGGTGTTCATCTCAATAGTGATGCCATTGATAATGTCGGGGGTGTTAATTGTTCAGATCGCGAGGTCAATCTCAAAATCCTTCTCTCTTCCTTCTCCCAACAAAGACGAGATGATTTTTTTCAAGAGATGAGTGACGCAATCACCCATCTTATTCTAAAAGACAATCAGGATCAAAATGAAGCGTTAGACGTGATGGAGACAAAGGCTCATAGTCATCACAGATACTATTGTGATCTTATTGGAAAGCTTGAAAAAGAAGCAGGACTTAAAAGACAAACAGTCTTTTTGGAAAAAGATGCACAGTTGCGTCAACACAGAACCCACCTTACCCGTCCGGAGTTTACTATCCTTTTAGCCTATAGTAAACTCCTTCTCAAGCGACTGATTCTTGAGCACTTCGAGGCTTTTGAAGAGGAGGCTTTAGGTGCTGTTAAGACTTATTTTCCCACAATTATTTGTGATTGTTTGGGTGCTCATATCAAAAACCATCTTCTGTATAAAGAGCTAGCCGCATTGATGATGACGAACCCTCTCATTAACCATAACGGGGTTCTTTGGCTCAATGAGATAGTGCCTCATACACTTGTGCGAACAGTAAGAAATTTATTGAGGAGAATTATTGGAGGAAATGGATAATGTCTACGCAGGAAGTAGAATTGAAGAAATACTGGATTGACTCCCATGCAGCCAGGATGACTGTGGGTATGATCGTTATAGTCAATGCCATTGTCATGGGAGTCCTGACTTTTGTTGATGGGGGATCATCCCCCCTTCATGGATTTCTTCAGGACGTTGAGCGCACAATTGCAGGGATTTTTATTGTGGAAATGGTGTTGCGTCTTGCAGCACACCGCAGGCTTTTTTTTAAAAGCGGCTGGAATATCTTCGATTTCCTTGTCGTTTTTGGGTCTTTAATCCCTCTTGGAGGGGAGTCTTTGCGAGCACTTCGAATTTTAAGGCTTTTTTACTTTATCGAAATATCCAAAAAGCTACGCCATATCCTCCATGGTATCTATTATGCTATGCCAGGTTTTCTAAGTGTAACGCTTTTGCTTCTTATCACATTTTATGTTTACGCCGTGATCGGTGTTAACCTCTACAAACATGCAGAGGTTGAAGCCTTTCAAAACTTGGTCACCAGTTTTCATACCCTTTTCCAAGTTCTTACGGGAGATGATTGGTACGCTGTGTTGCGTACTGTCATGAAGCAATTTCCTTATGCTTGGATTTATTTTTATGCTTATTACGTGTCCATGGTTTTTATTATACTCAACCTGTTTATAGGTGTTATCGTTAATGCCCTTCAAAATGCGGAAGAAGATTTGGAGCATCCCTTAAAAGAAAAAGATAATTTTGAAGAAAAAATTTTTAAAGAAATAAATGACATAAAAAGAGAAGTTCAAAGGATAAAAAGAGGTGAAGGCTAGGTTCTTTTACAGGTTACTAAAGCTATATAGGGGCCTTCTTACGAAAACTTGTCTACAAAGTTCGAGAAAGAGTGATGAACGCTGGTTCTAAGACTTATTACTTGTGTACTTTTTTGCTTTTCTTCTCTAAAAATTGAGGAGCTAATTTTACTCCGAAAAGCCATGCGTCTTTCCCAATTTTTCTTGCCCACACTCAAAGAAGTGCCTTCTGAAGCACACGTTATCTCCCACAGGCTTATGCTACGTGCGGGGATGATCCATCAGACCTGTGCCGGTATTTATGCCTGGCTTCCCCTTGGCTTTCGTGTGTTGAAGAAAATTGAGGATATTATCTCCCGTGAGCAAGATCGAATCGGATGCCAAAAAATTATTCTTCCCACAATTCAATCGGCGGATTTATGGCGTAAAAGCGGTCGTTATGAGGGTTACGGCAAAGAAATGTTACGGATTAGGGATCGTCATGAGCGCGACCTGCTCTACAGCCCCACGGCTGAAGAAGTCATCGGTGATCTTTTCCAAAACCATGTCAAGAGTTATCGACAGCTTCCCCAAGTGCTATACCAAATTCATTGGAAATTTCGTGATGAGATCCGCCCACGTTTTGGTGTGATGCGGGGTCGGGAGTTTTTGATGAAGGATGGTTATTCCTTTGACCTAGACCCTACGGCGGCTAAACAAACATATGAACGGATTTATGAGTCTTATTTGCGCACATTTAAAGCAATGGATCTAACAGTCATCCCTGTCAAAGCAGATACAGGGCCCATTGGTGGGGATCTTAGCCATGAGTTCCAAGTGATGGCGCCGACAGGAGAAAGCACAATTTACTATGATGCAGCTCTTGAGGCGATGTCTGACAACGAGCGTACATTCGCAACGATGTCAAATCTCTACGCGGTGTCAGATACGATGCATGACCCTCATACGTGCCCTCTTCAAGAGGACCAACTGAGGTCTTCGAAAGGCATTGAAGTTGGTCATATTTTCTATTTTGGAACCAGGTATTCTGAACCTCTTGGAATCCAAGTCATGGGGCCTGATGGGAAAAGGGTGACCGTTGAAATGGGATCCTATGGAATCGGTGTCGGTCGTCTTGTTGCGGCTATTATTGAAGCTCATCATGATGATGGAGGTATTATCTGGCCAAAATCTATTGCGCCCTTTGACGCAGGATTACTTAATTTAAAGCAAGGGGATATTTCTTCGGATAGGCTTTCAAATGAGCTCTATGAAGAATATCAAAAACGTCAGATGGATGTGTTATTAGACGACCGTGATGAACGAGCAGGCACAAAGTTTGCAGACATGGATCTTATTGGGCTTCCACTTCAAATAATTGTTGGCGCCAAATCTGTTAACGAAGGGATTTTTGAAGTCAAGATCCGAAAAACGGGTGAGCGCTACCTTTTATCGCGGGAAGAGTTGCTGAACTTTATGGATAATTATATTTGATTTTATGGAGCGGGCCATGGGTGTGACTCTTGCAGAGAAGCTGGCAAGCGCTAGCAAAAGGTTGTCTACGCTTACGACAGAGCGCCTTATTTTGCGCCCTTTTACCTTTGAAGACGCGCACGATGTCTTTGATTATGCCAAGGATGAAGAGGTCGCGTTGTATACGACTTTCGATGCTCATACGTCCCTTGATGACAGTTACGCTTTTCTTTTTGATGTGGTGCTCCCTTCTTATGAGAGGGGAGACTTAGGTCCTTATGCTCTCGACTTTGGTGGTAAAGTCATTGGTGCGATTGAGCTCCGTCTCATGGGATCGTGCATCCGTGCGCACACGCGGGAAATGGGCATCGTTTTGAATCAGTGCTATTGGGGCAGGGGTTTTTATGCCGAGGCTGCAACAGCGCTCATCACCTATGCATTTTCACAGGCTGATATCTATCGCATCCTTGCGTGCATCCAAATCGATAATAAAAAAACGATTAAGGCGACTGAAAAGCTCGGCTTTATCTATGAAGGCCGGGAACGTTCTGGTCGCTTTTTCAAAGGCCAGTATGCAGATCTTGTCCACTACAGCCTGCTAAAACCCGAGTGGCAGGGAAGTTAGTTTTTTTATATTTTATCTCTTGATCTCTTTGATTTTTCCCTCAAATCACCTTTTATAAATAAAAGGTGGAGAAAAGTAGTTTATTTTGTTACCATGGCCCGAGAAAAACATCGATAGTGGCGTTAGGAACATTATTATGATCGTCAAAACAATCCTTTTTCTCAGTGTGGCAGCTTTTGTTTCGACATTAACGCATGCTGGCGAACCATCAAAAAACTTGGAAGACTCTAAAGATTCGACTTCGAAGGCTCCTGCAAATACCCCGTCTGGCTCCAATGCGGACCCTGGAACTGTGCAGCCCAAACTTGAGCTCCCTAAGGAACTTCAGCCTGTCGATGTCAAAGCCTCGGAAGATGAAATAAAGAAGTTCGAAGCTATGCTTGAAAATATTATGAAAAGCGAGAAGGGGCTGGAAATCATGCAAAAGCTCCAGATGCGTGCTCAGTTTACGGAAGCAAAGCATGAGCAGGAAACACGCCAGCTTTTAGACGCGAATAGGGATAAGCTGGTGAACTTAGACACATCCATCGTTCTTGGAAATCCCAAAGGAACTGTGACACTTGTCCTTGTTGCTGATCCGCTTTGCCCAAATTGCCGTGTCCTTGAAGCAATGCTCCGTAAGGTGATCAAGCAACAGCCGAGTTTAAGAGTGATTCTTCATCAATGGGCTTTTGTCAATCCAGAGGAATCGGCTCGTGTGGCTGGCTATCTCCAGGCTGCTTACAAAGTTGACTCAAAGGCTTACACAAAATTATATGAAGCTTTCTTGTCTTTGAAGGAGGTGCCGAATCAAAAAGCGATGGAAGATTTAATTGCAGGGGCAAAGTACGACCTTAAGAAAGTTAAAGACATCGCTGAAAATGCTGAAACCAAGGCAACGATTGAGGATACACGCTCTCTTGCAAAGGATCTCAAGTTCCCAGGAGTTCCCATCCTTATGGCGATTGATCCAGAGGGTCGTCTTATGTTAGTTCCTCCTGTGAGTGAGCAGGAGCTTGTAAAAATTGTGAGTGACCTCACGAAGGCTGTGTCTTCAAAGCCACAAGCAGCATCTGCTTCTGCTGCTTAATTTTTCGTTGGGTTCGGGGGGGAAGTTACCTGGAAAAATCCAGGGGGGGGGTGCCCTGGATTTTTTGCGGTGGAGCCCTCTGCATTTTTGCACTTTCATGTAGACTTCATGCAATAAGGAGTAAATTGCAAAGCTAGAGAAGAGGGCAGCTTTAGGATTTTGTAGGGGCTTTGCCTGAACCAAATTTTCCGAAGTTTCCAAAAACTTCGCGCAGTACTCCCGACTCGTACCCTGATGTTTGGGTTTGATTTTTGGAAGGCTCTACAATAACAGCTTGGGTTTTATCTTTCTTTTCGATGTTTGATACCACATCATTATTAAAATGAATGATAACGAGTTTCTGATCGAGCATTTCTGGGGTAAAAAAAGATTTTGTTGCTGTTTTCTTGGAAACATAATACCAGGCATTATCTTTGAATGTTGACAATGTTGAGGGTGACCCAAGGACGTTAAGAACTTGCTCTTTTGTTTGTCCTATTTGCACCCTGCTCGTATCAACGATTTCAAAATCATATCCACGATTATCGATCGTATGCGTGCACGCAGTAAAGAATAAAAAAGATGTTGGTACGAGTAACGAACGATGCATAGCTTCTTCATTCAATTCTTTGTCTTATAAATAAACATCGAATCAGTAACCATTTCAAGCAATTTCTTGGTTTTTTCCTTTGAAATGAAGGAGAAGAGCCTCCGCTTCTTGATGGGATTCAAGGGCTAGTTTTTCGATTTCTGCGAGGTATAAAACATGGAAAAAGATGATTCCTGATTTAAAATTAAGATTCTCTTTTAGAAGGGAATTGATATTCAGATAGTTATAGGGAAAATGGACAATAGGGCCTTCACAGACAAGAGAAAGTTTATCAAAATCCACATGAATACATCCTCCCCGTGGCAGAGCCTCACAAGCGACAATGCCAATACCGAGCATCAATCGCGCACCTGTTGGTGTTGTCTTTCCGCTGTCCTCAAAGTCAATATTTTTAGATTTTAGGTAGGCTTGGAGGAGCTTACCTGCGCGTGTCGTGTCGATATTATTATGGGAGGTGCTAAAAAGAGTTCTGAAGATATCAATGCGTGTTGTTGCATTGTCAATAGATTGCATGAGAAGGGGGGTGAACTCATTCTCTTCCATGTGCTCAAGGCCAAGACGAATAGCTCCTACAGGCGTTGCAAGGTCATGGCATATTTTTTGGGTGATGTATTGCAGCAACACCGGATAAGAAAGTGTAGTCAAAGAAGCCTCTTTCGTCATAATTTACCCACCTATTCTCAGATCCTCCTTGACCGATCGTCAAGCATCAATTATTTTTAGGATGACGATGTTAATCGATCAACAACTAAATACTATGGAGTTAAAAATGAAATCATTATTCGCAGTTCTCGCAGTTCTTGCTGGTGTCTCTGTTGCTTCCGCTGAGTCGGCAAAGTCCGATGCTAAAGCACCTGCTGAGGCCAAACAAGAAACAAAAGCTCCTGAAGCTGCTGAGAAGCAAGCCGATGCCCAAAAAGAAGGTCAAAAATAAGGCTAGAAAGCTTTATACTTCTTTATTTCAGAAAAACAGCCTCTAGGGGCTGTTTTTTTATGTTTTAAAGCATAATAATTCTAAGAGAGTTTTACTCTCACAAATACTAAAAGCTGACGGCGATTCCTTTTATTGGAGAGTGTTCATGCGCCTATAGCTCATTCCATTGTTTTTCCCACACAGCTCACAGGATGTTTTGAATTTGCATTTCATGCATGGTTCATATTACCGTTAAAGAAAAGCTTTTGTTTTGTGGTCCCCATGAGCAAGAAAAATCACCCTTATCAAATTGTTGACCCAAGCCCGTGGCCCGTCGTAGCGTCTTTGGGAGTGTTGTTGTTAGGTGTAGGCGGTGCACTTGCCATGCATGGTCAGACAATAGGTACGCTTGTTTTTGGTTTTATCGTTGTCATAATTGCTGCTGCCGCTTGGTGGCGTGATGTGATCATCGAGAGTAACGTGAAAGGTATTCATACAGAAAAAGTCCGAACAGGACTGCGCATGGGGATGGTTCTTTTTATTGTTTCCGAAGTGTTATTTTTTGCAGGATTTTTTTGGTCTTATTTTTACTCTGCTCTTTTTCCTAATGAGGTTATGGGGGGGATTTGGCCGCCTAAGGGGATTACAACTCTTGATCCTTTCCATTTACCCTATTTAAATACGCTCATTTTACTTCTTTCAGGAACAACGGTGACATGGGCCCACCATGCTATTTTAGATAACAGGCTTAATGAAGCGCTAAAAGGGCTTTTAGTGACGATTGGGTTAGGTATAACCTTTACATGTGTTCAGGCTTATGAGTACGGTCATGCAGCTTTTACAATAAAGGATGGGGTGTATGGTTCCAATTTCTATATGGCAACAGGGTTCCATGGTCTTCATGTGATTATTGGTACGATTTTTTTGAGCGTCTGTGCTTACCGGGTGTGGAGAAAGGATTTGACTCCTAAGGCGCATATTGGTTTTGAAGCAGCAGCATGGTATTGGCACTTTGTGGATGTCGTCTGGCTCTTCCTCTTCGTCTCCATCTATTGGTGGGGACAGGGATTGGTACCGGTTCATTAAAGAAGTAGGAATACTGTTTTTCCCATAACAAAGTAAAATTTTTTATACGAAAATAGACATGGGTTCATCCATTCCTTGCTTTTCTGTTTATAGTGTGATAAAAATAAGTTGTCTAAAAGTTTAGACAAAAGCTCAAGAAAAAATTGTTGTAATGAATAAAGTTCGATAGCACATGCCTATTGACGAGCAAAAAAGAGTTTATGATCATGGCTTTTATTATTAATTCTAAATACAAGGACGCTTTGCTTAAAGCATTTCATCCGGTCTATGGGAGTCAGAAAGTTGGCGCCCTTTCTCTGTTTTTCCAACCACAAGTAGATCTGAAGACGCGTGAGGTTGTTGGTTATGAGGCTCTGCTTCGCTGGTTTGATCCTACGTTTGGTTATGTATCCCCGGAAAAGTGTCTTGAGATTGCGGATTTTTATAGGCTTACGAATGATTTCAATCGTTGGCTTATCGTACAAGCTGTCGCAGGCTTGCAGGAAATTTCACAGCATCGGCATATTGCTATCAATCTTTGTGCTGCGTCATTGACGCTTGAACTCGCCCATGATCTTCTTCATGCGCTTTTAAAAGCAAAATGTGATCCGAGCAGACTTCATATCGAAATCACAGAACATAAGGCTCCAAAAAGTTTTAAAGAGCTTGCGTCAACCGTAGCTTGGATGCATAACCAGGGAATGAGAGTTGCCTTAGATGATTTTGGCACAGGCCATGCCACGGTACGGTACCTGACCTATGTGGATTTTGACATGATCAAAATCGACAAGTCCTACATTCAAGACATCGATAAGGACCGAACAAAGAGAGAAATTTTATCGCATACGCTCTCCCTTATCAGCGCTTCAGGAGCGTCTGTCCTTGCTGAGGGCGTTGAAAACGAGGCAGAAGTTGCTGTTTTAGAAGATTTTAATATTCCCTATGCTCAGGGCTATTTGTTTGGGCGCCCGATGAGTCTTGGAGAAGTAGCCGTGCCTACGCAAAAAAATGTACTCCTAGCATATCCTTAAGCGCAGCCAATCCCCTCTGGGGGGGTAAATCAGTCTGGAGAAGAAAAGTCGTCTAGAAAAG
>CALBMH010000074.1 GCA_937896365.1 uncultured Alphaproteobacteria bacterium
CTCCGCCAGTTTATCAGCGTTGAACTTTTTGGGCGTGAATTTTTAAATTATCAAACTCTCCATTATCAAACTCCCACTCAAAACCCCAGTATTTATAGGCTTTAGCGCCTTTTAGCCCCCCACCACATGCGTACTTAGAGAATCACAAAATCTCCCTTTTTACCCTCCGTTTCTCCGCACCATACGAACGTCCGACTCGAAGGTACGCATGTCCTCAATGCCTTGATTTACCTGGGTTTTGGAGGATGAGTGTTTTGAGGTGCTTCATTTTTTAGAGAACAAAAACCAGAATAGCAAATGGGATGCGACATGGAGCAGCTCTTTTAGCCTTGGCGCCTTTCGTTAATTTGCATACTATATCCATAGATACAATAAAGTGCGCGATATGTGGACAAGAACCTATAGCAAGACCTTATCATGGCATTAGCTCTGAGGGAGGATATCTGGCGCATTTGGACAGATGAAGAAATCATTTCCTGTCTACGGGATGAGCATGGATTAGATGTCGAAGTGATCTCCTTTCTGCCTCTTCTTGGTGCTGATTTCAACACGGCTGTTTATCGTGTTACAACAAGCGACAAAACGGATTATTTCCTCAAATTGAGGAGCGGTGAGTTTTTAGAGGCCTCGGTGTCAGTTACCAAATATCTTGCTGACTTGGGTGTCAAGCAAATGATCCCCGCTCTTGCAACCAAGACAGGGCAACTGTGGGTAGACCTTGGTGCTTTCAAAGCAATTCTCTATCCTTATGTCGAAGGTCGTAATGGCGTAGAAGCCAAACTATCAGACCAGCAGTGGGCCCAATTTGGCGCCACCATGAAAAAGTTTCACAGCACCAATATTCCCCCAGCAATAACAAACGGTGTACCAAGGGAAACATTCTCTTCCAAAGGACGAGAAACCGTCAAAGCATTTCTTATGCGCATTGAAAGTGAGGTTTTTGAAGAGCCTGTCGCTGTAAAAATGGCAGAGTTCCTCAAATCGAAACGTACAGAGATTCTTAAAATGATTGAGCGAACGGAAGAACTTGCGTCCGTGCTCCAAAAACAGCCCCTTGAATATATTTTATGCCACGCCGATATTCATGGCTGGAACGTGCTCACTGATAAAGAAGGCGCCCTGTATATTGTTGACTGGGATACCCTTATCTTTGCTCCAAAAGAGCGTGATCTCATGTTTATCGGCGCCGGTATTTGGGTGAGTTCCCTGACATCCTCCGAAGAGGAATCACTTTTTTATCAGGGCTATGGCCCAACAGCAATCAATCAGGACGCGATCGCCTATTACCGCTTCGAGCGTATTATTCAGGACATCGGCGAATACTGTGAACACATCTTTCTGTCTGATGAAGGTGGCGATGATCGGATGCAATGCTTTGAACACTTACAGCCCGTTTTTCTACCGAATGGTGCAATAGAGAGGGCGTATCAGTCCGACAATGCACGAAAGGTTTTATGATTTGGCCTATTCTGCACAGCAAGCTTCTT
>CALBMH010000075.1 GCA_937896365.1 uncultured Alphaproteobacteria bacterium
GGCCACCTAGCGGTGGTAGGGTGGGGGATAACCCCTTAATGATTTGTTAATCTTTTCACTTCGGATCGATGACGATAACCCAACAACGATGTTGTTTTTCAAAATCCTCCGCTACGTGGGATTCTTTACATGCGTAGGTCTTATGAGCATAAACAACCCAGTCATAGGCACAATAATAGTCATTCTCTTTCCAATGACCCCGCGGGTGAGGCGTTATCACAGGTAACATCACTGTCCCAAGATGACTTCCCATGGACCCAACAAATGCCAGATTCCTTCCCTCCTGCTTCACTTCTTTGAGGTACTCTGGCACAAGGTTTTTTGCGGCAGAAGCTTTTTTCTCAAGATTCTTGATCATAAGGTAAAGCTCTTTGAAATTACCATCGAGCTCTAAAAAAGTCAGAGCCTCCCCCTTCTCGCTTCGATAAATCATGATTTTCTCCTTTGAAACGTGATATCCATGAGCCCTGATAGACCAAGTTGCTTCACTGTGAGGGATACATAGTCTGTAACACTCATGCTTTTTAAAGAAACGCCAATACCTCCGGTCAAAACATCATCTTCGAGGGATTGATGATCGTTGGCAACGTTAGCATTCATGAGAACAATTTTACCGAGTGATTTCGTTTGAACGAGCTCCCCTTTGATCATTTTTATTCCCTTATCCCAAAGAGCTTGCTTGGAATAGGATTGAACAACCGTCTTTTTACTATCCTGATCGAGAGTCAAATAATACTGCATGATATCAGACAATTTGATCTGAGGATAAAAACTGCCACCATACCCCCAGAAGGGGCGATAAGTTCGCTCGGCGGAGGGTTCGAAGAGCGTCCCTTCTTTAGCCGTCAAATGCATTGAAAGACTCAGTGATTCTGTCAGAGTCGTAAAACTTTTTACATAAAGGGTTATTCCCTTCCCAAAAAGCATTTTGTATCCAGCACAGTTAGACCCCGTAAAATCCTTCCAATCGTTCTTATAAAAATAGGATCCATAGCCCGTGTAGACGAGTTCGATCCTTTCTAAGGGTTTTTTTTGAGTCCCCCACAACGCGCAAGGATCATACTTCTTCCCATTGTAAGAACACGTACCATAAAGCTCCTTCTCATTAAAGATTGGCTTTAATTCACAACGTAGTTTTATAAGCGGAGCAAACACCTCCACATCAGCATCACCTTTCGCAAAAGACGCCAGCGTGGAAAGAACGGGTTCTTCATCCACACGTATCTCTTGGAAGTCTTGACTGTCATAAGAGACGGTTTTCCTTGATATAAACGGCCACATACCCCGCTCAAGACGCATAGAACAACTCCTCTAAATTAATCATATGTTTCGGTGTAAACGTGAGATCCGTAAGATAAAGAGTTTCTCTTAAAAGAGGCTCTGTGCGTAAATCTTTGAGTGTCATAGAAAATCGTGTAGGATTATCCTTAAGCACATCTCTCAAACTCCCCACCATATGAGGGTATTGACACTGCAGTAGTTTACTGAGCTGTGTTGTTCCATCATTGTCGACATAAACTTGCTCAACAAGTGCTGTGGTGTGAAGAAGAGACGTATCAATAATACCTTTCGGCTTGAGTTTTTGTGCAACCTTATCAACCAAAATCTGGTGTGGCATTCCCCTAATTTCGTGATCAACGTAAGAGTCTTCTGCATAAGACGTTTCCTGCTTTGGGGGAAGATCCTTCATACCAATAGCGAGGGCGCAACGAACAAAAGCATACCCCTGGACCCCCTTTTTCATCAGTCGGTAATGAGTGATCTTAGCTTTCACTGGAGATTTCAACTTAAGAACAGGTGACAAATCCACACAGACCTCTGTTGACAACCCTATCCCCTCGTCAAAAGGCACTTTAAATTCGACCTCAATACACCTTGAACTAGAGGCGAGAAAGCATCGTGCATAATCGAGCGCAAATAAAAGAGTATTGACGCCTTTCTCTGTTTTGAAAAAACTCCCATGAGATGTTTCAGGAAGGTCTTTAAGCGTGAGGGAAACTTTTTTCCTCGGTCGCGTGCTCGGTGCTTGCACGCGATTATGGAGAGTAAGGTGTATCATCTCACAGCGTCTTTGGCTGTACGACCATTCCACAGTCACTGTTGACACAAACCAATGCCTTTTAAAGGTCAATTGTTGCGGAGCACCTTCGTCAATGTCGTATTGCCATAAAGGTGGAGAACACATGGGATAGACATCAAGCAATCCTGTTTGCGGCGGATCAATCACTGCAAGAGAGCTTTCCACAACACGGCAGGCTGATTTGCCATAACGCTTTCCAAGTTTTAAACCAGGCTTAGGAAAAGTAATCTTGAAATGATGGGGTGTAAAAGTATTGATAATCTTTTCCGGAAAAGCTCTTGCCAAAACAGACCCCACATCCACTTCACCAGAATCCCTTTGTTTCCAGTCTGCCGTCAGTGTAAGATCCACACCGCAGTAAGGGAGCTCTGTAAAGCGGACATTGACACTCTCGTTAAAGACTGTTTTCGGCGTAAACATTTTATTTCCCTCGAACACATCACAACAACACACCTGGCCTGTTGTTCTGTTAAATTCATAAAGGCTCGTTTGAGTACTCAAGTTTTTTGTAAGCGTTTGTGATTTCGCTAACTCTGTAAAGTCATCAGCACTGATTTGAAGAGGATAAGAAGGATAATTTTGCGCAAAATGATCTTTTTGTTGGAAGAAATTTCCAAGACTTTCTGTATCAACAATGGCTCGAAATTCCAATTTCCACAAATAATTTTTTGATTTGATAGGAAAATGGCACAGCTCCCCTTTAAATAAGGGAACAAGTTCAGCATTTCCATGATCTTGATAACTTAGAAAGCAACAAAAAGATTTTGGCTTGCAAAAGTTTGAAGCAACAATTTTCAAAAGTGCTGCTTCACCCTCATTATGGGAGATCTCGAAGGATATCAGCGTGAGATCATGTCGCAAGTGAAGTCTAGAATCAAACATCTCCTTTTTATCTACCCAAGCAAAAAAAATAGTCATGATTCACCTTTTCCTGTTAGCACACAGACGATTTGTAATATTTTCATGTGTCCATTTTCAGCTCGACAAAAACGGCTCAAAACGATAGAAGTGAGAGATAGGTAAAAAAATCCTCTCAGAAATTTTATGTCCCAGTCGACCGCCGTCACCTTGAAAGACAACCAATCCCTTACAATTACAGGTAAGCTAGCCAACATTATTCGCATGATTCCTGGGCTCTCTTGGTTTTTCAAGCGGGGGTATATTCAAGGTGCTTTTTGGGCGTTGATGATCTGTCTTACCAGCGTTACAAACGATGTTCTTATGCGCTTTGTGGGAGAACGCCTCGCACCTCTTGAAATCGTTTTCTTTCGTTTTCTTTTTAGTATGCTATCCGTCCTACCTTTCATGCTCCCCAAAGGATTAGAGCTTTTTAAGACGACAAAACCGGGGCAGCATGCCCTGCGTGCTATTCTTGGCGCATGTGCGATCGGGGCAACGTGCTATTCCGTCAATCTCATGCCGCTTTCCGATAACACAACGATCATGTTTGCCCAACCTCTCTTCTTTCTCCCCCTGGCTGTTCTCCTTCTAAGAGAACACGTAGACAGCGGCCGTTGGATCGCCACCATCTTTGGTTTTATTGGTCTCCTCATCATCGTGCAACCAGGCACCGAAGCCTTTCAAAAGGTTGCCCTTTTCCCAGTCATAGCAGCTATTCTGTTCGCCCTCCTTGATATCATGGCAAAAGTCATGGTGAACAGGGAGCATACACTTACCATGCTTTTTTATTTTGGTGTAGGAACGACACTTTCGTCAGCGTTAGCTCTACCCTTTGTGTGGATTACACCCACCCTCAGTGAGCTCTTCTTCTTAGTCCTTCTTGGTATTGGTGCCAACTTAATCCAAGTTTGCCTTTTCAGAGCTTTTGCCGCCACTGATGCTTCCGGACTTATGCCCTTTCGATACACTGAGCTTTTATTTTCGGCAGGGTTAGGGTTTATTCTTTTTTCAGAAATTCCAAGGCCCTGGATCCTTGCTGGCGGGAGCTTTATCATCGCCAGTAACTTTTACATTACGTGGAGAGAAATGAAAAAGGAGAAGGAGACCGAGGAGGTGCGCTAAGACTGCTGCAGCTCTTTTTATCTAGAGCTCTTTATCTTCAAATTATTATAATAAAAAAATCACGCCTCCTCTAGTGTGAGGCTCCATCCCACTTTGGACCCCCATTCATTGTGAGTCAGCGTAAAATCGGTGAGTCGCATGGATAAAATAGGACGATAGCTCACATATCCGCCACTTGAAACCACTGTAACCTCCTGGCCATTGAGAATATAATCCTTCACACCCTCATACGCTGCATTAAAAACTCGGAGAGAGCCCTTAATAAAGGGTCTCCCCAGAGTTGTTTTCAAAGATTCACATGTTTGAATGAGAGATTGCAAACATCCTACCTCTATGAGGCTCCCACGCCATAAGTGAGCAAAAGCGGGGATGTTCTTATCTTGGCACTTAATCGTCGTTCCATACTTTACATCACTCTCACCCCCTAAATACACAAGATCCCCGTTCACTGTTCGTTGGAAAATGTCCTTCTGCGCTACGATAGGATAAAGTTCTTGTACACACCCACGCGCTGAAAAACGGGGAAATCCCACCCCTGACAACCATAACTCTGTTTCCATAGAAGTCCTCTCCTTATATCCTAATAATGATCCCAAAGAATATTGAGAGTAAGTGCTCTACTCTACCGCCCAGTCAGGGAAATCATAAATCCTTCCTTTCTGCATGAAACGAAAACTCTCCAGAAGGTCCTCAAGCGTTTTGTCTTTATTCTCATTATCCATGATCGTCTCCTATCGAATAAGTGCTGTACAGTCGAGAGTCATTTGTCTCAACTTCCCACGCTCATGGTATGGTTGTTTCTTCCCATTGACTTTGATCACTGCGTGCTTAAAATTGTGGACAAGCGTATGATGAGTGTTTTCCAAAAGCCTCTCGATTTTTTGCGCAAATTCCACAATACTTTGCTGGCTTATGCCATCGAAAAACAAAAGCAGATGAAAGTGCACCACCTCTTTTTCCGCAAACGCGTGCGTTTCTTTATGGTCTATCTCACAGGCTGGATAGGTGCTTTTAACAGGCAAACTATAATGGGCATTGACATCATATTGACGTAAATAGCCTAATAAATACGTGAAAAACTGTGCTTCCATAAGGGAAATTCCTCCTAAACCCACTGATGTGTTCCATAACTTGTGCACAGACACGCTTCTACAGTTCTTTCTCTTCGAAGGCAGCTATGATGCAACGCCAGTACTGCCCCGCCCTTTGAAGAGCTGAAACACGACGGTAACTTTCACCACGCCACGTCACCCCATCAAAAGATCCTGGATCTATTTTGAAATACAACGTGTAGGCTTTACTTAAGCGTATGCGCCCGTCCACAACATCACTCCCACTCGATGCGAGCATAGCATTTTGAAGAGGAAGAGACTGCACAGCCCCCCACAAACCCTTAGATTTCTTAAGGCTACGCTTGGAATCATCTCCCTCCCCCTTGTACACGAACTTTCGCAATATCACCCGTTCTTTGAAGTCGTTGAGCGTTACGATCACACGCATGACATCACCCGATAGGGCTGCAACAAAAACTGGATTGTGGGATTCACAATCTCCACGACATCCACGCGCTTATCATACATTTCTGCTGTAAGAAGCGTTATGGCATAACGTATGGGAGAAGGAATGTTCGAGCTATTCTCCCCATATCCCGCCTTGTACACCACTTCAACGACGCTTCCCCACACGGTCATTTTTGGTCGAAGAGAGCTTGGCGTAAGCGTATACCGCTTAATAGGCCCTTTTCCATCATTACTCAAAAGCTCGTTCACACTCACGATACTCACGAGTGGCGGATAATAAAGATCAATCGTCTGGAGAGCTGAACATCCCCTACTAGCGCTCGTGCGGTCTTGATGGACAACACGCAATGTCTTTAAGAGTAACGTGCGCTGCAAATAGTTTTCCACAGCACTTGTCGCCGTTTTAATTAATCCTTCCAGATAATAATCCTCGAAGGCGCCTTCTATACGTAGATGATTCTTCAAATGCTCCAGTGTAATAGCATGTGCATCACAGACCTCAAGACAGTCAATCATGAGATTGCTCCTTGTTTGTGGTTTATAAGGCTAAAATTGAATAAGCTTAAGAGCTTCGAAGTTCATCACATCACCCCCAACACGCTTTGTGGCATAAAACTCTACATACGGTTTTGCAGAGTAGGGATCACGGAGAACTTGAATATCTTGACGTTCCACAATCTGATATCCGTGTTTAAAATTACCAAAAGCAATGCTAAGGCTTTCTTTCGCAGGACTTGGCATAGCATCACAAATGAGAACCGGATAGCCAAGAAGTGTGCTCGACCCTTCTTGTGATACATGGGGAAGCCATAAGTACTGCCCATCCTTATCCTTAATTTTACGCACCATCGCAAGGGTTGCTCGTGACATTACCCAGCACGCGCCTTGCAAGTACTCAGGCTTAAGAGAATGAAACACCTCCAAAAGCACATCGGCATCCTCAATCTTTCCCTCAACAAAAGACGACATCACCTCCACTTTACCCCACACAGGCTTGCCAAGATCCGTTTTGGGATAGCTCAGGAAACCCTTGGGTTTACACTTACCATCGCCATTAATAAAGGCCTGCGTCTCCATGAGTCCCATCTGCCAAGCAATTTTCTGAGCAAGCCAATTTTCAAGATCGATACTCATATCATCAAGAAGTTTTTGACTGGCTCTTGGTCTTGCAAACATTTCATGGGTAGAAATATTAAGCTTAGTGAGCTCAGGCGCTTCTGTCTCATCGCGTTTACCTGTTTCTACCACCCAGCCTACTTCGCCGCCACCTTGATCGATGAGCAACTCCAAGCTATCTGTGGTGATATGGGTCACACGCGCCACTTTACGTAAAGGAGAATAATCAGGCATAACTCTCTCCACAAAATCCTGGGTGGATGGGGGGATCAAAATCGTATTGTCTCGGCTGTTGTTGGAAACTAAGGACTTTTGAGCATAATTTTGATTGGAAGAATGGGTACCATTGCGTAAAAATTGCTGAAACATAATTTGTTCTCCTTGTGAATACGAGTGTTGATGGCTACTACTTTTTTGAAACAAAAGACTCTTGTTCGAAGACTCTGTCACTGGCAAATAGGCTGGGCGTTTATACGCCGCCTCCAATGCTTTGAGGCGCGTCTCCATTTTAAGATAATTGTTTTGCAGGCTTTCAAAATCCTTGTGTAAGATACAGTTTTTCTGTTCAGAAAGAGGCATGTGAATCTCCTGGATGAGTTGTGAAAGGGATGAAGAAAGTATAAAAAACGGCTGAGGAAAAGCCCAACCGTAGCTCAATTTTTGAAAAAATTATTTTTTAATAGAAGGTCTATGCCGCTAATATTCTTGCTAAAGGATTAGCAGGCGTTAGGACGAGTGATACTTCCATGATGTTGAGCTTGTCAATCACGCGGATGCCACCCTCGATGTGGGAGCGTACATTTTCAAAACAGATGGAAAGACCTCCTGTCTCGAGAGAAAACCCTTTGAGTCGAAGCTCCACCTCTCCCTCAGCCCACAGACCATGCTCATCTTCTTCCATCTTGCACCATTGTCCTACAATGCGCCCTGGCTCATGCTCGTAAAACATTGGTGGCAAAACCCCTTGCGCCCGGTATTGAACCAATGACTCAGCAAAGGCACCACGCGCTACGCGTTCTTGCTGATGGTCCAGCACATCAAATACACTCGCATAACCGCAAAACCACCCCTCAAGATGGTTTTTTCTTTGGAAGGAACAGATGTAATCATTCATAAAATGCCTCATTAATCTTTATGCTCACCCTAACCTGTCGCCCCCATCAAGAGGAGGATATCCTACTTCCTGGCGCTTTTCGTTAATGGTAAGGAAGCTTGCCTTTACAATTTTTTCCCAATGGGCTTCCCGCTTATGGGCAAGGGCGGGAATCGCATCCGTGTCATAACCCAGCTTAAGATCTTTTCCAAACCACTGACATAACCATCCACCTAGCTCCCCTGCTATAAACTCAAGGAGAGGTAAGACCGTGTCCTCCCACAAATGAAGGCGAGCTTCCTTATAGTTAGCGTAAGTAGCATCACCCATAATACCGACCAAAATCGATGGTACGCCGAAGGCTTGGGAAATCTCCCGCGCTGACACATTTTTACCCTCAATAAAATCAAGGTCTTTGGGCGAAAGTCCCATTTCCTTCCACTCAAAATCCCCCTCGAGGATCATAATCTTCCCAGCATTCCCTCCACCCTGATAAAGCTGATGTAAATCATCGCGAAGAGACTCCCGTTGATCCGGCGTCAGATTTTGCTCTTTGATCATTAACGCACCCGTGGGCCTGCCTCCGTTCTGGAGAAGTGATAAATTGTGCCCACCCACCTCATTATGCTGATCAATTGAGCTCGCTGCAGCTTCTAAGGGGCTGAGCCCATAGTAATCGTTGAGGGGATGAAAGAGTTTGAGGTGTAAAATCGGTGAGGGCACAGATAGCATAACATTGACACGCTTTGTTTGACCGCCAACACGATATTCATAAGCCTCAATCTCACCACCCGCTCCTGGAACCACGGCCATACGATCCGGACGAAGACTATACAACTCAACAGGCTGATCCACAGAGTTCATCACAGCCTCGATATAGGCATTGCCGGAAAGGAGCAAGTAACTGACCACATTTTCGACAAAAGCAGACCCTGCTTGGGTAGAGGATGGCTGCGTCAAGAGGTCAAGGAGAGGATGGTGATAGACTTCATGATCACTCCCATCGTCCTTTCGTTCATACAACAGCCACGGTACACTGGCTATAGCCCGCGCAATTACATTGACACAGCGGTAAACAATCACGTTTTTGTGATATCCTTCTTCTGCCAAAGCATCGTAGCGCCTTGGTGTCCACACGGGACGCCCTGCGTTATTCGCCATAACAATGGGCGACATGCGGGATGACTTCTTAGACGTTTTCTTAGGTGGTTTTTTGAATAATTGGAACACATTCATTCTCCCATAAAAAAACCGCACGCTACAAAGAGGTACGGTTAAGATACTTGATTAAGATCTATTAAAATCTACAAGTCACAGAGTTACATTGGGCCGATAAGATTCAGAATAAAGCATTAAAATTATATATTTTTTGTACGCCTACTTGTTATCTAACACAATAAAAAAAATAGGACACGTCTAATCTCCATTTCTTTCAAACGAGAAAAGATCTAAATCCTCAATTCTTCTCTTAATGCCTAATAATCTGTATCTCTCTTGCGCTCTGCCCGCTTACGGTCGTTAGGGTCGAGAAGAATTTTACGAAGACGGATTGATTTGGGAGTCACTTCCACGCATTCGTCCTCATCAATATAGGCAATGGCTTGTTCAAGCGTCATCAACCTGGGTGGAGTGAGACGGATCGCCTCATCTTTACCTGCCGCACGTACGTTGGTGAGCTGCTTGGCTTTGAGGGGATTCACCTCCAGATCATTGTCACGGTTATGTTCTCCGATGATCATTCCCTGATAAACCTTCGTTCCATGCTCCACGAACATAATCCCACGGTCCTCAAGATTCCAAAGCGCATAGGCTACAGCCTCTCCGTCGCTATTAGAAATGAGTACCCCATTGCGGCGCCCTTCGATAGGCCCACGGTAAGTGTCATATTTAAGGAAGATCCGATTCATAATCCCTGTTCCCCGTGTATCAGTGAGAAACTGACCATGGTAGCCAATAAGGCCCCGCGAGGGTGCATGGAAAATAATACGCGTTTTTCCACCACCAGAAGGTCTCATATCTGTCATCTCTGCTTTGCGCAAAGAAAGAGCTTCCACAACAGCTCCTGTGTAGGCCTCATCCACATCAATATGGACTTCTTCAATTGGCTCCATACGCTGGCCATCTTCATATTTAAAAAGAACACGAGGACGACCGATGGAAAGCTCAAATCCCTCCCGACGCATCGTTTCAATCAGCACACCAAGCTGTAGCTCACCTCGACCTGCTACATCGAAAGCGTCTTTATCATCGCTTTCGGTAATACGAATAGCAACGTTCCCTTCAGCTTCACGGAACAAACGATCGCGGATGACCCGAGAAGTCACCTTTGTCCCCTCACGCCCAGCCAGAGGTGAGTCATTAATCGAAAATCGCATGGACAATGTCGGTGGGTCAATCGGAAGCGCAGCAATAGGTTCATTTATCTCAGGTGTCATAATGGTCTCGGCCACTGTTGGTTTTTCAAGCCCTGCCACAGCAATAATATCCCCTGCCTCGGCAGTCTCTACAGGCACACGCTCTAGACCTCGGAAAGAGAGAATTTTTGACAAACGTCCTTGTTCGATTAACTCTCCTTGTTGATTTAAAACTTTCACAGGCATGTTTGTCCTAGCGACACCTGAAGCAATACGCCCCGTCAAAATACGACCGAGGTAAGAATCGTATTCTCGTGTGGTAATCAGCATTCTAAATGGACCATCCTTATCGCCACTCGCGATGGGCACATGGTTAATGACGAGGTCAAGAAGCGGCTCTAGAGTTCCTCCCTGCTTTTCTAAGTCAATGGAAGCCCAGCCACTACGTCCAGAGGCGTAGACAATGGGAAAATTCAGTTGCTCGTCTGTAGCTTCTAAGGCCATAAAAAGCTCGAACACCTCATCTAAGACCTCATCAGCACGAGCATCCTGGCGATCGATTTTATTGATCACAACAACGGGCTTGAGTCCCAGTTTAAGAGCCTTCCCAAGTACAAATTTTGTTTGTGGCATAGGACCTTCTGCCGCATCTACGAGGAGAATACAGCTGTCTACCATGGAAAGAATACGCTCAACCTCACCTCCAAAGTCTGCGTGACCTGGGGTATCCACGATGTTGATCCGTGATCCCTTCCACATCAATGATGTACACTTAGCAAGAATGGTAATGCCACGTTCACGCTCCAAGTCGTTACTATCCATGGCTCGTTCTTGGACTTGTTGATTGGCACGGAAGGTGCCGCTTTGTTTTAAAAGCCCATCAACAAGGGTTGTTTTTCCATGGTCAACGTGGGCGATAATAGCGATGTTACGAATGTCAGTCATGGGGTATCTTAAAATCCTAAGAATAATAACCTAAAGCCACTCTTGATGAGTAGTGTGTTTGCGTTAAGAATCAATTAATTATTCACTGTCAAAATACGTAGAGAAAAAGCAGTGATAGTACCATAAAAAATGGAAATTCCGTACAATATGCCCCAATGGCGGTCAAAGTTAAAGAACTTTTTCGACCATCCTTGGATCCACACAGCCCTTGGTGTTCTTATTTTAGTTAACATCATTACTCTTGGTCTGGAAATCTCCAGAACGTTTGAAGGCGATGCCCATCAAAGACTCGTTCTTTTTAACAACGTTATTCTGGGCGTTTTTGCCGTTGAGATTTTAGGGCGACTCATCGGTGAAGGACGCTCTTTTTTTAAAGATGGATGGCATATCTTTGATTTTATTGTTGTCACCCTTGCCCTTGTTTCCTTTGGAGGTGTTATCCAAGCATTTCGGACACTGCGGATCTTATGGTTACTCCGCATGCTAACCATTGCACCTCGGTTTAAACATCTCATCAACTCCATTATACAGGCTGTGCCTAATATTTTTATTGTAGGACTTCTCCTTATTCTTGCTATTTATATCTCAGCTCTTGTCGCAACAGCAGAATTTGGTACAACAAATGCTGAATATAGCGGTGTCCTCAAAAGCATGAGCACGCTCACAACGACAATACTGATGGAACATACGTGGTCAGAACGCTACGAGGCACTCGTTGAACATTACCCCTACGCCTGGGCTTATGTCTTTCCTGTCATGATTATTTTGAACTACCTCCTCCTTCATCTTGTCATCGGCGTCATTGTGACAGCACTCCATAAGCAATATGAAGAAGAAGAAGAATCACGCAAACATCACTTTCTTGGAAAATTCCTTCAAAAAACCCATCATGGCCACGAAAATCCTTTTAGTCCCGAAACGAAAGCAATTCTTCAATCCTTGGAGGAATTGAAAAGTTTGATGGCAAAAAGCAGAGGGAGTTGATCCGTTTTTGGGCCTCTTTCCGGGAAGAGGCGTCTTGGAACCTAAAAAATAGGCGCTTCCTAGATTTCTTATGGGTTATCCCTGCTTTTCTTGAAGCTTTCGGGGCAATTTCACTTCTAAGTGCAGCTCCTTAAGTCGTTCAAAGGCCACAGGGGATGGCGCTTGCATCAATAAATCCTGTGCTTGCTGGTTGAGAGGGAACGCAATGACTTCACGAATATTGGGTTCGCTCGCCAGTAGCATGACAATGCGATCAATTCCAGGTGCACAGCCACCATGCGGTGGAGCACCGAACTTAAACGCACTCAAAAGACCACCAAAGCGTGCTTCGACCTCTTCAGGAGCATACCCCGCAATACCAAACGCCTTATACATCACTTCTGGCAGATGGTTGCGAATGGCACCGGAACACAGCTCAACACCATTACACACAATATCGTACTGATAAGCTTTAATCGTTAGTGGATCCTGGTTTTGGAGCGCCTCCAATCCCCCTTGGGGCATGGAAAAAGGGTTGTGGGAAAAATCAATTTTACCCGTATCTTCATCCAATTCGTACATGGGGTAATCCACCACCCAGCAAAAACGAAAGGCATTCTTCTCGGTTAGATCCAAGTCAACCCCCAGTTTGGTACGTAAGAGCCCTGCATATTTCCATGCATTTTTATGGCAAATGAAGAAAACAGAGTCCCCTTCATCGACATTTGCTTGCTCCCTTAGAGCTCTTAACTGCTCCTCAGATAGAAACTTAACGATAGGTCCTTTGGCCTGACCTTCTGCGAATGAGATATACCCCAGCCCCGGCAACCCTTGGTCTTTGGCCCAGTCGCCCAGATCGTCAAAGAATTTGCGCGACCTGGAAGCACACCCAGGCCCTGGAACCGCCCGCACAACGGCTCCTTTCACAATAGCATCCTTAAAGGCTGCAAAGTCACTTGCTTTGAAAATTTCTGTAACGTCGGAAATGAGAAGAGGATTGCGAAGATCAGGCTTATCCGAACCATAACGCAGCATGGCGTCGTGGTAAGAGATGCGTTTATAGGGAAAATCATCCACATCCGCGTCGTTTGCAAACTCTTTAAACACACCCGTCAAGACAGGTTCGATGGCTGTAAAGACATCCTCCTGCGTGACAAAAGACATTTCCATATCCAGCTGGTAAAACTCACCAGGAGAACGATCCGCCCTGCCATCCTCATCACGAAAACAGGGGGCAATTTGAAAGTACCGATCGAATCCTGCCACCATGAGAAGCTGCTTAAACATCTGTGGTGCTTGTGGAAGGGCATAAAAATGCCCTGGGTGAACACGGCTGGGCACCAAATAATCGCGAGCCCCTTCGGGGGAGGATGCTGTGAGAATAGGGGTTTGGAACTCTGTAAAACCTTGTGCAATCATACGACGGCGAATTGATGCAATAACCTCTGACCGTAGCACAATATTGCGATGAATCTTCTCGCGCCGTAAGTCTAAAAAGCGATAGGTAAGACGCGTTTCCTCGGGAAAATCAGCTTCGCTATTGACCTGGAGAGGAACAGCATCCGCTTTTGACAGGACACGCACCTCTTTAACGGCAACCTCAATATCTCCCGTTGCCATTTTAGGATTACGCGTCTCAGTGCTACGTGCCACTACAAATCCATCAATGCTAACCACACTCTCGTTGGAAAGCTTGTCCAAAATACCAAAAGCGTCTTTGTGACTTTCAACCACACACTGTGTGATGCCGTAGTGGTCTCGCAGGTCAATGAACAGCAGCTGCCCATGATCTCGCTTCCTGTGGATCCATCCAGAAAGGCGGGTACTCTGACCTGCATTTTGAAGAGTGAGCTGACCACAAGTGTGTATACGATAAAGATGCGTCATTGTTTTTTTATGATATTCTTAGATTTTCTCGTATCCCCATTTATAAACACCGTAAGAATAGGCAGCAAGGAATTTTTGGATAGGGCTTACGCGCACAACAGAGTACACAATCTAGCACACATGTGTCAGCGACCTTTTTTTGTAAGGAATGACAACTCTTTCCCCACAGTCAATCTAATCACATCTTTTATCTTAGAGGCATCACATGGGCAGAGGATATGTTAAGGGGAATGACATGCACTCTTTGGGTTGCTTTATTTTTTTTTGTGGAGGACGCCTTAACAGCCTTTTTACCTCCAACAGAAAAAATTTTTCCTGATTGCTTAACAGCACCTGACTGGATCTTCATCGTTCTTAATGTGTTATCTGCTTGGACAAGTTTTAATGGAAAGAAGCTGATCGTAATAGGGATCATTTTATTCGAGTGCGTTGACAGATGTGCCTGCATGCTATGGGCGGTCTCTGGGACGTAATCAAAATCAGTCTGTGCAGATTGGGATAAAACCTTATATGTCTGATTATAGCGAAAGAGGTCCACTGTTTTTACATTGGCCCAAGCCTTGAGCACGCGCTGCAAGTACATGTAGTTAATCCGGGGATTGCCCGAGTGATAATGGCGCACAGCTTGATGCCATGAGCCATGCTTAAGATAAAGTTTACAAAGAAACGTCGCTGCGTAAGCGACATTTTTATGGGGATCGAAAGCATCATCAAGATTTTCAAAGGCTTTTGGATGATGTTTAAGGTTAATTTGCATCATTCCTACATCAATGCTTTCATAGCCTTTCTTTTGAAAATTACGTACTGCTTGGATGGCTTCAGCTTTTGTAGTGAAGGTATAACCCTTACCGTTCACATTGATTGTCCATGGCCAAACAGAGCGCTTCCCCCCCTGCCATACACCAGATTCAACAAAAGCAATCGCTTCTAATAGTTTAGGAGGAATGCTCTTTTGATGTTCAAGGGTATGGAGAACTTTGTCATAAGCTAAGGCAGAATGAAAACTAAGAAAAGTTAGTCTAAAGAGGAAGATAGGAAGAAAACGAAGAAACATAGTCGCTCATCAGTGCTCTTAACTGGATAATCTCCATGCAATTTTTATACCAGGCATGGAAAAACGTTGTATGCTGATACACTGTCCTCGAGCGCTACTCGCTTCTATTCTAAAACGCATAAGCGCGTGAGGTCTTTACAAAAGCTATAAAATAGTGCATGTGTGGGTGAAGATTATCCTCACCGTAAGTCCTTTATGCCCCACCACTCCCCCTTTTGTCTGCACGGTCAACACGCTCTTATTACAGGTGCGTCGGGCGGTATTGGGTCAGCCATCGCTCGTGCATTTTATAGCCAGGGTGCTACGCTTACTCTCTCTGGCACAAAGCGAGAAGCACTTCAAGAACTCAAGGCTCAGCTTGAGTCCACCTGTCATCATAAAAATGAGATGCCTCCCTCTGTACACGTCATGACGTGTGATCTGAACGAACCCGCTGCCATTGATGATCTTGTTAGAAAATCCACAGAAGCGATGGGAAGCTTAGATACTCTCGTAAACAATGCTGGCATCACGCGGGATAGTATGCTTGTACGCATGAGAGATGACGATTGGCAAAAAGTTTTGGACCTTAACCTTACATCCTGTTTTCGGAGTTCCCGAGCAGCCATCAAACATATGATGGGAAAGCGTTCGGGTAAGATTATCAATATTTCCTCTGTCGTCGGTGTAACGGGGAATCCAGGGCAAACGAATTACTGCGCTTCTAAAGCCGGCATGATTGGCTTTAGCAAAGCGCTTGCCCTTGAGGTGAGCAGCCGTAATATCCAAGTAAACTGTATTGCTCCAGGCTTCATCACCTCTCATATGACAGACACATTACCTGACGCTGTAAAAGAAAAAATTCTCACCAGTATCCCTATGCAACGTATGGGAACGCCAGAAGATATTGCGCATGCAGCTGTTTTTCTTGCAAGTAGCGCGAGTCAGTATATAACGGGTCAAACCCTCCATGTAAACGGTGGTATGGCAATGATTTAGAGAAGGGGATAAAATCTTCTTTTACAGCATTCAAAGAGATTTTAAATGAGTTACCCAGAAATCCATCGAGGCCGAAACACAAAAATTATCGCAACACTTGGTCCCGCATCATCAAGTTTTGAAAGCATTGAGGCACTCTTTTTTGCGGGAACAGATGTTTTTCGCCTCAATTTCTCCCATAGTGACCACAGGACGCACAAGAAAAATATCCACTTCATTCGAAGGCTTGAGAACACATATAAAAAACCCATCGGTATTCTAGCAGACCTTCAGGGGCCAAAAATTCGCATCGGTTCCTTTGATAAGGGTCCTGTTCAGTTGGTTACAGGACAGTCGTTTGAACTCCATTTAGAGATGCTCCCCGGCACTGACAAATGTGTGCATCTTCCCCACGCTGAGATCTTTGATATTGCAAAAAAAGGCACAGAACTTCTCCTTGATGATGGTAAGATACGTTTACAGGTCAATGAAAATCTTGAAACTATCCTTAAATGCAAAATTGCAGTGGGAGGGACCCTTTCCAGCAAGAAAGGCCTCAATATTCCAGGGGTGCAACTCCCCGTATCAGCCCTGACGGAGAAAGACAAGAAAGACCTTGCTTTCATTCTCGCTCAGGATATTGAGTGGGTTGCTCTTTCTTTTGTGCAAACGCGCGATGATGTTGAAGAAGCGAGAGCGCTTATCCAAGGCAGAGCAAAAATTGCAGCTAAGCTGGAAAAACCACTTGCCGTTGCTCACCTTCATGATATTATTGAGGCTAGCGATGCTATTATGATTGCACGGGGGGATCTCGGCGTAGAGCTTCCTCCTGAAGAAGTTCCCAGTATCCAAAAGAAAATTATTCGGGCATGCCGGTCGGTTGGGAAACCTGTTATCGTCGCCACACAAATGCTCGAATCCATGATAAGTGCCCCTACACCCACGCGTGCGGAAGCGTCTGATGTTGCAAACGCAATCTATGACCATGTGGACTGTGTGATGTTATCCGCTGAGTCTGCTTCTGGAAGCTATCCCAGGGAATCCGTTGCTATGATGAACCGTATCATTGTTCATACAGAAAAAGATATTCAGAGTGACTATCAGCAACTCAAATCCTCAACACATAAAACGATCTCCGATGCTATTACTGCAGCCGCCCGCGAAATCACACAGCATCTGGACGTGAAAGCTATTGTTACCTTAACAGAGTCTGGAAACACAACATATGCTGCAGCGAAAGAACGCCCCTATGCCCCCATTGTCGCACTGACGAAGAATTCCCGTACAGCGCGCGAGATATGTCTGTGCTGGGGTGCTTACGCTCTCTTAGTCGATAAAAACGAGGCAGACACCGACATCCCTTTCGCACTTCAATCCCACGGCTTCGCACACAAAGGTGACACAGTTATCATCACATCGGGTGTGCCTTTTCAAAGGGGTAGCACGAATGTGATAAAAATTATTGAAATCAATTGACATGCGTAACATGCACCGTTGATGAAAGCTGTTGGTTATCTCCCTGTAGTGATACCTTACCGGACCTTTATACTTATACTCCAGCCTCACCGTGTTTTGATCAAGATACAGCTTGCCTGGCAGCCTGTGTCAAGCTCACCCCGAAGGGTCTTGCGACGATAGCTAAAGAAAAGCTCCTCATTTGTAAACGTATTATGGGAGAGTTCATCAATATTGACCACGTCTTGCTGGTGAAGTGTATGACGAACCAGACCAGGAAGATCAAAAAGATAATGCTCTTCCTTTAGAGGACTTTGTTGAAAAAAGTCATCGAAATGAGCTGTCTCCGAAAGCCTGGAATGATGATGAAAATACTCGTAAAACTCAGGCCCTACCTCATACGATAGCTGATGAATACAAGGGCCAATAGCCGCTCTAAGGTCAGTTGCGCCTTTATCACGCATAAGCCCCACTGTGTTCTCAATAATCCCTTTAAACATACCACGCCAACCCGCATGAATCGCTCCAATAAGGGGCTTGTTTGCATCACACAATAAAATTGGCACACAATCTGCTGTGATAATACTTAAAATGAGGCCCGGTACTGTTGTCACCAGAGCATCCGCCGATGCCACATCTGTTTTGGGACTTTCGTTGCTCAACGATTTATCCACAAAAACCGCTTTATTGGTGTGTTTTTGAGTAAGCCCTACCCAACAAGTACCTCCAAGATGCTGTGTGATGCGGCGACGATTTTCTTGGGTGTGGGCCACATTATCATTCTTATGACTTTTACAGTTAAGATTACCAAAATACCCCTTGCTTACTCCCCCTTGGCGCGAAAAAAAGCCGTGATTAAGGTAAGGAACCGCGGAAAGCATAGAAGAACAAAAAGGAAAAAGCATCAAAATTCCCTGATTTTTAAAATCGTTTACTTCTGTAAGCTGCCAAAGAAATCGGAAAAAGGGAACAGACTAAAGGATGTTAAGAAAACAATCAGGTTTTACTTTAACGATTTATTAAGTTTTTTGGTAGTATTGTGGAGGGTGAGGTTGAG
>CALBMH010000076.1 GCA_937896365.1 uncultured Alphaproteobacteria bacterium
GATCAGCGCCAGGGAGATTACCGTTAGATGGCAATGCCTCACCCAAATACTTCTAGCTCCGCTAACACTCTTAACACTTCTGCGAGCAAGAAAAACTGGACAAAGTTCAAAGGAACTCTCTCAAAGAGATTTCCCTTCCATCAAAAAGGCAATAAGCCCTTCCTTTTAACGTCCATGCTTCCTAATCTTGTCACGTTGCTGGGGTTGTGCGCCGGTGTCAGTTCCCTTCGTTTTGCGCTCATGGAGAAATGGGAATTCGCTGTGGCAGCTGTGATTATTGCAGCTTTTTTGGATAGCTTGGATGGTGCTTTAGCACGTATGCTTAATGCATCCAGTCGCTTTGGGGCTGAACTCGATTCTCTTTCGGATTTTGCCACATTTGGTATCTCACCGGCTATTATCATGTACCTTGTAAGCCTTAAGCACTATGATGCTTTTGGATGGGTGTTTGTTTTGTGGTTTGCTGTATGTGGCGCCCTTCGCCTCGCACGATTTAACACACGGAGCATTGAAGGAACAACGCCACCATGGGCAAAAAACTTTTTTACAGGCGTTCCAATCACTTCATCCGCTGTCCTTTGTCTGACGCCACTTATGATGCACCTTGCATGGCCGGAACAGATGCTGTCTCTCCATCCCGGATGGGTTTGCCTGTGGATGGCGGGTGTTGGATTTTTAATGATCAGCAGCCTTCCCACTTTTTCGATTAAAAAGATAGAAATTCCTCCTAAACTCCTTATTTCCATTGTTATTATCCTTGTTGTCACAACGACAGCCATGATCAGCCACCCTTGGCAAACACTGAGCGTAATTATGATTTCGTATATCTGCACCTTCCCCTTTAGTTATAGAGCCTATAAAAGGAATGAAGCGGAGTATAGTCATAAGGCGAAGTGACAGAGCCATTACTTCTACCCTTACAAGAGTGTCTTTCTTCTCAAACGTCATTATTCTATGACCGTTTGCTCCAAGGGATGAGCTGTGGTAACTTCGTATTTTTTAAGGCGCTCCTTTAAGTTATTTTCCAAGAGAGTATACGTCAGGGACACGGTATCAGTTCTAACAACTTGCTCGGGAAGAACCGCCTTCAATGTATTAATAACACCCCGCATCGTCACGGGTTTGGCGATCTTATAAATTGTTAGAATATCAATAGGAGGGTTTGGATGCTTAAAAATATACGAACTTTCCTCGACAAAACTTTTCTTTCCCTTTTTTTTGACAGACTCCTCTTGTGAAAGATGGAAGGGGGAACAGACATCCTCTTTATTTTCGTTCGCCAAGGAAGACAAAACTCTTTCTTTAAGATCGTTCATAGCATCCAAACACTCATTAATAGTACAATGACGAACAACGTCGCCATCAACGAGAGTGAATAAGAAAATCTCTGATAACGCTTCTTGATAAATCTCAAGGTGTCTAAGATGAGAAGGCTCGTCAGCAATGAGAATTTTGGACCCTTCTATTTTTTTAAAGCTCCGCATCGCTTCGTAAAGGTCTGTAAACAAAAGAATCCTCCCCTGCCCCAGAATATGAATAATATGGGGAAGTACTTTTCGAACCAGCTCATCTGTTGCTATGATACCTACTGTATAGTCACAAAGAGATATCATCGGATAAAATGCCTAGGACGCAGGGTTCAGCTCCGCCCATTATGGTAGCCTGAACGTTAAGATAGAGTTAAAAAAGAGAAAGGTTCACCTGACTCTAATGGGATGTCTATTATCAGCTCTAGGCGATAATATCGGGCACAGAGCAAGCGTGTAGCTTTGACAGTATGTCCTTCAAACGCAACTTTTCTTTTTTTACTTTGTAGATTTCAACATCATCTCGATTTAAAACTTTCTGTAATGCACAAAGCCTCTCATCAAGCATTTCTCTCTTTCGTGTCACTTCTTGAATATAATTTTCAAAAGGACTCTCAGTATGTTGCATGAACTTTAAACACTCAAATATCTGATATACCAAAGTTATTGTAAGCAAAAAATAATTAAAAATAAATATTAAATGCCATGGGCTATGATCATTATTCATTCATAAGAGAGACAAAGATGCAGAGGTATTTTCTCCTTGACAAAAACAGTGTCAGCGGTTATATGTCTAAGGGTTACTCGGTCCCCATCGTCTAGAGGCCTAGGACACCACCCTTTCAAGGTGAAAACACGGGTTCGAATCCCGTTGGGGATACCATTTCTCATACCTCCACAGCCGTATGATATTATTATGAAAACGAGTAGTCTCTTGAAGTATTCCTTGAGCCCTTGCAGAGATTAGTGGTTCAGCGTCGATACGGGGAGTATTGAAACATG
>CALBMH010000077.1 GCA_937896365.1 uncultured Alphaproteobacteria bacterium
AGCATGGGCTTATTCTGTTCTTCCAGATCTACCTCATCGACGTAGAGCATTATCTCTTTTGCAACCTTATCAGAAAAAAGTGAAAGCAGCATGAGGCTCTCTTCCCTAAAGAATTCAATTTCTGGAAGAGCCACTTGGAGGGAGTTTGTCTCTAGTAATCTTGAATGACCAAGCGCTGAGGGGGTTTCTGTTTTTACCAAACTTGCTGTAGCATTTTCCATGCTCTTTTTTAAAAGGGTATGAACCAAGTCATTGAGGTTCTTGTTATGTTTAAAGCTATTTTGAAGTCCCTTAATGATTGTTTCACGGTCTTTGGTGACATCCTTCCTAGCTTTTTTGATTTCCTCCGCTTGTTTTGCCTTTTCAGGTGTGAGCGTTTTGCTCTGTTTCTTCCCTGTCGCAATACCCCATTGGTGCGCCAGCGCTGTGAGACTATCGTCTCTATGCACAAAAATCAACTTGACGACCTGTTCTACCCACGTCTGAAGGATTTCTCTTTTCTCACGATCGTTCTTGTTATTAAAAGTTGCAAGAAGGCCATTCTTAGATAAATAGTTATGAAGAGAGAGTGTATCGTTCACTTTCTTGAGGGACGGGCTTATGGAAGACCTATCTGGGGCTGTCGTTTTTGCGCTCGCTACTGTTGTTGTGGTGCTTGTTTCTGGATTATCTTCCACAATGTTCTTGTTTGAGGCAGCAACAACTGTTGATAGGACTGTTGTGAGTAAAAGAGGGAGGAAAGTGTATCTCATAGGGTGTTATATCTCGCGTAAATATTTTTTTATAATAAATTCATATCAATAAAAGAAATTTAATTCAACACTATTAATGCAAAAAATTAGTCAAAAACAATGATTATAGCTTTTCTTCTAAGGATTTCGTATAGTGTACGAAATTTCAACTTAATCTAAGGTGCTGTATGGCTGGTTCTGTGAATAAGGTGATGCTGATTGGTAATTTGGGTAAGGACCCTGAAGTTCGTCATGCTCCCGACGGGACAAAGATTGTCAATCTTACCGTTGCGACCAATGAATCGTGGCGCGATAAACAAACGGGTGAGCGCAAAGACAAAACAGAATGGCACCGTGTTGTTGTTTTTAATGATAAGCTGGCAGATGTCGCTGAGAAATATCTTAAAAAGGGGAGCAAAGTTTTTCTTGAAGGTCAGCTTCAGACACGTAAATGGACGGACAATTCAGGTGTTGAAAAATACACAACAGAGGTTGTGTTGCCTCGATACCGTGGGGAGATGACGCTTCTTGATGCCCGTAGTCATGGAGGCATGGGAGATTTTATAGGGTCAAGCAATGATGATTCACCCCGTTTAGCTGCTGTAGGAACAACAGGACCCCTCGATTTCGATGATGAGATCCCCTTTTAGGACCTCCTCCCAAATACTTTATTTCATCTTCGATATAACTGCTGTTAGGCAAAATTGTATATGACCACACACCCTGTTTCCCGCGACATTAAGCCCGTTGCTCTTGAAGAGGAGATGAAGAAATCTTATCTCGACTATGCCATGTCGGTCATTGTATCGCGCGCCCTTCCTGACGTGCGCGATGGACTCAAGCCTGTCCACAGGCGTATCCTTTTTGCAATGAAAGAAGCGGGCAATGATTATAATCGTCCCTACCGCAAGTCTGCTCGCGTCGTCGGTGACGTCATCGGTAAATACCATCCCCATGGTGATAGCCCTATTTATGATGCCATGGTGCGTATGGCACAGCCCTTCTCTATGCGTGATTTACTCATTGATGGTCAAGGAAACTTTGGTTCGCTTGACGGTGATCCTCCTGCAGCTATGCGTTATACAGAAGCCCGTCTTACGAAGCAGGCTCACTTTTTGCTAGAAGATATCGATAAAGATACAGTTGATTTTCAATCCAACTATGATGAATCTCTTGTCGAGCCTACAGTTCTTCCTGCACGTTTTCCCAATATTCTCATCAACGGCGCCAATGGTATCGCTGTCGGAATGGCAACCTCCATTCCGACTCACAACTTGGGTGAGATACTCGATGCATGTTGTGCCCTCATTGATAATCCAGAACTCAATTTTGAAGAACTCATTCGCTATGTACCAGGGCCTGATTTTCCCACAGGCGCATTAATTCTCGGACGCAATGGTATTTACGCAGCGTATCAAACAGGCCGTGGCAGCATTACCATGCGAGGCAAGACGAGTATCGAGACACTTCGGGAAAACCGCCAGGCGATCATTATCACAGAGATTCCTTATCAAGTGAATAAGGCGCGCCTTGTTGAGCGTATTGCTGAGCTTGTAAAAGAAAAAGTCATTGAGGGTATCAGCGATCTGCGTGATGAATCTGATCGTGAGGGTATTCGTATCGTAATTGAGCTTAAGCGTGACACTGTGGCTGATGTTGTTCTCAATCTGCTATATAGGCATACACCGCTGCAGTCAAACTTTAGTGCAAATATGCTTGCTCTCCACCATAGCCGCCCAGAAACCATGAACCTCCGCCAAATGCTTGGGGCGTTTTTAGAATTCCGAGAGGAAGTAGTTTACCGTCGTACCCGCTTTGAATTAAACCAGGCACGGGAGAAGGCTCACCTTTTCCTTGGTCTCGCTCTTGCCGTTGCAAGTATTGACCGTGTCGTTGAGCTGATCCGCAAAGCGCCTGATCGCCATGTGGCAAAGGAGCAGCTCATGACAACACCGTGGGATGCAAAGAGTGTCAAAGGCTTTATTGAGCTCGTAGATCACAAGGATCTGGATGATAGCACGCCTGTATACTATCTTACGGAAGCCCAAGCTACGGGTATCCTCGACCTTCGCCTTCACCGTCTGACGAACCTTGAACGTGATAAGATTGCCTGTGATCTTGAGGAACTGATTAAAGATATCCAGAGGCTTCTAGGGATCCTTGGCTCTCGCACCCAATTGCTGAGTCTAATGAAGAGTGAGCTCGTCCAAATAAAGGAGCAGTTTTCAACGAAGCGTCGCAGTGAAATTGTAGACTTTGATGGTGATATGGATTTCGAGGACCTTATCCAGCGTGAAGATATGGTTGTTACCGTCAGTATGGAAGGGTATATCAAGCGTGTATCTCTTGCTACATACCGTGCTCAAAAACGCGGTGGCAAAGGTCGCTCGGGTATGACGACGAAGGATGAAGACAGTGTCCGGGATGTATTTGTTGCTAGCACCCACAGCCTCGTCCTTTTCTTTTCCACTACAGGAAAGGTCTATCAGCTCAAGGTGTACAAACTTCCTCTTGGTAATCCACAGGCAAGGGGTCGTCCTATTGTGAACCTCTTGCCACTGCAGCAAGGAGAAACGATTTCAACTATTCTTGTCCTGCCTGATGTAGAAAATGCGGAAGCCACCTATATGATGTTTGCAACATCTAAAGGCAATGTGCGACGAAACCGTGTATCTGATTTCACGCGGATCAATGCGTCTGGGAAAATTGCGATTAAACTGGATGAGGATGAGTCACTCATTGCGGTTCATGTGTGTCATGAGGGGCAAGAAATCATGCTCTTTACGCGCGAAGGGAAGGTCATTCGCTTTGATGTAACAGACATTCGTATATTCGCAGGGCGCGACTCCAATGGCGTGCGAGGGATTCGCCTAGCATCCAAAGACGTTGTGATCGGTATGACCGTTGTGAAGAGTCAAGAAGATGTGACTGTTGCAGAGCGTTATGCCTATCTCAAACACGCGGCAAAGCTTCGGCAGAGTGACGATATCATCGACGAGGTGCCTGCCACAGACGAAGAGGATACAGATTCCCTTATTGCAGAGCAAGTACAACAGCTTACTTCTGAACGAGTTGATGCTCTGGCTTCTCGTGAAGAGTTTATCCTTACCATTACAGAAAAAGGCTTTGGTAAGCGCACATCGTCCTATGAGTACCGTACGATTCATCGCGGCGGTAGTGGCATTCGCAATATCTCCATAACAAGCAAAAACGGTCCAGTCATTGCTGCATTTCCTGTAGTAGATACCGATGACATTATGCTCGTAACAGATCAAGGCCAGCTCATTCGCTGCCCTGTCCATGATATCCGCATGACGGGTCGTAATGCGCAGGGTGTCATTGTTTTTCGTGTGAATACTGGGGAAAAAGTTGTGGCTGTCAGCCGTGTGCCCGCAGAGAGGGAAGTACTTGAGAGCGCATAAAAGGTCACGAGCCGTCGTTGCCTCCTGCACCTTAGCCCTACCTTCGTGGAGCTGTAAAGACGCGTTGCCCCTTATTTATTTTTCAGCACTATTAATGATATGCCACTCCATAAAGTGAATATCAGCATCCATACTTAAGTCCTCCATAACCTGTCCTATATTTTGATCACGCACTCCCTTTGTTTTAAAGATAGCATGGAGTTGAACAAGATCATTTTCCAAAATTTTTGTTTGCATTTGTTTGAGAAAAAAATGTTTGTGTCGCATGCGCTTTAAAAGAGATTCATGTATATGATTGGCATTGTTTTGAGAACAAACAATCTCCATAGAATAACTCACTTCTGCATCGATTATAGCCGTAGCGTTGGCTTCCATATAGTTTTCTAAACGCCGCAAAAATGTGTTTATCATGACAATAAAAAGGCAGAAAATAAATGCGCTCAAATGGAGTCCCACGCCACAAAAGACGCCAAGAGCTCCGCTGCACCACAAAGTTGCTGCGGTGTTTAATCCATGAACATTGAGTCCTTCGCGCATGATTGCGCCCGCTCCTAGAAACCCTATGCCAGAGACAATCTGAGCGACAATGCGTGCAACACTTTGACTCTCAACTAAAGTCGCACCGAATAAAGTAAACGCGGCCGAACCCAAAGAAACAAGCATGTTTGTACGAAGACCCGCTGTACGCTGATGGAGCTGCCTTTCAAAGCCTACGAAAGAGCCGAGAACAAGGGCGATTAGTAAACGTAAAGTCGTCTCTTCCCACTGCATAAACGTATCATATTCGTGATTCTTAATCATATCTTAACGACACCTGCCTTAATACTTCATTAACAGTAGAGGAGAGTCAAAATCCAACAGCCAAACTCTTTTACACCAAGAAAAATGCTGCGAAGAAAATCTCAGATCAGCTGGAGAAGATCAGAAAAGTAGCTGTTGAATTTTGATATTATTTCGTCAGCTATTCCCTGTCGAGGGCTTACTTCTAAAGAGGCATTCTTCTCAGCAGGGTAATGGGAAAAGTGCTTTATACCGCTAAAACAGTATGTTTTTTCCCACCTTTCATGTATTGACTGAAATTCTACTGTTGCAAGGCTTTTAAATGTCGTACCCTTTATTGTTTCAAGGCCGATTTCCTTTGACTTTCGTATCTTCTTTCTGACCTTGGTTACACCTATATCGGGAAGCATTTTGCTTATCCGTTTTAGCGTGTGATAGACACCTCCCTTATGAAGAGTAAACTGGTGGGAGGTCACTAACGCTTCCTTTATTTTCTCTATACGAGGGGCTTTTACTCTCTCCCAAATACGATAGACATGCGCTTGGTAGCGTTTTGTTCCTTCAGAAAACCCCGATTTATAACGCTCCACAGCCTTGGGCCACGAACCGTACTGCTTATAAAGCTTCGACAAAAGGCTTGCTGCAAAATCGATATTTTTTCTAAGATCAAGCATATCATCAATGGAGTTAAATCGAGGCAGGTGCGAGGGGAGATTAAGTTGCATGTATCCTATGTTAATGTTGCGTACACCTTGAGCACGAAGGGTATGAATAAACGTCATGGCCTGCTCTTTTGACTTGAAAAAGTATCCCTTACCTCGCGCATTGACCGCATAAGGTGTACACTTCGATTCCACATGAGCGATAGCCGCTAAGAGATTTTCCGGAATGCCATACTTCTTTTCAGATTCATGAACAGAGTGAATGACCGATAAAACAGGTTTAAGGTTCAGATAAATCCCCGCGTCAGCGCTACCCAAGGAACAGAACAATACGAGAGGAACTATCCAGAAAGTAAAAAAAACCTTAGACATAGAGTTAAGCCGCTCTCACCTCAAGGACTTCGGGGACATAGTATCGAAGCATATTTTCAATACCTGCTTTTAACGTTGCACTTGAGCTTGGGCATCCAGAACAAGCCCCTTGCAGTTTGAGATATACCACACCATCTTCAAATCGATCAAAGGTAATATCACCGCCGTCTTGAGCGACAGCGGGGCGCACACGTAGCTCAATAATCTCCTTAATCTGACGTATAACAGGATCGGAGGCAGGTAATGCAACAGGCGATTCTTGTTCTGAAGGCGTTACAATGACAGGTAATCCCGCCACAAAATGCTCCATAAGTAATGCGATCACTGCGGGCTTAAGATAGACCCACTCATGGTCATTGTCTTTGCTCAGGGTGATAAAATCAGGTGCGAAAAAAACAGAAGAGATTCCTTCAATAGCTAATAGCTGCTTAGCAAGAAGTGAAGATGAACAATCATCTTGCTTAGAGAACGTTAGATTCCTACCTTCTAGGACAAGACACCCAGGAAGGAATTTCAAGCTGTCTGGGTTTGGTGTTGTTTCCGTTTGTATAAACATGACAGGTTTTGCTTTCCAAACATGCACTGTGTGAGACACTATCAAAAATATAAACTACAATCAAGTGTTTTTTGTTATTTTTATCATTTAATAAAATCCAATACTCATTAATAAAATATTAAATTGTCTGATGTATTCAGCTCTGCCTACGCCAGTACGCTACGCACTCATTCCATGCAAATATCTATCAATGATCAAAGATGAAAACAGTACTTTGTGTCTTGACAAAACAAGGATTTTTTTTCTAGGTGTAAAACAAATAGGTTGAGACGCTTTTGCTAGAGTTATGTTTTTGTCCATGACGGATACTTCTTGTCTTGGTGATGTTAAACAAGCTTTACAGGAGGCAGCGATGCCAAATCGTAGGGATATTCTCCAGCGCTTTTTTAAAACACGTTTAGGGGAATACGCCGAAGGAGATCAATTCATAGGCGTCATGGTCCCGGCTATCCGGAAAATCTCAAAAAAATTTTCTGATCTTTCAACGCATGACACGCTATGTCTTCTAAGTTCTCCTGTCCACGAGGAGCGTCTTTTGGCTTTGTTTATTATGATTATTCAGTTTAATAAATCGAATAACTGTATAAAAGAAGAGATTTATTTTAGTTACATTAGTCATATTCAATATGTTAATCATTGGGATTTGGTTGATCAATCAGCACCCTTCATCCTTGGTGCTTTTCTTTTAGGGCGGGATAAAAAGCTGTTGTTTGACTTTGCCTTATCTGAAAACCTATGGAAGCGTAGGATTGCCATTGTATCGACTTTTTCATTCATTAAAGCTCATGAGCTTGATCCTACGATCCAAATAGCGGAACTTTTATTAAAAGATCACCGCGACCTTATCCATAAAGCAGTGGGATGGATGCTACGCGAAGTAGGAAAAAAACAGCAAGCCGTATTGGAGAATTTTCTTGATCAGCACGGGGCAGCGATGCCGCGTACGATGCTGCGCTACGCCATCGAAAAATTCCCCCAAGAAAAACGCCTGTCTTACTTAGCGAAAAAACGTGGTACGATGAATGCGATGAATAAGTCCATCCCCATGGAGTAGAAGAGAGCTCTCGGGGCCCTTGCAAGAGTTCACTTACTTCACCAAGGCGTTTATTTCACCGCTTTCCAAAAAGGCCTCTGATACCATTGCGCATGATGCCCTTACCGGGATTACCCCCCATGCCAAGCTTTTTCATACGCTTCATCATACTTGCCACCTGATCGAATTGTTTGAGAAGACGATTGACATCCGAGACGTCAACACCTGATCCTTTTGCAATGCGCTTTTTTCGTAACCCATTGAGAAGGATGGGGTTGCGGCGCTCTTTAGAGGTCATAGAGCTAATGATGGCTATCTGTCGCTTGATGATGCGGTCATCCAGGCCCGCCTCGTTCATTTTATCTTTGATCTTTCCGATACCAGGAATCAAGTTCATTAATCCCCCCATGCCACCCATTTTTAACATGTGACCAAGATACGTGGAGAGATCATTGAGATCAAAATGGCCTCTTTGCATTTTTTCAGCCATTTTTTGGGATTCTTCTTGATCAATAGCCGCTGCTGCTTTTTCAACAAGGGATACGATATCGCCGCGGTCAAGGATACGATCAGCAATACGGTGTGGATCAAAGACTTCAAGCTGATCAAGTTTCTCACCGACACCCATCAGCTTAATAGGCTGCCCTGTCACATGACGAATAGAGAGTGCTGCACCCCCGCGGGCATCACCATCAAGACGTGTGAGAATAACTCCTGTAAGAGACACAGCCTTGTGAAAAGAATCCGCCATGACCACAGCGTCTTGTCCTGTCATTGCATCCGCCACAAGCAATGTTTCCAGAGGTTTAGCGTAGGCTTGGATTACTTTGATTTCTTCCATGAGCGTATCATCAATATGAAGGCGTCCAGCCGTATCCAAGATGATGACGTCAACCCCCTGCTTTTTTGCTACGTCAAACCCTCGCTTGGTAATATCAAGAGGTTTTTGACCCTCGACCGTGTCAAGCGAACTAACCCCCAGCTGATGTGCAAGAACAGCTAACTGCTTTTGTGCTGCAGGCCTATACACATCGAGAGAAACAAGGAGCGGCTTTTTATTCAATTTATTTTGAAGATAATGCGCCAACTTTGCTGATGACGTTGTCTTACCCGATCCTTGTAACCCCACCATAAGATAAGCGATGGGAGGAACAGCTTGTGTGTCAAGAACAGCAACCTCTTCGCCAAGCAATTTAACAAGATGATCGTAGACGATTTTAATAATCATCTGACCTGGAGTAATGCTTTTCAAGACATCCTGACCGACGGCAACCTTCTTGACATTGTCAATAAAGTGCTTCACAGTAGTAAGAGACACATCTGCTTCAAGAAGGGCAATACGCACCTCGCGAAGGACGTCACTGACGTCGGATTCAGTCAAAGCACCACGGTTTTTTAATTTTTCAAAAACAGCCGACAGGCGCTGAGTTAAATTTTCAAACATCGTCACCTACACCCTTCTCTCTCCTTTTACACTAATAAATTCCTAGAGGTCAATTTCTCAAATTTTAATCTTTTATTAACTTTTTTCTCCTATCATGTGGCCTACGCGGTTAATCTGTTTGAGGTGGTGCCCATTAGATCTCTAATAGGTAAAGGAAAATAGGGGAGAATATTTTGTTTTTAATGATCTGCCTATGTTTGTACAATGGGAAGGTATTGTGGCCATCCGCTTTACTTGGTGAAAAGGAGTGCTTATGAACAGGAAGCGTAGATTGTGAAAGACTCTGTTGTCTATACTTTAACGCAGTTTTTAAAACTTAATCATGGGCGAGAAGATTCTTTTACCCAAATTAGGACTCTTGCTGAACGTTTTCTCATTGGATACAAAGCAACACTTGGTATGAAAGAGGGCTTTGATAACAGTTGTAAGAAGCTCGAGGAGGTAAAAAACCAACTTCTCGATGGTTTGAATCAAGCTATTCCTTCCTTGCCAGATCTTTTAACTCAAGAAAATACGCAAGATCTCCTTCGTCAACTGGAACACCTTGACTTGACAAATCACATAATGGAAAGCACTTACCATGATAAGATCAAACATTCTCAAAAACAGCAGCAGATAGAAAACATTCTCTCTCTCTCTGCGGATTCGGATGCTCTCCCGCTTTTTCTTCGGGGGCACATTCTGATATTGGATAAAAACCCAAACACACGATCGAGCCTTTCTTTCCGATTAGAGAATCAGGGACATGCAGTCTATTTAGCAAAGGAAAGCAAGGAGGCTCTTGCGTTTCTTAATCAACAAATCATCGATATTGTCATTGTGGATGGTCTCAGTATGGATGAACTCACAGAAGATGTGTGGATGTATTGTCTCCAAGAAGACTCGAAAGTGCTGATTCTTGTTGTGGGGAGCGGAGATGATAGCAAGCTTATCGCCAATGCTTTTGATAAAGGTGCGGAAGATTTCATTACAAAGCCTGTCAATAACGTTTTGCTCAAAGCACGCATCCAGTCAGCCCTTGATAAACTCCTTCTTCACCGGTTGCGGATTAGAAAGATCATTGAATTCAAAGAAGCTATGCAGGAGCTTGCGCACCTTATTGATGATTTAGAAGATGTATTCTTTCTCCTCGATCATGACAACACCATTATCAGTCATAATAAGCGTGTCTTTGATCTTTTTCCGCATTTGCAACGTGAGTATAACACAAACGCTAATGTTGAAGCTGTCCCTTCTGCAACTGAAACGGATGTCTCAGTGTTGAGTGGGCAGGATTTTATTCAACTGCTTCGAACAAACTTCAAGCACCATGTCTATGAGAGAGCCCTTCAAGACAATTCAGAAAAATATATAAAGGATATTGAAACAAAGTTCAACCAAAGTCAGAATGAATGGCAGGAGAGACTTGCTAACGGTCATGTCTTAGCCTATCGCCTTCAAACAACGCCTGAAAATAATAAAATTTTGCTCATCAAAGAGCAGACGCCTACAACCCTCGGGCGTCATCATTTAGCCTATCTTGCCTACTATGATAGCTTAACAGGTACAGTCAACCGCCAGTTTTTTATACAACGCTTAGAGCAGATGCTGAATGACGCCCATCATCGCATTCCTGTAGCACTTATCGTCATTGATCTTGACGGATTCAAAGAAGTCAACGATACTCATGGCCATGAAATGGGTGATTGGGTTCTACAGCAAGTAGCTCAGCGCCTTAAGACTTCTGTCCGCCAAGGCGATATTGTCGCTCGTTTTGGCGGAGATGAATTTACAGTTCTTTTGAAAAATCTCGCGAGTGAGGAGACCATCCGTACGATCGCAGAACGCATGCTTGAATCTGTCTGTCATCCCTATGTGCGTGGGTGTGCCACCCTCACCATTGGTGCAAGCATGGGGATCGCACGTTACCCTTTTGATACCGAATCTCCCTCGTTTCTTATTAACCATGCGGACACGGCTATGTATAGTGTCAAACAGCATGGCAAGAATGGTCTGCGTTTCTACCATGAGCTTGTTTTGCCAAAAAACAGTATTGTTCACTAATCAGAAGGCCTATATCATCGAGAGAGCCGAGTTTGTCTCGCATTAACCCACATTCTCCTCGACATGGAGATGATTCGCAATACTATCGCTGATGACCGACCATAGCATACCCCGCTTAGACCGCATCCCAAGACCCGCGGCTGATAGGTTCGAATGTCATACCAAGAGCCGTCGTTAAAGCACCATTGCCATCAGCAAGAAGGCCCACCTTATCGTTTACATCACATGCATCAGCCCAGAGTTTTAAAATAAAATGATTATTTACAGCAATCCCCTCAAAATCTCTTTGACACTCTTTGGTTT
>CALBMH010000078.1 GCA_937896365.1 uncultured Alphaproteobacteria bacterium
CAGAATCTTCGTATATCTAATATGTGCCTGGAAACTGTGGATGGGGCGCCTGTCAAAATTTATCTTGCCCAAAAGTGGGGGACTCTACACGATGGACGGCGTGAGGTAAACCCAGGGGACGTGATCATTGTGACTCATCATTGGCGTTATCCGGAACATCATGGCTTTCGGGTTATTCCTGCTGCCAAGGCGCAAGAACTTGTTGTTTGTAATCTCCCGGCAGCACCTACGTTCACGGGCGATAGAACACTGGGATGAACCGTATTAAAATAAGAGCATAGGGCAGTGTACTCGGCGCGGTTTGAGGTGGTCTCGTTGCTTGGATAGAAAAGCGGTTTGGCCTAAGAGTCCATCCAAGAACTTTTCTAATGAATACATAGCTTTCTGACCATTAGACGAATAGAGGACAGGATAACAAAAGCAGTTGCGTGGGCCGTAAGGTTTTCCCAATCTTTGGCCAGTCGACGACATCGTCCTAACCATGAAAATGTGCGCTCAACCACCCATCGTTTTGGCAAAATTTCAAACCCTTTCGCCGCATCTGATCTTTTGACAATTTCTACGTCAAGTTTTGGAAGCATCTTTTTAACAGCTTCACGGAATTTCTCGCCCTGATAGCCGCCATCTGCATACATCTTCCGCAATTTTGGAAAGCGATTGAACAATCTTTCCAAGAGTTGCACACCACCATCCCTGTCCTGAATATCTGCGGGATGCACAAAAACTTTCAACAAGAGCCCAAGCGTATCGACCAGCGCATGTCGCTTTTTTCCTTTGATCTTTTTGCCCGCATCATATCCATGCGGGTCAATGTTGATCCCCCTTTTTCCGCCGATTTGACGCTTTGGGAATCAATCACACATCCGGTCGGTGACGGATCACGCCCCGCGTCTTGACGACACATCTCGTATAGTTTCTGGTGAATAGCCTCCAAAGTCCCCTTATACGACCATAAGCTAAAATAAAAATACAACGTGCTTTTGGGAGGAAAATCTTTCGGAACATACGCCCACGCACACCCCGTTGACAAAACATACATGATCCCGTTTACAACTTCGCGTATATTTACTCTCCGCTTTCCTCCACCGCGTTTCGCAGGCGGTATCATCGGCCCTATAATACCCCATTCCTCATCCGTCAGATCACTCGGATAGCGTAACCCTGTCCGGTTGTACCTGTCGCGATTCTCTTCTGTCCACATACCTGGCCTCCTTTTCCTCTCATCACTATTGAATCATAACTCCTTCTTTTGATTCAATTAGTTTTTGAACGGACACTTAGAGAAGTTTTTGCATGATGAAACAAGGCATTTGCCAATTTTAATTAAGGCCGCGTTGGCGCATGTTCAATTTGAAACAATCCATCCCTTTTTAGATGGTAATGGTCGTTTGGGCCGCCTGCTTATTACATTTATTCTGTGTGTTGAAGGAATCCTGAAACAGCCCCTTTTGTATCTAAGTTTGTATTTGAAATCCAACCGTGACCTTTATTATGGCCATCTCCAATCTGTTCGTCAAAATGGAGATTGGGAGGCATGGATCAAATTCTTTTTGACCGGTGTTATTGAAACGGCTCAGCAAGCAACGGAAACAGCCCAATCCATTGTTGCTCTTTTTTCGAAAGATCGCGCTGCAATTTCAAATTCGGGAAAATCAACAGCGGCCATTTTCACGATACATGGATATTTACAACAACACCCAATTGTAAATACAACGCGCATCAAAGAGAGTACGAAGCTTTCTTTACCGACAATCTTGCGTAGTCTTGCCGTTCTTGAAAGCCTGAAAATTGTGAAAGAAGTGACAGGGAAAGATAGGCATAAAATTTTTGTTTACGATCAATATCTCGCACTTTTAAGCAAAGGCACAGAACCTTTGTCGAGCTAGTCTGGCGAGAGCCCAAGATCACTCACATGCTCGTGTGGGGGCATGTTGA
>CALBMH010000079.1 GCA_937896365.1 uncultured Alphaproteobacteria bacterium
CAAACTGCCAACATCATCAAAGGTATTAATAGCGTCCCTGCGGCTCTACTTGTTGTGGTATTCATTCTTTATGCGGCGTATGTTTTTTTTATGGCAACTGCCATACTTGCAATCAGAACAGCAGCGCTCGTATTTTTGACCGTTGCCTCTCCTTTTCTCTTTATAGACAGCGTTTTACCACTTATGGGTGACAAGGCGCAGCAGATAAGAAAAATATTCTTTGAACAGTTAGCCGTTGGCCCTATCTTTATGTTGCTGATTGGACTTACCACCAAGTTCTTACTTGTTTTTTCAGAAGGACCACTGAAAGCTCAGGTTGACTCCTCTATTGCAGGTGACAGCGCGGGCATCGCGGTGTTCTTCAATATCCTCATGATGATTATCATGCTTCATATTACTCTTAAGGTAACGAAATCTGTCGCAGGGACAATCGGACAGTATGCAACAGATGCGATGGGTAAGGTGGGGGGATTCGCTATGGGTGCAGCAACTGGTGGGGCAGGGCTCCTTGCTCGTAACAGCTTAGGAAGGCTTGCCGCAAAAGCACGTGACAGTAAGTGGGTGACCAATAATCAAAACTCAGTAATCGGAAGGCGTATGTATGATATGTCCAACTCTTTTGCCAAAAGTTCTTTTGACCTTCGTAACTCATCCGTAATTGCGGGAGGAATGCAGAAGGCGGGAATGGGGATGGGGGCTGGAAGAACCGCAGGTTACGAAGAGGCGATGGAAGCACGAAGAAAAGATATTCTTGAGCGAGGGTCAAGGATAAAAACTCGTTACGAAAGAGATGTGACAGATAAAGATGGAAACGTTATTCACCGCAAGGGCGATATCGACAAAGAAGCAGACGCTGCATATGATAAGTATGTTGCGGAATCAGGGGGATCTGTCTTTATGTCTAAAGAGCAAAAGCAACTCGCAAGAGAGGCCCTTGGAAAACAGAAGGAGGAAATAGACGATAAGGCAATTGCAGAAGCTAAGAAAAATGCAGAAAGGGAGGTGGGT
>CALBMH010000080.1 GCA_937896365.1 uncultured Alphaproteobacteria bacterium
TATAAAAAGGACGATCCAAGCTCTTATCTTTCTCGCCTTCCTTTTGGCACCCATCATTTGCAGCTATACGTTCCACCCAGATAGCTTTGAAAAATATAATACAATAATCAAAGATCCCAGTTACCTTCATCGCCTGACGATTTGGTACGAAACGGCAAAGAAAATTCGTGAAAGACCCTTGCTTGGTTATGGTCTTAATGCGTCAAGAAAGCTTGGCTCTGGAGCAACAATTGATTTGGTCTATAAGGATGGAAATGACAATTTTCACACGGTCAAAGCTGAAAAAATGGGCCTCCACCCCCATAACGTGGCGCTCCAATTATGGCTTGAATTAGGTGTCATCGGTGCGGGGCTTGGAGCACTCATTACCGCAGTTCTCTTCGGTTCTGCCTATGATACACAGGAAAAATTGAAACGCCTATGTCTTTTTGGTTTTTTTACATCAGCAGTGTTCGCTTTTTGGGTTAATCTTGGAGCTTTTCAAAGCTGGTGGCTTTCAAGTATTCTTCTACTAGTTTATTTTTTTAAGAACGAAAGTTGAGTGCAATCAATCATTGCCTTTACAAACAGACGGACTTTCAAGAACCATCATGAAAAAATATTTAGAGTTTATTAAAAGTATTTACATCTCCTACATTAAATCGTCTGTTAAAAGAACAAGCCACTACTTGGATGAACGCCGCAATCTTGCTTACGGTGTGCTCACTTTTGATCTTGTTGTTGCTTTTTTTTCCATTCCTCTTGCTCTTTATTTCAAAATTGGCGACGAATTTTTTGACTATACACAAGCCTATCTTCTTAAAATGAGCTTTTGTTTTTCTCTTTGTTCACTGACCTATTTCAATATTCTAAACACCCATCAAGCCATGTGGCGCTATATGGAGACGGGGGATATCCTTAAGCATGTTTCAGCCATAACGCTTGCCATTTTAACGTTTGCACCCCTTAAACGACTTTTGAGCCAAGAAGAAGAGATGCCTCAGCTTATACTGCTTATTGTTTGGGTTATTTTCTTGTTGGCGACACTCACACCCCGTTTTTTTAGTTATATTCACCATCATAGGCGTCAGTCACAAATTGCAAAAAGACCTCCGCTCCTTATTTTAGGGACAGACGACCGCACCGAGCTTTTCTTGAAAGAGATCAGCCAAAGCGAGGATTTTCCCTATACTGCTCATGCCCTTATTTCTCTTAGGTCTGATGAAGTGGGTCTTAATATTCACGGTGTTCCCGTGGTTGCGAGTGTACGTGATTTGGCTGTTTGGCTCAAAGGTCAAATGCAGTCCCAGAGCCAAAATCAAAATCAGCCCCCATCCAAATTTTTTCGACTTCTCATAAGTGAACAACCTGGTGAGTACCTGAGTGAGATTTTGCATGTCGCAAATGAGAATCATGTACAGCTTTTGCGACTTCCAAAATCCTTTACAACATTGGAAAATCTAGAAAATGCTGAACTCAAGGAGCTTTCCGTTGAGTCTTTATTTAAAGATCCTCTCATTGGCTACACGAAAGAACAAAAAATTCACATAAAAGATAAAACTATTTTAATTACAGGGGCGGGAAGTTATATCTTCAAACCTCTCATCCAATCTTTTCTTAAGCTTAAAGCAAAAAAAATCCTTCTTGTTGATCAGTCGGTTGATCGATTGAAAAAAATAGCTCAGCTGCTCGATGATCAAGGGCACAATAGGAAAAGCTACGCACTTAAGGTCGCTGATATTAATGATCAAGCATTGATGCAGCATATTATCGAAAGTGAGAAACCCCATATTATTATCCACACTCCCCTTCTTTCTTGGCCAGGGGAAGATAATCTCTTAGCCTATGTACGCACGAATATCCTTGCGACGGAATTTATGGCTTACCTCGCCCATAAATACAAAGTCAGCCAATGTCTTATGCTTTTTGAGAAACCTGCGGAGGCCACTCCCGCTATCTTTGAGGCACTTATTAAAGGAACGTTCATGCGTTATCTCTCTGAGAAAGAGACACATTACATGATAGCTAATGTTGAAAATATCATTGGTAGTTCTGCCTCCATTTCAGCCAATCTGCAAAAACAGATTAATGGTGGTGTGCACGTTATGATTGACCATGACACAGCCCAAACGAGTCTCATAACAGCACAGCAGCTGGGAACGCTCCTCTGCCAGATGCTTGCAGACTTTAAAAATGATAAGGGTCTCCTTGACTATACACTCAGCACGCGACAGAAAGTTTATGTCAAAGACCTGGCTCAATACATGTTGTCTTTGGAAAAAGATGATATTATGAAAAAGCTCCCCATTATTTCAAAGGGGAAAAAGAAAAATTCAGAAACGACCACAAAATTAATAAACACAAAAAATCCCTATATTTTTTCTAGCGAGTATGTTGCCTGGACAAAAATTGATCATCTTGAAAGTATTCTTAAAGCAGCCGACGCATGTCATGAGAAAGAATTGTTAGATCTTCTTAAAAAACAAGAGAAAGAGAGCCTCTCAAAAGTTGCTTAACCGTCTCGTGTTTTGGTATCTTTTTTCCTCTTCTCTATGAAAGGCGCCTCCTTCGTGGTAAAAACTTCTTAATGGTTGTACTTTGTTCTAACTAAAAAACTGCTCAGCGATAATACGTTCTTCAAGATGGTGATCTGGATCAAAGAGAAGAGTTAATTTTTTGGAAAAGTCCTGTGTCACAGAAACAGACCGTACATCCTCAATCTCTTGATCATCATAAGAGACATTCACTTTACGGTGATCTGGATCGAGGACGTCAAATGTAATCTTTGACATATCAGGAAGGAGGGCTCCTCGCCAGCGTCTTGGTCTAAAGGGGCAGATAGGAGTTAAAGCCAAAAGCGATGCACCGAGAGGGATAATCGGACCGTGTGCAGAAAGATTATAAGCTGTGCTTCCAGCAGGGGTTGCGACAAGAATACCGTCGCATACAAGTTCTGATAGACGGAGTGTACCATCAATGAAAATCGCAATTTTAGCCCCTTGGGCAGTGCGTCTTAGAAGTGCCACTTCATTAATGGCTTGGGCTTTATATTTTTGCCCACCAAGGGTCATAACCTCTATAGACAGGGGATGAAGCGTAATTTCCTTCGCGTGAAGAACGCGCATAAGCGTATCTTCTAATGTTTCACCATGAAAAGTATTCATCAAAAATCCAACGCTGCCACAGTTAAGGCCATAAATCTTTTTAGAAGGATATTCCCGCAGGGTCTTGAGCATCATGCCATCCCCTCCCGCGACAATGATTATATCAGCTTCCCCAGGTGGAGAAAAAGGATAGAGCTCTTGCCAATTTTTTTCCAAGGATTGCGCAAGGGGATGATTCGACACAATCAACGCTATTTTTTGATGGAACATGGGAGGGTGCCTTGTCTTTTTTGTTTAGAAATATGACACAGCTGCTTTGATCCTAGAGTTTAATTGAGCTTTTTGCTAGATTGTTTATGCGAGCTCTTCTGTTTTTTGGTTGGTAATGTTGAAACTTTTTTATTTAGTTTGTTTTTGTACGCTTTTTCTTTTTCCCCTTTACGCTGAAGGTGAAAGTGAGGAAGAGGAAACGATCTATGAGGAAGTTACAGAAGAAGAAGCCATTGATGCTTCTGATGAATCTGCAAAGGCTTCTTCACAAAATACTCACAGTGATATCACAGCCTTACGTGCTCAAGTTGCTTGTTTATCGAATAAAGTTGAGCATCTTGAGGGCCAGCTGAAGAAAAAACCATCTAAGCCCTCTGTGTCACAACCTGGAAGCGTAATGCCTGTGGTGGTCCCGTCAGGGGGAGAGACTGAATCCACTGACCCGGATGTTCTGGATTTGATGAAAGAAATGGGTGTGACAACGATGCGGCAAGTCGAAGAGACTTTGGATGCACGGAATCCCGCTGAAGCTTCTGCTATGGCAAAAGCACGCAAACATGCAGGAAATTTACCCCAGGGTAAAACCCAGTCACAATTCGATGAATTACACAAACTCTACGCTGAGACGATCCAGGCAACAGATGGAACCTCCCTCAAGAAAAAAGCAAATGTGTTTAAAGAAGCGTGCGGAAAATATATTGAGCAACATCAAACGGATTCATCCAGTCGTTCGGCACTCTATTATTTAGGGCGTGTGCTATTGAGAGAAAACCAGCTTAAAGAAGCGCAAAATGCCTTTGCACGTGTTTATCGTGGTGACGAGCAAGGGCCCCATGCGGCCGACGCTTTATTAGGAATGGCCGAAGTCCTTACGAAACAAGGAAATAAAACAGCAGCCATAAAATTCCTTGAGAAGATCAAAAAAGACTTTGAACCTTATTCTCTTACAGATGATACAAGGGCTTCTTTCAAAACAACGGCTCAGCAGGCTGGTTCTACGCTAACGCTAGAGAAGCATCTTAAACAAAACCCCAAACAAACAACGACTGTGGTGGGCCAAAAAGAGAAGGTATCTAAAAAATCAGAACCAGCGGCAAAGACGATAAAGGACTCACACGCTCCTACGACGAAAACGCAAAAACCAATAAGGGATCTCGTCTAAATCTATGTATCATCAAGGAAACGGTAAGGGGTGAGAGTAGGATCAATGAAACTGCGGAAGAGAAATCATGAACTGGCTGACTAATTTTGTTCGACCTAAGATTCAAGCATTGATACGAGGCAAGCAAGAAACGCCCGATAACTTATGGACGAAGTGTCCTGGGTGTGAACACATGATGTTTCATAGGGATCTTTCAGAGCATTATCACGTATGCCATCACTGTGGCCATCACTTTCGCCTTAGTGCCAAACAGCGTTTCGATCTCCTTTTTGATCAGGGAGATTATACTCTCCACCCTCTTTCCAAAGTACTTCAAGACCCTCTCAAATTTCGTGATTTGAAAAAATATGCTGATCGTTTAAAAGAATACCGTCAAAAGACAGGGAGCGATGATGCTATTAAAGTAGCTTTTGGGTCTATTTCAGGCATTCATACAGTGATTGCGGCTTTTGATTTTGCCTTTATGGGAGGATCTATGGGGCTTGCTGTGGGAGAAGGTATTCTTATGGCCAGTGATCTCGCTATTAAGACAGCTTCGCCGCTTGTTGTGATTCCTGCTTCAGGGGGGGCGCGCATGCAGGAGGGGATTTTGTCATTGATGCAAATGCCACGCACCATCATCGCTGTGGAGCGTGTCAAGGAAGCAGGCCTTCCTTATATTGTCCTTCTTACTGATCCAACAACGGGGGGGGTCAGCGCTTCTTTTGCAATGCTTGGTGACATTGCTATAGCTGAGCCTGGTGCTGTGATTGGTTTTGCGGGAGCACGCGTTATTGAGGAAACGATTCGCCAAAAACTCCCCGAAGGCTTTCAAAAGGCGGAGTATCTTCGTGATCATGGTATGGTGGATCTTGTTGTTCCACGGTCATCCCTAAAGAAAAAACTTGGACAAGTTCTAGGACTCATCCTTCATAAATGCAAGGCATGACCAAATCTAAATGAAGAACGAGAGAAGACCTTGGGGCTTTAAAAATTCCTTTATTTTCTCTTAGGGATTCGTTTTTTTATCAAGTACCCTTTTCAGTGGAGCAAAAGACTACTTAAAGGAGAGCAGACATGCGTTTAAAAGACCTCATTCCGTTTGGAGAGCGACAAGGACAAGAACTTGTAAAGATTCGTGACCCCTTTACGAGCTTGCGAAGAGAAATTGACTCTTTATTTGATCGCACATTTACCACATTTCCAAACTTGCCCTTTGGCGCTGAAAATATAAGTATTGATGTGATTGACAGAGACAAAGAACTTCTCATCAAGGCGGACATACCTGGCATAGCTGAAGAGGATGTGTCTGTGCATCTTTTGAATGACGTCCTCACTATCCAAGGCGAGAAAAAACAAGAAAAGAAGAAGGAAAAAGAAAATTACTATATGATGGAAAGATCCTACGGAAATTTTATACGGTCTATTACTCTTCCCTTCCGAGTGGAACCCAGTAAAGTCGACGCAGAGGTGGAGAAAGGCGTTCTTTCCATAAAAATACCCAAATCCCAAGAAGCCATGGAGAGTGTTAAGGAAATTAAGATTAAGAGGAAGTGAGCCTTACAAAAAAACTATGAGAGGTGCCTAACAAGAGACGCGTGGGAGTGCGTATGACTAGGAGATTCTAATGCAACGTAAGCCCGCGTATACTCTTTTGCAAAAGCTCTGCTTGCTGGGAGAGTTGCTCGATGGTCTTCTTTATTTCTAGGGACGTTGTATTTGCTTCATTCGTTGAAGATGTTACATTTGAGATGCGTTGGCTGACTTGCCGTGTTCCCTGGAGAGCATGATGAAGATTTTGGGAGATACTTTCTGTGGCTTGACCTTGCTTCTCTACAGCCGAGGCAATGGCGTCTGAGACCTCGTTTACTTGGTGAATAATATTGCTGATTGAGCGTATTGATGTGACGGTTTCTCGCGTTGCGACTTGTATTTGGTCGATTTGTCGCGTAATATCATCCGTTGCTTTCGCTGTTTGATTGGCGAGGTTTTTGACTTCTGATGCGACAACAGCAAACCCTTTGCCAGCTTCACCCGCGCGGGCAGCTTCAATGGTCGCATTGAGAGCAAGAAGATGTGTTTGGTTAGCAATATCTTGAATGAGTTGAACAACATCATTAATTTTTGATGCTGCGTCCGCTAAGCCATTTACACGCATATCCGTGTCCTCTGCGGCTCTGGCTGCTCGCTTAGCTACGTGCGCAGATTGTGACACGTGTTTGCCAATGTCGCCAATGGAACTGGCGAGCTCTTCCGCTGCTGTGGCGACGGTTTGAACACTTGTGCTGGACTCTTCTGCCACACATGCTACGGATGACACATTGTTATGAGCACTCTGCGTATGGAGAGACATATTGCTTGAATAAACTTGAATAGTAGAGGCTAGTTTTGTCAATAGGTCACAATAGTCGGAAGCTTTGTGCTTAAAATCATTAACGAGGGAGCTTGAGACATCTTGCTGAGGTGCTATGATGATTGGTTGTTCCTGGATAACCGGTGCTGGGGTATCTAACGGAGGAGGAGAATAAAGCACTTCCTGACGTTGACCCTCAAGAACACGCGCGAGCTTGCCGATCTCAGTTTTATCCTCTAAAAGAGGAAATGGCTTATCAAAATTGTTTTTGAGTTCTTCTAAAGCGCATGTAAGAGCTTTTAATTTTTTGCTTAAGTTCCTGCCAACGACCGAGAACCCTCCAAGAATCAATGCTCCATAAAATCCTAACGTATAAATGTTAACCCATTCGTGATTAAAAAGGCTGAGAAGAGGTATACTTGCGAATAGGGAAGCAAGATATATTATGCAAGCTTGGTAAGACATCCGTCCATAGAGCGCCTTCTAAATATCTCTATTTCTTAGTAGATCAGAAAGAAATTAACAAACACTTAAGAAACTTAAGAACAAGGTTCTTTATGTCCCAGACGTCCACCAAAGGACAGGGGAGAATCAACTTGGAGGCCGGAGCCGGAATCGAACCGACGTCAAAGGATTTGCAATCCTCTGCATGACCATTCTGCCATCCGGCCAGAAAGCGATAGCGTACATGCTCATTTTCCCGTATAGTCTCCTAAGGAATTTAAGTCAAGCTTTTCCATGTTTTCGTCCGGCGTTGATTTTAGCCTTATGCGTCAGCAGATGATCAAGGGGCAACTGCAGCCACAAAAAATAACCGATCCTGACATGCTGGCAGCCTTTGGAAAGGTCCCAAGGGAGATGTTTATTGATCTCCAATTTCAAATCCAAAGTTATCACGATTATGATCTTCGAGTTTATCTCGATCAGTCTGTGAGATACCTTTTATCACCGCGAAAACTGGCCAAATTGTTTAGTTTTATCAATTTTTCCCATAAGCCTAAGATTCTTATCATTGGATTTGCAACAGGGTATAGTCTCGCCATTGCCTATGAGCTTGGTGCAAAAGTTTATGGTATTGAGGAAAACAACCTATTGTTTAGTTTTGGGCAAACAGCTTTGCAACATTATTTTGATGCGTTCTATGAATTGACAAACTTTGATGATCTTCTTTTCATAGATCAAAATAAGTTAAGTGAGGGTTTCCCTGAGCATGGTCTCTATGATTATATTCTGATTGAGGGAGGTATTGAGTACATCCCAGACGGGCTTCTAGAGCAATTGCGTCCCCATGGTCAATTGATCAGCATCTACCTCAATAATCCTCTTGGGGTTTTTACGTGCTCCAAGGAAGGCACGATTCGCCATGAAACCTATGAGAAGGCTTATCCTTTGATGGGGTTTCAAAAACAGAAGGGGTTTTCCCTATGACCATACCTTGCTCGTTCTCCCACTTACCCACGCTCTGCGTTTGCTCACAGGAATGCTTTTTAAATGGCGGTCTTGTCCGATGATTTTCTTTAAAGATTTAGAGATCTCTCCTTTTGAACTCGACAGTTACATTCAACAAAAGGAAGAATTGTTGCTTCTTGATGTCAGAGAGGAAATTGAATTTGTTTTTTGTAAAATAAGTGACAGTATTAACATTCCGTTAAGAAATTTGGCGCAAGACTTGCAGATGATGGAGACGGATAAGCCTATTGTCACTCTTTGTCATCACGGTGTTCGGAGCTTGCAAGCAGCGCACATGCTAAGAGCACATGGGTTTGACAATGTCGCAAGCCTCAAAGGGGGTTTGGATCAATGGGCAAGGGATGTGAGTCCATCGATGCCACGTTATTAGGGAAGACTAAACTTATGAAAAGCACAGCACTCTCGCTTCTTATGCTCACGATTGGTTTTGCAACGTATGTGAACGCGCAAGCTTCCGGAGCCCAAAAAAACGGGCTGTCTTCCGTGTCTCGACCCCCTGCTCCCCATCATTTGAGCCCTCAACCCGCATTTCACCCCACAACGACTGTCGTCAAACAAGACACCTCGGGTGTGGATAGTATTTACTCGGCCTTGGAATCGGCTTATCAGAACAATCCAGAGCTTGCCACAGAAATCACGAAGATTAACCAAGCGGATGAACGCATGCCGCAAGCGAAGGCGGGCTATCGTCCTAAGGTACAGGGCACACTAAGCGTTAGTGCGAATAAATCAATCAATGGTGGTGATCAAAAAAGGCTTGGTATCTCCACAACGGCGCAAAGTGAGAGCCTTCCAACAGCACAGGCGGGAGTTGAAGTCACCCAAAATCTCTATGCCGGTGGCGCAACGATTGCATCTGTTAAAGGGGCTGAAAATACGATTAAAGCAGCGCGTGCTCGCCTTCTCATCCTCGAGCAAAATATCTTCAGCCAAGTTATTCAAGTTATTTTGGATATGTTGCAAAAGCAATCAGAAATCGAGCTCTATGAAGGCAATGTCAAGCTTCTCAAACAAACTCTTAACGCCACAAATGATAAATTTACTGTTGGTGAAGAAACACGTACGGCTGTTGCCCAGTCCCAAGCACAACTCGCTGATGGTGTGGCACAGCTCGAAACATCACGGGCAGAGCTCGAAGCGTTACGTGCGACATTCACAAAGCTTACCGGTCGTCAACCCAAACGTCTTATCAAACCCGACGTGACAAAGGATATGCCAAAGACACTTGAACAAGCGATTCAATTCGCAACGGAAAATAATCCAACAGTGATCGCAGCAAGGTTTGAAGAGGCTGCGGCACGTTATGAAATTGATCGTGTGGGAGCAGGACTCTTACCATCAATCGATCTCCGTGGTAATACGAGCTATAATGCATCACATAACAGGTCGAAATTTATTGGAGGGGCAACTCTCGGTACGGGGGACACGCGTACGGATATGTCAGCGTCTGTTGTGATGACCGTGCCTCTTTATGAACAAGGCTCGGTGCGTTCTCAAAAACGCTCTGCCCATGAAGCAGCTGCAGGGGCACGTATCTCCATTGAAACCCAACGCCGTATAGTGACAGAGAGATTGATTTCTGCATGGCAAAACTATTTAGCAGCCAAGACGAATATAGAAAACTTTAAAAAACAAGTCGAAGCGAGTAAAGTCAGTTTGGATGGAACGCAACAAGAAATGCAAGTGGGAACGAAAATTCTGCTTGATGTGTTGAACGCCCAAAAAGAGCTCTTACGCTCTCAGTTAAACCTTGTACGTGCAGAGCGTACCTACCTTTTTGAATCCTTTGCTGTGCTTGCAGCTATGGGGCGCTTGACAGCAAAACAAATGAAGCTAAAAGTTAATTACTATGATCCAAGTATTCACTACAATAACACAAAGGGTAGGATTTAATGGTATTTAGAGGGATGATGGCTAACCGCAAAGATGACGATCAAGAAATGTCAATGGAGGAGATTTTAGCTTCCATTCGCAAGTATGTGACAGAAGAAGATCCTAACGCTCCCAAACCTGCTCTTCGGGAGGAGGAAGAAGTTTTGGATTTACGCCATGTACATAGCATTGTAGATCATCCAAGTGGATCGCAAAGTACTGGATTTCAAAATACTAAGTTACAGGGGCCCTTTCAGACGCAAGAGCTGCCGGCAAATGCGGTATCTTCTGTTCTAGTGCATCCTACTGAACAACAATCACATTCTCACGCTTCACAAGTGGTTCCTATGAACAGTCATGATCCTTCTCATCCAACAACTCCACAAAATCCGCTGACGTCGGAAGAACCCCGTAGCACCACTCTTGGTGGGCTAACATCAGCCAAATCAATGATGGCTTCAGCCCAAGCACTTTCAAGACTCGTCGAAACAACAAAGGCAGCACAGCAAGTGCCCGTAGAAACACCAACAGGCAGTGGCGTTTCCTTAGAAAGTCTTGCAATACAGGCTATGACGCCCTATTTGAAAAACTGGCTTGATACTAATCTTTCCTCCCTTGTTGAGCGCCTTGTCCAAAGGGAAATTGAGCATTTGACGCAAGAATTGTTAGGACATAGAAAGTAAAAAATTCCACGTTAACGGAAAATTAACACTTACGCCTTATTGTTATACATGTAATCAACCTAAAGAATGGTAGGAGTCTAAAATGTTACGAGTGTTATTAGCAGTGGTTACTACGATCGGTAGCGTGCACGCAGATGTTGACTGTTCACATGTCAAAGGGGTGAAGGAAAAAGCTGCTTGTATGCAAGAGCAAGCAAAAAAAACCCATGCTAAAGATCCAAGTAAAGTGAGCGAAGCTGATAAAGCTCATGCTGTCATCAGCAAGAATGTAACGAATACAATTAAAGAAGGTGGGGAGCAAAAACTTTCTCAGCATAGTTCACAAGAAGCCCATAAGGTTGATGTGGCAAAAGTAGCTGAGCAGCGAAAAGCAACCCATGCCGCAGCTGATAAGGAAGCAAAGGAAAAACATGCCACAGCAAACCCTGGATCCAAAAAAGCAACGAACTAACCACCTCTGACGTAAAAAAGCTCAGACTCATCCTTACTCTCTTGTTGGAAGGTTCCTTAAAAGGAGTGACCGCTGAGAGTAAGGATGAGCTTCAGAAGAAATTGATAGGGTGGAAGGAGAATTCCTCTCAAGATATCAATGGGATAGCCAAGCAACTGTTGTGTAAGTAAGGGCACGAAGGTGCATCCGATAAGGATCAGAAACGTGTACTTCTCAATGTTTTCCATCATACCCTGTAGGGGTTTCGGGCATCCGGCGTGGAGCACTCTCCCTCCATCAAGGGGTAGTAAGGGAAGAAGATTAAAGATTGCAAGCATAATATTGATCCGGATAGAATGAATGAGTATATCATTCCCAAGTGTTGAAGCCTCTCCGTTAATGTGCAGTAGAAATGCTGAACCTAAGGCAAGAATAAGGTTAATCAAGGGGCCTGCCCCTGCAACAAGGGCGACGCCGAAACGACCGAAACGAAGGCGCTTGAAATTCACAGGAACAGGTTTGGCGTAACCAAAAAGAAATGGTGCCCCAACCATAAGTAAGGCACCCGGAAGCAAGATCGTACCAATAGGATCGATATGAGCCAGAGGATTGAGGGTCACCCGTCCGTCGCGCTGTGCTGTATCGTCCCCCAGAAAATAGGCAACGATACCATGACTTGCTTCATGCAATGTGATAGCAAGAACAAGAGCAATGCCGATACCTAAGAATTCCATGATAGTCATAATGAACTAGTTTCGTTTAGAACGTGCAAGTATTCGCGACATGTCAAAGGCCTTCTTAACATTATTTTCGAGGGTGGTGGGATCAAGCGTGCTATAGGTTTTCTTAGGAATACTATCTTCTAAGCATGCCAATGCATTATCATCAAGCTCGGGGACAAAAGATGCCACATCAATCATTTCAGCAAGTCTGCCATTACAATGAAGTACAGCATCACACCCAGCTTTGATAGCACGCTCCGCGCGCTCCCCCATAGTTCCCTCAAGAGCTTCCATTGTCAGGCAGTCACTCACCAAAAAACCTTGGAAATCGAGATACCCACGGATAATACTGTCAATCACTTTTGATGAAAATGTGGCAGGATTTTTATCGTCAATGGCGCTATAGACCACATGGGATGTCATCCCCCACGGACTTGGACGCAGCATATGATTAAGCGCTGTGAGCACCTGCTTAAAACAATCAAAGTCAAACTCAAACAGATCCTGCTTAGCTGTTTTGATGACAGGGAGCCTCTCATGACTGTCAACAGTCGCGCGGCCGTGCCCTGGAAAATGTTTCAAAACGGGTATCATGCCCATGTCTTGCAATCCTTGAATCATCGCGAGACAAAGGGTGGATGTGACATCAGGATAAGCACTAAAGGCACGGTCTCCTATGACAGGATGAGAATCGAGAGAGGGTAAATCAGCAACAGGGGCGCAATTCACGTTGATTCCAAGGTTCAGAAGATCATAGCTAATAAGAAGTGCGTTGTCATAAACAGCTTGGTAAGCAGCGTCTGGGTCTAACTCATAAAGTTCCCCAAATTCTTTCGCTTTTGGAGGCACGCGCCAATACATGTGATTAAGGCGGGAAATTCTCCCGCCTTCTTGGTCGATTAAAATACGAGCATCATTTCTTCCCACACACTCCTTAAGATCGCTAATCAGTTTTTTGAGCTGGGGAGGATTTTGGCAGTTGCGCTCAAAGAGAATAAAACCAAGAGGTTGAATACGTTCAAAAAAAGCTTTTTCTTCCACAGTAAGAATCTCACCCGAACATCCAAAAATTGCGGCCTTAACCATTGTGAATCCCCCTACTTACTGTTTGTGGTATGAACAATTGCCAACTTTTTTACAAAGAGCCCGCGCAGCCTCTTCTCCTTGTACATCAAGACCATAGACAACATAAAAGGTATTGCCGTTTGTCTTTTCTTTAACAATAGCTTTGTTCAAATTTTTGAAGGACTCTTTGTGCTTATTCTTAAGGCGCTCCCACTCTTTTTCCGCAGCACCCTTTGTTTCAAGGGAACCAAGCTTTACTTTAAAGAAAACAGGGACCATGGGAGGGGCCGCGTTTGTTCGTGGGATACCTCCTGGTAAAAATCCTGTAGGCATGGGGGAGAACGATGGCGGCGAAGGGGACGGGGCTTCTCTTTGAATCATGCGGGGGGAAGACTGATGATCTCGCTGTGTTTGTACGGCTTTCGGTTGATATGTGTATGGGATCGGACTTTGGCTCTGACTCTGAGCTTGTTGCCCCTGATGGATAGTTTGTTGCGTATTATCCGGATAAAATCCTTCCTCTTCGCCCGATAAATTATTGGGGTTCGAGTGATGTTGTCCATAAGGTTGTCCTTGAGATTGTTCTTGTAGCATTCCTTGTTGCGTGCCCGGTTGTGTTCCGGAACCCATCATCACTGGCGCCACCATTGGCGGTGACTGCTGAGGATAAAAGCCATCGCTTTGCTGTGTCATCTGTTGTTGCTGTGAATAAGGCTGTTGCAGCTGCCCTGGATCAGGAGTTACATATCCTTGTTGGTGATGGGGAGGATACGGACCATAGTCTTGCGAAGGAGCTTGCTGCTGGGAGTACCCCCCTTGAGCTTGAGGTGGTATCATTTGTCCTTGTTGCACCGGGTACGCCTGATAAGATGGTCCATACCCATTGGGGTAAGCGTAAGATTCATTGTTCGGTTGTCCGCCTCCGTGGAATTGCGTGGAGGGACCTTGACCAAGGGGTTGCATCGGCGGTTGGATCGGTTGTTCTGGGGGAGGCAACAAACGCTCGATGGGAGCATAAGGATCCATAGCATGGTTATCACTGCCAATACGCCCGTAAACAAGCTTATCCTGGTGAGGAACGACCAATCCTCCGGGGTTATCAGGCCTTACTTTAAAGGGATGGGTGTCTGCCTGAATATGCGGAGGTGTTGTTGATACACTGTACGTCGACCACCGAAAAACAAGCCAAGCCAGAGCTGCAAAAATAATTAAGATACCCAATGCTAAAATAAAACGCAGCGGCTGGGGTTCGGATTCGTCTTGTTCATCATCCTGTGCATAACGTTCATCGTTATTTACCGGCCTATTATCCCAAAAACGAAGTTCACGCAGATCAGAATTATTATGCTGAGGATAAGAATAGTTTGCAGCCGATGTGTTAAAATAAGGAGCGTTCGGACCATGCTGAGGCATCTCCTGGGGTGAAGGATTTTCAGCAAACAAGGCTTGTTGTGCATGCTGGGAATTAGGGGAAGGATGGACATACTGTGGATGGTGCGGGTGGGAGTAAGGTGTTCTTGGAGGCTGATCTATCTGCGATTGGAAGGCTTGTGGGCGACTACTTTGCAAATCATGCCCATGGGCATGATGCTGATGATGATCATGGTATTGATGCTTTGGTGTTACAGCAAATAGGCGTGGCTCGCCGTATCCCCCTTCTCCAAAGCCATAATCCTGAGCTCCTTTTTTCGGAGCTTTTTTGAAGAACCGAAGCAGTCCCATTAACGCATCTCCTGGACGGGGTCAATTTTATAAATCTTAAGCCCCGCTGCTATAATTTGTTGTGTTGCTTTAAGTAAAGTGAGGCGAGCAAGAGACCCCTCTCTTTCTGACTCGTCGATGAACCTTAGCCTAGCATTTTCTTTACCTTTATTCCAAAGGCTATGAAAACACGATGCAACATCGTACAGATAATAAGCAACTCTATGGGGCTCATGCAAGTGGGCAGCAACTTCAATTATTTTAGGGTACTGTGCGAGAATTTTAATTAACCCCAGTTCAGCAGGATCGGATAATGTGCTCACATCAGCACGAGCTATACTGACATCCAAATCTTCCCATAATGTCTCAGCATGACGCATGACAGAGCAAATCCGCGCGTGGGCATACTGAACATAGAAGATGGGATTGTCCTTCGACTTTTCTAACACTTTGGCAAAATCAAAATCAATCACACTGTTATGATGCCGCGTGAGCATCATAAAACGTACAGTGTCTTTCCCTACTTTCTCAAGGAGATCGTTCAATGTAATGAAGTTTCCCGCCCGTTTTGACATCTTGACGGGCACACCATTTTCAAGAAAATTGACCACATTGTAATTGCAGATTTGTAGTGAGGCTGCTCCATCGCTGACAGCTTTTACAGCTGCTGCAATACGTGAGAAGTAGCCAACATGATCCACTCCTAAAATGTCGATGAGGTCTGAATAACCGCGTTGGATTTTATCGCGATGGTAGGCAATATCAGGTGCAAAATAGGACCATGAACCGTCTGATTTTTTGAGGGGACGATCAATAGTATCGCCGTATTTTGTTGAGCGAAAAAGTGTGTGCGGGCGTGGCTCATAATCCTCTACAACTTGCCCTTTAGGAGGTTCAATGACGCCTATGTAAACATCCTCTTGCTCTTCAAGCAGCCTGAGAACATCATCAATCTTTCCCGCCTTCGCAATATCCGCTTCTGAAGTGTACGTGTCCATCACCACACCTAAGTCAGCGAGGTCACGCTTAATACCTTTCATAGCCTCAGCCACAGCAAAAAGACGAACATCAGGAAGCCATTGCGACTCCGGTTTATCCAAATAGCTATCACCTTTTTCATCCATAAGCTTTTGACCTATATCGATCACATAATCACCCGGATACAGGCCTTCAAAAGCACTTTCAGGAATATCCACACCAAAGAATTGTTGATAGCGCAGGTATACAGAACGTGCGAGTGCGTCCACTTGTCCACCAGCATCGTTAATATAGTACTCGCGGTGGACCTCATACCCCACGGCCTCTAATATTGAAGCAATGGTATCGCCTACAACGGCATTACGGCTATGACCTGTATGCAAAGGTCCTGTAGGATTAGCAGAGACAAACTCGATATGAACTTTTCGACCTTTCCCATAGAGTGTGGGGCCATAGTTTCCTGGATTCTCTACAATTAATTTTAGATGATTTTGCCAAAAATGTGTTGGCAGGGTGATATTAATAAAGCCAGGCCCCGCCACATCTAACTGTGTTCCTTTTGGAAAGATGGATGGTAAGATGCTCAACAGCTTTTGGGCGACCTCAGCATTTTTCTCTCCGACTTGCTTTGATAGAATAAGGACAGCATTGGTTGCAATATCGCCATGAGAGGATCTTTTGGGTGCTTCGAGCGTTAGCTTGCTTAGATCAAGAGCCTTCGGCCACGAGAAGCTTGTCCCTTTTTCTAGAATAATTTTCTCAATGAGAAGGTGAAAGTAGGAAAAAAAGTTCATGGAAAGCAAGGCGGTTCTTCTTGATTGCTTTGCAAGCCTAGCGGAGTTAGCGAAAAAACGCACGGAGAATTTCTCCTCAATCATGCGCTCCTGTTATGCCCTCAAAAGGATTTTTTTAGAGTGTGAAGAGGTTTTTGACCCTTTGATAAAGAGATTCCCAAAAGCCTTCTAATTTTGAGCGAAACTGAGCAGGGTTTTGCTTCGAAGGATGCTGGGATAGATCATAAGGTTCGTAGGATTTTGGATAGAGTGTTAAAACAACAGCTGGTTTTTTACCAAAAACAGAACGAAGCGCCTTATCAACGTCCTCTTTGCTTATGGCATTAATCGTCTTATCCCAATGCTCGAGGTCATCTTCGTTGACACCAAGAACAACGTGCGAAAAAGCTTGAACAGTACTTGTAAGTCCGTCTTTGACAAAGGCTAGCTTGGCGAGGATGTCGCGTTTAGCATTCTTGACGTCTTCTTCGCTGACTCCCTGTCGTAAAAATTTTTGAAGTTCGTCCTCCATACGTTTTTTTGCATATTTAGGATCTATAGTATTGCCAAGCGTCATCATAAGATCAAATGTCTGAGGATCGATGGAGATATGATCATAATGACTGCCTACACTAACAGCTATTTTTTCATCGTCTACAAATGCTTTCCATAGGTGACTGAGTTCATTTCCAGAAAAAATCTGAGACAAGATCAAAAGTGGGATAGCCTGTTCTTTGTTTGGACCTCGGAAGTTAGGAGCCTGGTAGGAGTATTGAAGCGAAATGGCATGATTGCGCTCAGCATAATGGTCGATAGACAACGTTGTATCACTGTGGTCAGGTTCTTGAGCACGCTTGCGAACGGGCAAAGAACGGGGAGAAATTTGAGAAAAATACTTCTCAGCAAGTTCCTTGACTCTTCCAAAATCAGTATCGCCTGCTATGATGAGGATAGCATTGTTAGGAGCATAGTATGTTTTATAATGCTGACGTACTGAATCATAGGTATAGGCATCAATGTGTTCAGGATATCCAATAGCGGGAATACCATAGGGATGTTTCCAATAAAGGGAGCGCAGATAGATTTCTGTGGCTTTACCAAAAGGATGATTATCGAGGCGCATAGCACGCTCTTCGTGGACAACTTGGCGCTCCGATTCGACATCTTTCTTATCAAATGTCAGATTGACCATACGGTCCGCCTCTAAGAAAAGCACCAATTCCAACTGGTCTTTGGAGATTGTTGTTTCATAACATGTGCTGTCGGGTGTTGTGTGAGCATTATAAGCAGCTCCTTGTTGCAAGAGTAGCTCGTCAAGTTTGCCTTTGGGTACACGTGTTGTCCCCTTGAACATCATGTGTTCAAGGAAATGAGACAGCCCATGCTGATCACGCGGATCGTCTGCCGTTCCTACTTTATAGTACAAGCTCACATTGACAACAGGAGCGAGAGCGTTGTGAATAAAATAAACTTTCAACCCATTGGTAAGTATAAAACTTTTATGATTAAAAATAGCCCCGTGACTTGGAAGGATGATAAGAGCAAGGACAAGGCTGATAAGTAATGCACGTATCATCTCTCCTCCTTCTGATCTTTGCTATCCTCTTGGAGCTCTTTGCCACCGATGACGAAGGTTAGTTCTTCTTTGAAGCGCTCTTTTAGGAGCCGATTAACGTGATCGAGAGTGACAGCCTCAATGTGTGATGTCCGCTGTGCCAAATAATCAATGCCCAGTCTGTAGTATTGAATAGCAGTGAGTGTGGAAACGATCCCTTGGGTATTGGTGAGATGGAGGGGGAAAACACCGATAGAACGCTGCTTAGCACGTTTCAATTCATCTTGAGTGATGCCTTTTTCGATAAATTTCTTCCACTCGAGTCGAATAAGTTCCATGACCTGATTAACTGTTTGAGTACGCGTGGACGCGCGCCCAAGAATTATTTGTGCATGACGATTAAGCACTTTCATAGTGCCAATCCCATAAACAAGACCTTTGTCTTCACGAATACGCTGCATAAGACGCGAGCCTAATTCACCGCTTCCAAAAATATCAAAGGCGATATCAAAAGCAAAATAATCAGGATCATTGCGTTTAAATCCTGAGTGGGCGAATAAAATAGTACTTTGGGGAATATTGACGCGGACATGGTAGGTCGTCCCTGTATTTTGAAAAGTCACATCGGGAACAGGGGAAGCTCTTGTCTGCTCTGGAAGGGTTTTTAATGTATCGTCAATATACGTTTTTAATTCAGAAGGGGAGATGGATCCGCAGACGGAGGCAATAAGTCTATCCTTCGTGAAATGTGCCTGAATAAAGTCAAACATATCTTCTCTCGTAATTTTCTCAAGATCATCAAGGCGCTCTTCTACTGTGGTAACATAAGGGTGCTCTCCTATGAGCACTTGGCTCAGCTTTTCTTCTGCTTTTTCACTCTGGGTTTCAATCAGTTGTCTATAGTGTAGATGCAGGTGACTCTTGAGTTTATCTATTTCATGAGGATCAAGTCTTAGCTGTGTGAGAATGAGTTTAACAGCCTGGAAAGCTTGTTTGACAGCTGTCTTTGGAACTGAAAACCCAATAATAAATGTATCGAGCGTTTGATTCACAACGAGGTCAATATTGTTCTCGATAAGGAATTTTTTAAACTCAGGTCCTTTATAGGAGCCAGCACCTTCATCCATCAACGCAGCAAGTAAGGTAAGGAGTCCGCGCTTTCCCTTCGGTTCATTCTTTGATCCCCCATCAGCAAACATAAGTTGGCACGTAACAACAGGAATGTCATTGTTTTCAACGAGCCACACAGACAATCCCCTATCTGTTTTGACATCTTGAATCTTGATACTGGCTAAGGAGACATGGGGGGGATCGAGTTTAAAAGGAAGCTTTAGTTCTTCTTTTTGAGGTGTTTCTTGGGAGCAAGCAACGTGCGTTGTGCTAGAGATTTCCATAGGCTCAAGGGAAACGATGCTCACAAGATAGAGGAAGAAAGAAAAGAACTGTACGCAGTATCTCATGAGGGTGATTTATCTCAGCTTTTGAGGGGGGGAATCTTGAGGTTTTTCTTCCTTTTTATCGTCAGAAATGCTATAGAAATTGTCTTTTGCTTGTTTTTTCCAGTCATCGATCTGTTTACCAAGCTTTCCTGGTAATGTACTTTCTTGTTCGGCTTCTTTATCAACAAGCTCACGAATATTCGTTGGAGGTGTGCTGTAGGTACTGACTTTACCTATTAATCCGCCTTCTAATTTATTATCGGAGTAAGCTTGTGCATTAGAAGTATTAAGCGTTTTTTGTGCTTGCGTATCGGATGTTTGCGCGTAAGCAGGGCCAGCACCTGGGGTAGGGGGTTTTAAATTGTAGTCCGGGGGTAATGTCAGTGGAGGGTTTGTTGGAACACTGAACGCGTCAGCTTGGTAATGATCAAGTCCAAGCGTACTACGTACCGTATCACATCCTTGGAGAATGAAGCTTGCGCTTCCAAATAAAATGAGCACATTTAACTTATGCATATATAACACCTAGTTTCTATTATTTTTTTTGTAACATGAAATGGTAAAAAAAGAGTGAACTCACCCCCATACAAATGGCAGCATCAGCAACGTTGAATGCGGGCCAGTGGTAGCCTGCCACATGAAAGTCCAAGAAGTCCACAACACCGCCCAGGCGGATGCGATCAAATAAATTCCCGAGCGCTCCCGAGAGCACTAAAGAGAACCCCAATTTTTCAATGAATGTTTGTGTTGTAAGAGCAAAGTAAAGAACAACACAAGACAGAAGTGACGTCAGAGCTATGAGCGCATATACACCATAAACATGACTAGCCGTAAACATGGCAAAGCTCACACCATAATTGATGGTGAGGATGAGGTTGAAAAAAGGGGTCACAGTGATGGGCTTATGGGAAGGAATCAGCATGACTGCGTACTTTTTTGTCATTACATCGGCAAGAAATACAATGGCAATAACGAATACTAGCCACAAAGTAGCCTGCCTTTGTCGAGGGTGTCTTTGGGGAGCTTGCTGCTGACTGGTTGGCTCACTTGTCATTGGAATTGCTGTAACCTATGATATAGAATGTGGTGAAATTCAATAACCCCAGGGCGCTTGTACCCTATATCTACCGCAAAAACAGCTTGGATAAAATACGCTTTTGAAGTCTTTATTCTCCCCATACTATTTGAGGATAAGGCAGCATTCAAGAGTGAGTTTTTGTGATCAAGGAATGTCTCCTACTCCCTTATCTGTTTGGAAGTGAACTTTTTCTTTGTGTTCCCTCTAAAAATAAATATAATTTTATATAAGTTACGATTGTTAATTTTCAATAATGAATAGTTTCGAATTTAATAAGATTTTTGCAGTTCTCCTTGTGGCTTTGCTTGTTATGATGGTCGCAAATCTTGTCAGTGAGGGAATAATTCATCCAGCTGCTTTGGAAAAAAACATCTTCGTGATCGATGTTCCTGATACTCCCTTAGCTGGTGCAGCTCTGCTAGCGGAGGAAAAACTTGAGCCTATTGAGCCTCTTTTAGTAAAGGCGAATATTCAAAACGGTGAAAAACTTTCTAATAAATTATGCAGCCAATGCCATACATTTAAGCCAGGGGAGAAAGCGAAGACAGGGCCTAATCTTTTTGGCATTGTGGGGAGCACATTTGCTCATATGGCGGAGTTTGCTTACTCGCGCGTCTTTCAAGAAAAGCACGGTAAAGACACATGGGATGAGGAAAAGCTAAGCCAATACCTTCACAGGCCACGTAGCCTTATGCCTGGCACGAAAATGGCCTTTGCTGGTATCCGAAAAGTTGAAGAGCGAGCGGATGTTATCGCCTATCTCAAATCATTGAAATAAAGCCCATACAATTCCCCGCCCCTTTTTTTCTTTACTTTAACGATTTATTAAGTTTTTTGGTAGTATTGTGGAGGGTG
>CALBMH010000081.1 GCA_937896365.1 uncultured Alphaproteobacteria bacterium
TGATGGCCTACTTGACGGAGCTAAAGTTATCCGCTATAGAGTATTGAAGGAAGATGTTGATAATGACCGCCCAATTTATCGCGCTCAACAATGGAAAATTTCACGTGTATCAGATTTACGCGTTGGTGCTATTGTTCTTGAACTGCGCGATTTAATGGATGGTCAGACATTCATGGTTCCTTATCGTATGTTCATTCCACCTTACTTCCCGACTGTGAGTATCTCATAATGACAACTATCGTAACACTAGAACATCCAGCTTTGAATCAAGGGAAGCTTCGTTATCGTCACCTACTTGGTAAAAAATTTACTTTGGGTAAAGATGATTGCTATGAAATGATGCGTCGTATGTTCAAAGATAATTTGAACATCGAACTAACTTCGTATGCTCGCCCAAATGATTTTTGGCTTGAAGATGATATTGACCCGTATGTAGGCAACTATGCACAGGAAGGTTTTTATCTTCTTGATGACCCGCAGCTTCAAGACCTGCGTCCGTTTGACACATTCCTAATTGGTATTCCAGACCCACGTCGTCCAGAGAAAACTGTTACAAATCATTGCGCTATTTATATTGGTGAAGGCATGGTGATTCATCACCGCCTTGGCACGTTATCAGCAGTTACACCTTACAGAGGTGTATTGCGTAATCTTACAACTCATGTTATTAGACATAAAGATGTGCCAGATTTACGTGATAGTAAGTCAACGAAATTAGATATTCTTGACCATTTGCTACCACACAAAAGAGATTTTATTATGGGAGTAATAAATGAAGCTAAACAAAAATGAGCTTGAGAATATCAAGAAGCTTCTTAAACAGTTTTATAGCGCCGAAGGTCCTGAACGTGTAGGATTCATTGGTAACAAGAATCAAATCATTGAAGTAGAGAACGTATCAGCAAAACCAAACGATGGCTTTCTTGTAAGTCCTGAAGATACAATTAAATGTATTGACCGAGGCGCATGGGCAACATGGCATACACATCCATCACAAGATTCAAACCTATCTGGTGAAGACCATCGTATGTTCTTGAACTGGCCATATATGATTCATTTTATTATCGGCGCGGATGGTGTTAAAGCTTTCTCGTATGATGAAACTAAGAAAGCGATTGTAAACGTATGAGTGCATTTATCTTACACCCAAGAAATAAGGTTGTTGTTCTAGCCCCCGGTTCATCCTTGATTGATGAACAAGTGAAAATGATTAGGGAAAGTGGTGTTTATAACATTGCGATTGGCGATGCTGGTCGTGTATTGTTTCCGGATGCTGATGTGCTTTATCATGCTGATGCTGCGTGGTGGTATCATTATCGTGGCTGCCCTGATGTTAGTAGCAAGAAAATTTGTATTGAGCCTCTGAATTACTCTGATGTTTCTCGGATGTATGTCTCTCCATCTTTGACAAAGGGAATTGATTTAAATTATCCTTACTTGGTAACAGGGAATAATTCTGGTTATCAAGCTATCAATCTTGCAATGTATTGTAAACCAAAGGAAATTATCCTTGTTGGCTTTGATATGAAACGTCGCGGCGTTAGTCATAATGTCATTGGTGACCATCCTAAAGCTATCAAACGTCCTGCTGACTTCAATCTTTTCATTGAGAATATGAACAGTCTCGCGCAGACACTAGACAATCTTGGCGTAAAAGTTTATAACTGTACTCTAGATACCGCGCTTCAATGCTTTGAGCAAAAGGAACTTAAAGATGTCCTATGAGAAAAGAGTAAAAGTTGTCCTTCATGGACACTTAAAAGATTTATACCCAGAGGAGCTTTATCTTTCTGGTAGCTCGGTAAGCGAAATCATTAATGGCATGTGTAAAGCAACACCTGCTTTTAATCCTGTACCCGGCAGAGGTCGTCACTCAATTAGTGTGGTTGGCTTTAATACAATTGATTCTTTGAACGAACCATTACCAGCAGACCAAGAAGAACTTCATCTGGTTCCTACAATGGCTGGTGGAAAGAAAGGTGGGTTCTTTCAGATTGTACTTGGTGTCGTAATGATTGCGGCAGCTATCTATCTTGGACCGACTGCTATGCTTGGTAGTTTTCAAATTGGGGCGTTGGAGGCTTCCTATTTAGTTCAGGTCTTTCAATGGTACTCGGTGGCTTGTTAGGTTTCTTGAGTCCAACTCCAAAAGCAGATTCATTTAGTAATGATGTTGCTGACCCAGAGGCATCCAAATATCTTGGAGCCAGTGGGAATACCGTGAAGATTGGGACACGGATTCCGATTCCATATGGTGAAAATAAATTATCTGGTCACTACTTGAGTTTTAACGTTGACTCAAAAGACGTAGCAATTACATAACATAATAGGATATTCATGTCTAAAAAATCTACTCCCTTGTCTCAAGACGAGAAGAAAATTACTGTGGCATCTAAGCAGGATTGCATTAAGGAATTACGCCGTATTGCAGAGATTGATGTAACAAAAATTATTACAAGAAACTTCTTCCGTAACAATAGCAAATATGCTGAGAGCGCATGGAGCAAACACTTCGGTACGTTTGAAGAATTTAAACGTGCAGCGAATATTATTCCTTCTCGTTTTGCGCGAGGAATGGAAACATCTGTAGCTCGCCATGCTTCTGTTGATGCTATGCGTGAAATGAATAAACAGAAGATGGGTTTTGAAGGTAAGTATTTAAAACCATCTGGTAAGCGTTATCAAACTATTATGGTAGCAAGTGACATTCATGATATTGAGTGTGACCCATTCTGGCGTTTCTTGTTCCTTGATACGTTGAAACGTGTAAAGCCGCAACGCATTATTCTCAATGGTGATGTATTTGACTTGCCAGAATTTGGCAGTTATCCAGTTGACCCTAGGGAATGGGACGTTGTTGGTCGCATCCAATGGGTACATAAATTCTTAGAAGAAATCCGCAATATCTGTCCGGATGCGGAGATTGATTTCATTGAGGGTAATCACGAATATCGTTTACTTCGCCATCTTGGTGAAGCAAGCCCGGCAATGAAAGCTGTACTTTCTGACCTTCATGGATGGACTGTACCTAAGCTTCTTGGATTAGATAAGTATCAGCTTAACTATATTGCTCCTGCTGACCTTGCGACCTTTACTAAAGCCGATGCAAAGGCTGAACTCCACGATGCTCAGTCCACATTAGTGCTAAGGGAAGCTGACCTCAAACGCATGGAAGCTTTGAAAAAAGTCGAAGCTGTTAAAAAATATGACGAAGCGAAGGCGGCTTTTGAAATTGCTAAAGCGAAAATCGAAATTGCCAAGGCACGCCTTGCAAAAACACAGATTATTGCGCCCTTTGATGGAGTGATCGGGCTAATCGAACCCAGCCCTGGCGCCTACGTCCAAGCAGCACAAGAAATGGCCACAGTGGTAGATAACAATCCTATGAAGGTGGATTTCAAAATTCCAGAGCGTAACCTCCATGAGGTTGGTATTGGACAAGGTATTGAAATCAAGCTGGATGGTTTTCCTGATCAGATCTTTACAGCCACTGTAGAAGCCATTGACTCTAAGGTCGACCATCAAAGCCATAGTATTGCTGTGCGTGGCACAATCCCTAATGCAAAGGAGCTCTTACGAGGGGGGCTTTTTGCTAACGTGAGCCTTATTGTGGGTGAGAAGGGTGATGCGTTGTTGGTTCCTGAGTCTGCTTTAGAGCGCGAAGGCGATATCGAATATGTATGGGTTGTCAAGCGTAATAAAGCCAGTCGTAAACGGGTCCTTGTCGGTACAAAGGAAAAGAACAAGGTGGAAATTATTACCGGCATCAACCCTGGCGAAATTGTCGTGACTGCAGGGCAAATGCGCTTCGCTGGTGATGGGCATCCTGTGAAGCTTTTAAATCTGAACGAAGATGGTTCGGAAAAGCCAGACGCGGAGAAGAAAAAGCTTGAAGATGCGGAAGAAGACGATGAGTAAGGCGTTTAGAAAGAGTGTCGCGTTATGAAAATTTCTGAAACCTGTATCCAACGCCCTGTTCTTGCCTGGGTTCTTACGTTCTTGCTCATTATTGTCGGGCTTATTGCAGGCAGTCGCTTGCCATTACTGCAATATCCAAAGATCGAGCGTCCCTACGTCACCATTGAAACAACATTACCCGGTGCAGCTCCTGAAATTGTGGAAGCCCAGCTAACAAAGGTCATCGAAGAGGCTATGGCAGGTATCGAGGGCATCTCAGAAATTACATCCAGCAGCTCTGTGGAAGAAAGCAAGGTCATGCTTGAGTTCATTGCAGGCTACAGTATGGAAAGTGCGACCAACAATATCCGTGACCGTCTTGCTAAAAACGCTGATAAAATCCCTGACGAGGCGACAAAGCCTATTTTGACACAGTCCCGTGCTGAAGAAAAAGCCATTATTACTCTGGCGCTGACAAGCGAGACACTGCCTGCCAGTGAACTGGCCGACTACGCACTGCGTGAATTGCAAAAAGATATTGAATCTGTACCAGGTGTAGCCCGTGTCGATGTTTTGGGTGCGGGACAGTATACCATGCATCTGTACCTCGAACCCGTTAAACTTGCGGCTTATAACATCACCGCCCATGATGTAAAGATTGCTATCAAACGCCACAACATTGAGAAGCCTGCGGGTAAACTCATTGGTAAAGACCGTGAGTATCTGGTTACAACTGTTGCAAGCATTGAAACGCCTGAGGAATTTAATCAGCTTGTCGTGGCCGAACGTGAAGGGCACCTGGTACGCTTGAGCGATATCGGATACGCAAAGATTACCGCAGACGATTACAAGACCAAGACGCGCTATAATGGCCGTGAGGGAGTCAGTATTGGTATTGTGAAGCAGTCTCTAGCCAACCCGATCCAGGTTTCCAACGATATTCAAAAATGGATTGATAACATTAAAAAGCATCTCCCGGAAGGTGTTGAAGTCCACATAGGCTCGGACAAAACGACCTTCATTAAGCGCTCGCTCAATGAGGTGTATAAGACAATATTTGAAGCCACTGTGCTTGTTATTCTTGTGGTCTTCGCATTCTTGCGTTCTATGCGAGCTTCCATTATTCCCCTTGTGACAATCCCTGTTTCCCTTATTGGGGCGCTGTTTTTGATGTATATTCTGGGCTTTAGTATTAATACACTCACCTTGATGGCTCTTGTATTAGCAGTGGGACTTGTGGTGGACGATGCGATTGTCATTCTTGAAAACGTGTACCGTCATATTGAAATGGGTACTAAGCCCTATGTCGCAGCGTTTAGGGCCGTGAGAGAGATTAGTTTTGCCATCATTGCTATGACACTTACATTAGCAGCGGTCTATGCCCCTATTGCCCTTGCAGAAGGAAACATTGGTAAGCTCTTTAAAGAATTCTCATTGACTCTCGCCGGTGCTGTGATTATTTCTGGTTTTTCTGCACTGACGCTCTCTCCTATGATGTGTGCAAGGTTACTGCGTAGTCATGATCATGCTCATCCCAAAAAACTCAAAAAAAGTGCTACAACGATGGATCGTCTGAGATATACTTTTTTGAGTGACGTCTGGCTGGAGAAAACAGAAGCCTTTTACGAACGTCTTTTGAAAAAAACACTTCATCGTCGTGTACGAGTTGCTTTCATTGGGCTAGCCTTTGCAGGGTTTGGTTTTATGATTTATCTTCTTCTGCCTAATGAGTATTTCCCAAGAGAGGATCAAGCCTCTCTTTTTATCGAAGGGCAAGCACCCCAATCAGCTACGCTCGCGTATACAGATCGCTATGTCAGCCAAATAGATAAGTTCCTAAGCGAAATTAATGATATTGAAAAGTGTGTAACGCAGATTAATAATCCAACATATGACATTAGTATACAGCTTAAGGCGAGTCGCAAACATTCCACCACTGAAATATCAGAAATGATCAAGAATCATATGTTTACGATTACCGGGTTGGAAGGCCGAATTGAGGGCGGCGGCGGCGGAGGAGTAAGCGGTGATAAATCTAATGCTGTGGAGTTCGTCGTGATGGCAGGAACAAAGTCTTACCGCGAACTCAAGGAAATCGCTGATAATATGGTGCAATCAACCTACCGCTCAGGCATTGTAGATCTCGTCACATCTGAGCTACGCGGTGATACCCAAGACTACACTATTACACTCCTTCGCGATAAAATATCGGCGCTTAATGTTGAACCCGCCACGATTGCAGAAATGATCGACATGCTTATTCGTGGTCAAAAGGCTTCTACGTTTAAAAAAGATAACAAGCTCTATGATGTCAAAATCGAGGTTGAAGATAAAGACCGCCAAACACCCTATGATATCACCAATCTTTTCGTAAAGGCTGGGGACAAGCAAGGAACGCTCATTCCCCTTTCTGAGCTCGTGACAGTACGTTCTCGCTCAGGCCCTGTGGAAATTCACCATACGAACCGCCAGCGCTCTGTTACCATTCGTGCGGTGCTCAAAAAAGATGTGCTCTTAGGAGAAGGCGTTCAACGCGTAAATGAAATCGCAAAAGAGGTCCTTCCCAACGAGGTGCGCCATGAATTTTCAGGCGATACAAAACGATTTTTAAGTGAGAGTAAGATGATGCTCGTGATCTTTTGTCTGGCTCTTGCTTTTATTTACCTTATCATGGCAGCACAATTTGAAAGTTGGGTCGATCCTTTCATTATTATGTTCAGTGTGCCTTTATCTTTATCCGGGGCAGTTATTACGCTAGCTCTGATTCAAAATGGAAGTTTGAATATCTATAGTAATATTGGCCTTGTTACCCTCATTGGTCTTATCACCAAACATGGTATTATGATGGTGGACTTCGCCAACAAACGCCGCGATGAGGGAGAAGATATTTTAACAGCGATCACGAACGCTTCCAAGATGCGGCTGCGTCCTATTTTGATGACTACCTTCGCGATGGTGCTCGGTGCCCTTCCCCTCGCTTTTGCTTCCGGTGCGGGCTCTGAAAGCCGCCGCCAGATTGGATGGGTCATCGTAGGTGGGATGATGATGGGAACGCTTTTCACCCTTCTCGTGCTTCCCACAGTTTATACGTTCTTTACACGTAACGTGCGCAAGCCTATTCCGATAGTACCTCGGGAGATCATCTAAAAAAGAAAATAGTTTCGATGCAACAAGCGATTCCTCTCATTTTTGATCGGCAAAAAATTCGAAAACACCAGGACAAAGCAAATTTTATAAGTATAAACGATTTATTCGACTGGTCGACTTCTGAGTTCATTGAAAGGCTTCTCCTTGTAAAAAGAGACTTCAATATTATTGCCGAAGTTGGTTGCCAACGGGACTATCTCTATGAGGCGCTTAGTGCGCAATGTGCTAGGGGCCGTCATCATGCCATCGAGCGTTATATCCAGCTTAGTTTTTCACAGCGCGGGCTCATCACCACCACTGGGAGGACCAAGGGACCCCACGTGATAACTATCCAAGCAGACGAGGAGTATATTCCCCTCAAACAGAGGAGTGTTGACCTCATTTTAGGACACCTCACTTGGCATTTCATCAATGACCTGCCAGGATTCCTCAAACAACTCAATGAGATCCTTAAACCCAACGGTTTTATGCTCAGTATGCTTTTCGGTGAGAAAACACTGCAGGAGCTCGCAAGTGTTTTTTTTACTACGCAGATGGAGACATGGGGAGGAGTGACTCCCTTTGTGGCGCCCATGATTACTCCCCATCAAGCTGGAAATCTTCTCGTGCGCGCTTGTTTTACCCTACCTGTGGTGGATCGCCATACTCTACAGATCCACTATACGTCGTTATGGCAGCTATTAAAAGACATTCAAGCCTTTGCGGGACAATCATCACTTTATGCAAATCACCGCGTGCTAACCAGAGGGTTTTTGAGAAAGGCAGAAGAAAATTACAAAAAAATGTTTGCCACAAACGAGGGTAAACTCATCGTAACGCTGGATTTTCTTTTTTTATCAGGGTGGTCCTATCATTCTTCTCAACAAAAAGCCCTAAAGCCTCACCACGCGGCAAAACGCCTTATAGAGGTGCTTTAAACGTGCAGGCTATCCATTCTCTTTAGCCAAAGGGTGTTTTAGTTCTCTGCGCTATCGTCACCATCGCTGTTGTTATCCTCTTGTTCTTTCTCTGGGTTAGCATCGGTATCACCCCCATCATCGGTTTGATCATTACTACTTTGGTCATCTTTTTGGTTTTCTGTATCTTCATCATCGTCACCGCCTGCGACATTACCGTCGAGCGTATCTTTATCAGGACTCGGCTTACCTAAGGACGCATCATCCCCATCACCGCTCTTTTCACTTCCGTCAGCACTTTCATCATCGTTATCACCAGATTTATTCAATTTCTCAAAAATCTTAGCCTCAGAAGAATCAACAAAGGCATCACTTCCCTTTTCCTTGCCACGCTTCAAATTGTTATCGCTACTATCGTCTTTTTGCGTCGCACTCTCCTGTGCGTTTTCATCACTGGAAGAAGCATCATCGGAGGAAGTCAATCCTTTTTTGATCATCTGACGAACCTCTTCTGTCTTGACGGCGCCAAGGTCAAGAGGTTTAGGTTTATGTATCGTTGCACGGGAGATCACAAGTCCGATGGACTCGTTTTGATCACTCTTCCCATCATCGCCAGACACTTCCGTGTAAAGCGCACAGTATTCTGGAATTTTAATACGCAACATTTTTCCAGAAGCAAGCTTGTTTGTATCAATAATAGAGGCGACATTTGTTGGTTCAGGTTTAAAACCATACACAGCATAGTGAACACCATCAATCCCTTTATAAAATCCCCATGGCTTACGTACCAAACCATTCATGAGATCCATGTCCCCCTCCGCAGAGAATTTTTGAAAGCCTTCGTAGGAAAATCCCTTGAAGACCGTACGGATATCCTGGTCCTCAAGACCACGAGGGCAAATGGCTTTTTTGGCTGTTTTCTTCTTTGTCGTCTTTTTCACAGTTGCCTTATCAGGATTTTTTGTTGATTTATCTTTTTTTCCTTTGGCAAAGACTGGCTCAATGAATATCCCTGCACATACGATAAAACTCAACAGCGCTACAATAAATTTCATTGAAATACCTAAGAAAAATAAAACCTTTGGGATATATTGTAGAAGTAAGATATTTAAAAATTAGTTAAAAAATAGAGAGAACCCTCCCCCCAAGAAGTCTCTTGACCCGTGAAAAAAATTCCTTCTAACCTAAAGAAAGCCTCTTTTTACACGATCCTCCATGACCTCTTTTGTTTATGAATCTCAAATTCCTTTATGGAACCCTTTGGAGAAATCTATTGTTAACGCAAATCTGACACATTTCATGAAAACCGTTGGGAAATTGACCTACGGTGAACTTTATACTTGGTCTATCCAGAACGTGGAGGGGTTTTGGGAGGCTATCTGGTCTCGGTGCAAAGTCATAGGTAAGTCACCCTCTCACTTTATTATCGAGAATAAAGAGGATGTCGAGAAAGCTCTATTTTTTAAAGACGCCTATCTTAATTTTTCTGAAAACGTATTGCGCCGGCGTGATGATGCTACGGCGATTACCTTTTATGGGGAAGAGATGCATCACTACACTTTATCTTATAAAGATTTGTACAATCAGGTCAGTCGCTTGGAGCAGTTCTTAACGTCTGTTTCACTGCGTGAAAGCGAGCGTGTAGGCTGCTATCTCCCTAACATCCCTGAAGCTATTATAGGCATGCTTGCCACAGCCACCCACGGTGCCATATGGTCCACCTGCTCACCAGACTTTGGCACAGCAGCCCTCATTGATCGTTTTGGTCAAATCACCCCGCGTATCCTTTTTATTGCAGATGGCTATTATTACAATGGCAAGACCTTCGCCGTTATAGATAAGCTTTCGAAAATTCTAGAAGCAATCCCAAGTATTGAGCATGTGATTGTTATTCCCTATCTTAAGGAGGCTCCCTTGACGCTTCCTGAGTGTAAGGGGGTTACGCTGCACTTATGGGATGACATCGTAAAAAACTTTCCCGCAACAGACATCACTTTCAAGCAATTTCCCTTCAATCACCCCCTTTACATTCTCTATTCTTCGGGAACAACAGGAATACCCAAATGTATTATTCATAGTGCAGGAGGAACGTTGCTACAACACCTCAAAGAACACCAGCTCCACTGTGATATCAAGCGTGATGATGTTATTTTTTATTTCACCACGTGCAGTTGGATGATGTGGCATTGGCTTGTTTCGGTCTTGGCTAGCGAAGCTTCCATCCTCCTGTATGATGGTTCGCCCACATATCCACGTTTAGATATATTATTCGAGCTTGCAGATCGCCATAAGGTTAAGCTGTTTGGCACGTCAGCTAAATATCTCGATAGTCTTTCTAAGAACAATATCAACGTTAAGAATACGTACGCTCTCGAAAAACTGTGTATGATCACATCCACAGGTTCGCCGCTACTTCCAGCAACCTTTGACTATGTCTATGAACATATTAAAACGGATCTGTGCTTAGCGTCTATTTCTGGAGGCACCGATATTATCTCTTGTTTTGTTCTTGGTAATCCCGTTGCACCTGTCTACCGTGGAGAAATTCAAACAGCGGGACTTGGCCTTGCTGTCGATGTCTATCGTCCTGATGGAACAACAGCAGATGTGGGTGAACAAGGAGAGCTTGTTTGCCTGACACCCTTCCCCTCACGCCCTCTTTGTTTTTGGAATGATGGAAAAGGGGAGCGTTATCATAAAGCCTATTTCGCACGATTTCCAAATGTGTGGCACCATGGTGATTTTATTGCCAAGACAATCCATAAGGGCTTTGTGATCGTCGGACGATCCGATGCTGTCCTTAATCCTGGGGGTGTACGCATTGGTACGGCAGAGATTTACCGACAAGTGGAAACACTGGATTTTATTATGGAATCCCTCGCCATAGGGCAACCCTTTGACGGAGATGAGCGCGTGCTCCTTTTTGTAAGACTGAAAGAAGGAGTGATATTGACGGAGGATCTCATTAGCATTATTAAACAGCACATTCGCCAACACACAACTCCTCGCCATGTGCCCGCAAAGATTATTCAAGTTCCTGATATCCCCCGCACCAAAAATAATAAGATCGCTGAACTCGCTGTTAAACAGACTATCCTTGGAAAAGCCGTTGACAATACCAGTGCCCTTCTCAATCCAGAATCACTGAATTATTTTAAAAACTTAAGAGAATTATTATATTAATTTAATACAAAGATAAGATTATTTATTTAAAATAAAAATATTTGATTTTACTGTTATTATATTTTATTACAGATATCTTGATAAAACATAAATGTAATAAAGGATAATAAAATGAAAATAATTTTCTCTCTCTTAATGCTTATGAACACGGTCTCTTTCGCATCTGATTCAGAAGATGAGATAATGAAAGATGTAAAACTAGTGAATCCTCCACAATCAAACTCTTTCGACAGCACAGATGAAGAAGATGAAGAAATGGATACAGAACCCACATCACCCGTTACAACAACAACGACACAAGACTACGTTTGCCCCAATGCTCCTGAAAGGCCTAAGCGCATAGCACAGACTACCAGTCCCTCCACTACTGCCACACCCGCACACACCAATACCAGGCGCAAAATTTTTTAAAAAGAAGCGCCTTACGCGTGGGTCACGGGAAAAAGAAAAGAAAGGTAACGGAAAAAGTAAAGTTATAGTGTGCCAAAGGATCTGTAAGCCGGGTTCTGTAGAGGGTGATGCGTTCATCGCATTTCCCACGGTGACCATTCCTCTAGGATGCTTGTCACCAAGCACCTCGTGCGACATACCCGAAGAGACTGTATTAACGCAGCTATCGGACTTGCGCCCAATGCCTCTTCCTATTTTGTCTTGCTCCCGATGGGGTTTACCCTGCCACCCCTGTTACCAGAGGCGCGGTGCGCTCTTACCGCACCTTTTCACCCTTACCTTGCAAAACACAAGGCGGTGTATTTTCTGTGGCACTTTCCCTAGCATCCCCGTCTCCAAAGATGCCGGCGGACGTTATCCGCCATCGTGTTAATAAGGAGCCCGGACTTTCCTCTCGTATTTCTACCAGCGGTCACCCGATTCTTTGGCACGGGGAACACTATAGCGTGTCAGACGGTGGGCCGCAAGGGAGAGAGATTTTGCTTTAATTGCGTCGCATAGTAAAAGCACTTAGTGTAAAAAGGATGTTAGCTGGATTTAGAAAAAGCTGTGCAGAGTGAACAAAATTATTCTGACATTTACGTGTGTATTTCTTCTCACAAACTGTTCCCAAAAGGAAGATGAAAGAAAAACCTCATCGACGGAGAAACAGACGCCAATGCATCTTCAAAGAGAGAAAAACAAGTTCATCGATCAAGGAAAACCCAGCCAAGCTTTGTTAGACCTTTGTAAACTGACCCATGTTCCTGTCAAACCTACCGATTCTCTTGATGTGATTGTGAAAAAAACACAAAAGGCATGGTATCAAGGCAAAAAAGAACGATGGGAAGCGCGCCTTCCAGAATCTCTGAACAACCCTGACATCATCGATAAGATTATTCATATCTGCTACGAAAGGTTGGATTTGCATGACGCCATTCTTCCTCCAGGTGATACACTATGTGCCTATGACGGTGTTTTTTTCCTTGGAGCATCTTATCATTCTGTGATCAATCGTCTCGACTTTTATCTTGATTTAGTTAAATCAGGTAAAATTTCAAAAGACTTACCCTTGTGGGTATTAACAGGAGAAAGGGCTTTGACCCCTCGCATTGGGGAAACGGAAGAAGTATTTCGCGCTATTGTGAATCCTCGTAAAAAAACCCTTCCCCTTCCCACGAACGAAGCAGAGATGATCGCCTTCGTCTTCCATCATCGCTTGCCTGAGGACATCAAAGCAACGCTTATTGATAGTCAAAAAGAGCGGGGGTATGGTCGTGCCACAACACAATCAACGATAGAGGCTTTTATTCATACAACAGGCATTAAAAGTGGTCGTTTCTTAGCAATCTCGAATCAACCATATGTGTATTATCAACAAACAGCACTGCAATCAAAACTCCTACAGCTTGGCATCCCCATCGAGATCACATGTGTGGGCGGGGCTGCAAAAAACCAAACAGAAGGGTACAAAAACACCCACGCTGCCATGCTACTGGATAACGTCGCAAAAGTGCTGTTTAATCTTCGAGGCATGAAACCTTAAAGAGGAAGGTTTTGGTTCAGCCCTCCGTAACAGAGGAGAGGAAGAACCTTTCTCTCTTTGATTAGCAGTATCTAAACATGTTTGGAAAGCTACTTCGTTACGACGGGAGCGAGAATCATAATCATTTGTCGTCCCTCAAGTTTTAGCGTGTGCTCAACCTTGGAAATGATTTCAAATTGGAGACGAACACGTTCAAGCACCTCCATACCAATCTCTTGATGGGAGAGCTCACGGCCACGAAAACGCATTGTTACCTTTACTTTATTGCCCTCATGAAGGAAGCGCTCAATGGCTTTGCATTTCACAGAGAGATCATGGTTATCGATCATAGGACGCAATTGGATTTCCTTGATCTCAATGATCTTTTGTTTTTTCTTAGCTTCTGCTTTCTTTTTCTGCAGTTCAAACTTGTATTTGCCATAATCAAGAATTTTGCAGACAGGGGGCTCAGCATTGGGTGAAACCTCGACAAGATCTAATCCCGCACGCCTCGCATGCTGCAATGCTTCCTGTTTCGTAACAACACCGACCATCTCTCCCTTCTCATCAACGAGACGTACTTTAGGGGAGAGGATGTCATTATTGACACGCGGCCCGTCTTTTGACTGTTCTTGTGTAAAACGTGTAATAAGCTTCTCCATCACCACAGACATATATACACTATACGTATATCATGCCTTAAATATTGTGAACAATGGATTTATTTGAAAGTGGATCGCATTCTTCCTATAATGGGCAGAGGATCACAGAGTCATACCCGTAACCTCCAAATAAAATGGCGTCTTATCATATTTCATGCCCTCGTTGCTCTCATACCCATGACGTTCCCGAGCACCATATAAAGGATAAAGAATCACGCCTTCTTAAATGTGCACAATGTGACCATATCTGGCGCCATTTCAAAAATCCTTTAGCCGAGTTCGAGCAAAAGCTTTACATACCACAATCGCCGCCTCCCATACTTGAGCCTGACGTAAGAGTGGTCGGTGCTTTTAAGAATCGTGATAATTATAAGCGTGCTGTCCATCACTACCACATGGATTGGTGGCTTCTTGTCATTGGCGCAATTGTCACGGTTTTTGTCTTGATTAAAGAAGTTGGCACCCTTCCAAATCTGAGTTGGTTCTTTGTACAAATTCAAAATATTTATCTCTACATAACAAAAAATGTTTTTTCTTCCAACGACACAGCCATGAAAGAAAATATCACGCTCAATATTTTGACATCCCATCTCAGCCTGCAAGGCAATCAATCTATCTTAAAAATAAAAGGAGAGGTCATTAATCACTCAAAATCCCCTCAAGCGATTCCCCCCATCGCTGTGAAACTCATGGATAAATGTGAAGCAGGAAACGGCGAGTTGTGTTTACGCCACGCGTGGAAACATCACATTGATGATGGGCCGATGAAGCCCGGTGAAAGACGTATTTTCGAAACAACTGGAAATTCCATGCAAGAAGTCCTCCCCACGACTGTTTTGCTTAACTTCGAATAACAACGATAATAAATCATAGAAAACTGTCAATATATGTCTGTCGCTCTGTCTGCCCCCTCCACGCCAAGGATTTTATGTATAGGCGATTTTATGCTTGATCTTTTTGTCGAGGGAAGTGTTGAGCGCATTTCTCCTGAAGCACCTATACCTATTCTTAGGGAAAAAAATCGCTTTTATACTCTCGGCGGTGCTGGAAATGTCGTACGCAACTTATCATCATTGCAAGCGAAGGTGATAGCCTTAGGGATTGTGGATAATCAGGAAGCTGGTACGAAGGTACAGGCCTTAGTGAGGGAGCTTGGGAATGTAAATGCATCCCTTCTAACTAATATAGACTGGTTAACACCTCTCAAAACGCGCTTTTCATCAGGAGGACAGCAGCTTTTACGGTTTGACCAAGAAAGACAGTGCACCCTAACACAGACGCTTTATCAGACAATCATTCGTTTGGTTGAGGACTTTCTTGTGGCAACAGATGTGATTATCCTTTCCGACTACAATAAAGGAACTCTCACAGAAGAGCTCTGTCAGTACATTATCAAAAAGGCACACTCCCATTCCCTTCCCGTTATTGTTGACCCAAAGGGTAAGGACTATACGAAGTATTGTGGTGCCACACTTTTAACACCGAATCTGGGGGAACTGAAAGCAATTACAAAAGAAGAATTATCTTCCCACAACGATATTCACAGCGCAGCAAACCAGTTAAGGGAAAAGCTTTCAACAGATGGGATTATAGCGACACTGGGGGCTGATGGCATGTTGGTTACAACTGGTAAAAACCATCCCCTTCATATTCCTTCAAAAGCAAGAGATGTCTTTGATGTATCCGGTGCAGGAGACACAGTCGTTGCGACATTAGCTTACGCCATTGCTCAAGGGCACTCCATTGAAGAGGCAGCGACACTTGCCAATAAGGCGGGGGGTATTGTTGTGGGCAAAGTAGGAACGGCTGTTATCTGTGCACATGAACTTTTTAACACCGCCAATGGCTGTGACAAAATTCTGCCTCTTGAGAGTATTTTAGAACGCGTTAAAGGATGGCGTCGTCAAGGGCTTACGATTGGGTTTACAAACGGTTGCTTTGATTTGCTGCATTTAGGGCACTTGCATTTGCTCCGGCAGGCTAAAAGTCAATGCGATCGCTTGATTGTAGGGATCAATACAGATAATTCTATCAAGCGTCTCAAGGGAACAGAGCGCCCCGTACAAAATGAGCACCTACGCTCCCATGTCCTCTCAGCATTGGAGCTTGTTAATGCTGTGGTCTTGTTTCATGAGGATACACCTCTTCATTTGATAACACACATTCTTCCCGATGTTCTTATTAAAGGGGCTGACTACCCCATCGAACAGGTTATAGGCGGTGATATCGTGGTAAAAAATGGTGGTTGCATCTACCTCGCTGAACTCAAAGAGGGCTATAGTACCACCCACACAATAAGAAAAGTAAAAACAGCGAGATAGTCAATTATTCGACAATTACTTCTACTCCCCTAAAATAGGCGTATTGCGTATTCTTAAAAAAGAGTTTCCCTTTCAAGATTACTCTATTGAGACAAATTCTTTTTTATGTTAAGTATTCGTTCATTATTATATGAAATAATCCATTTAAGTAACTCAAAGTTTTGGTTTAATAAAATGAATGTAAAATTATATCTATCCCTCTTATTATTCGCATCGAATCTCCCTATAAAATGTTTTTCCAGTGATTCTCTGGTCTCTCCTCACTACATCATGGATGAGTCTATGGATGACTCTGGGGAGCCTGCTTCTAGTTCCACGCTCACAGAAACACCTTTTCTCAAAGACTTCAACGAGATGCTTTTGTTAAAGGAAAACGCCCCGACCATCATTGATTCTCTCTTGGGAGTCAAATCAGTGAAAATCAGTGAAACAGAAAAACCGACTGATGAGGAGTTTGAGCTTATGGCCAAGGGTCTTGCTCAAGCCCTTAATGATGTGAAGCAAACAAAACCCACTACACCTCTCCTAAATTATGTTGATGCGTTTTTCAAAACACAACAACAAACACGCCTGGCAAAAGGAACGAAAGGTGCAGGTGAACATCGAGCAATTATCGCCACCGCCCTCAAAAATGCTTGCAAAGAAACCCCCGAGTTTTCCTTATTAGTTGGCAACAGGGGTCACCAGGAAACAGCAAAAAGACTGACACAAAGTATAAAAAAATTCCTTCATACGGATGAGCTAAAAGGTCGTGTATGGACCGATTTTTTGGCTACATCTGATGAAATCAAGGGTTTTATTAAAGCACGAAAGGGGGATAAAGAATTTAAAAAAGATCTTTTTAAAGGTGAGCTTGTTATTGACGCACGCTTTATGCCTGATAAAGCATGGAAAGTCATCGAGGGAATGACTTGGGTGACGAGTGTTCGGGTTGAAAATACTCACTTTTCCCATATGCTCTTCAGGACGCTAAAGACGCTACCGCTCCTTGAAACATTAGTCATATCCAACTCCTCTATTTTTTCCTTCGAAAGAGATGAGCTTCAATACCTTAAACGACTGAAAAGTCTCGCAGTGGAGAATTGCTATATAAATAAACGTCCAGGCCGTCTCTCCCAAACATTAGGGTTGTCGCTCTTAACGACACTAAGCTTTCCAGAAAGTCCCCCCTCTGTACCACAATATTCTATAACAAACAACGATGTTAAAGATGTGTACAGACCTCTCGATCAACGACAAACCCTCAGAGTGGATCGAGATAAATTGAAGAGCTATAAAGTGGAGCCCGTTCTGCCTGTGATAACATTAACTCTTCAAAACGTGTCGCAAATGATCGGTGAGGCCGTAACGAAGACACAGTTAGGACAGTTCCTTAAGACGCTTGAGGTTACAGATAGTGATGGAAAACAATCCTGGGCCGCGAGTATCGGCATAGATCATCTTTCCTCTAATCAGATAGAAGATCGTTTTAAAGGCTATATCAAGCGTCTTTGGGGTGACCAAAACCTAATGGGAGAGGAGATGTATTCCCAAACACCCCACATCGAAGACATACCGTTATTCCAAGCTATTGTGCAAGAATTTTTGAACAATGTTATTACACCAAGTCTCAACATAATTAAAGACACCAAAACAAGTGATAAAAATAAAAAAAATGAACTAGACGCGATAAAGATTTCCCTAGGGCAGCTAGCAGGAGGTATTTTAGAATGCCAAGTCGGTCAAACGGCCGCTATGATGGCGTTCGCCAAAGACCTTTTGACAGTGCAGGACGAAAGTAAATTCGAGGATAAAGTGTATAAGCAGATTGCCTTTGCTAAAGAAGGGGCGCTTGAAGCTTCCGCTAAAGGCCTATCATTAGGCGGGAGATGGTCAGATATTGAAAGACAAAGTGTCCATCGTAAGCAGGTTCTCTTAAATACGTATGCAGATCTTCTAGGTCTGACAAAGAGGACAGTCTTCGATGGGGATCTAGTTTCACAAAATTACGCTCAGATTCTCGCCAATTATTACCATACCCAGATGTCTCCTACACGTCTCATTGCCTTGGTTCTTGCACAAGTGGAGCCGTATACGGAGTACAAAGCCCGCCTAGCGGAATTAAACTCAAAGAAACGAAAGCAGTATAACAAAGCAACAGTTGAAACAATACTCGAATTCCTTGAAACTAAAAAACTAATACAAAAAACAGGCAAAAATTATAATCTTAAATATCAGAGTTGGGAGCCTTATTTCACCCATGATCCCACACAATTTGTGATGGCTATGGTTACAGGTGATGATGTTACAGAGCATGATTATCCTATGTTAACGGAAGAAGGAGCGAAACGTATTCTCATTCATATGGGACTTTTGGTTGAAGGTAAAAAAATAGTGCAACCATTAGCTCCAGCTCCTGTGACAACGACTTCTAGTCCTAGTAGCTTCGGCAATTTTTCAACGGGATTTTCAACTCCCTCTTTGATGGCTTCAGCTCCATCTGCCATAAGATATGACAATCAGACTGGCGTAATCTATTATAACAATCAAGAAATTGGTGGTACCACCGAGCAGGTAGGAGAAGATCGATTCCGGTTAAGTGGTGGTTTTATTCAATTCAAAACAATGCTTGACACTACGGAAATTTGGGAGGACGTTATCGATATGCGGAATCCTCAACAGCCGACTTTAACGCAAGCTGGGCGGAACCTTGATATGTATTTAGGAAACTAGAGGAGAATAATCAACTCGCCTTTCTGGGGGAGAGTAGGAAAGGGAACGCGTTCCCCCGCGCCCTCTCAGCTTTGCTGAGGGATTACCCTGAGGATACTAAGATCCTTTCGAGGATAGTCTTAATCTTTGGATCACTCCAATAAATAATGCCATTCACACGCCCGATTTCTTTACCCTTCGCATCAAGGAAAAGAGTTGCGGGCACACCCGTAATGCCGAGAGCACGGGATAGTTTCGCTTGGTAATCAAAGACAATGTGCATATTCGCATAGCTATTTTCTTTCCAAAAGCGTGTTACCTTCTCCTGTGCCTCATGAACTTCATCCGTGACGTCTGCACTGATCGCTATGATGTTAAACTGCTTTGCGTATCGAGCCGCAAACGCATTAAATTCAGGCAACTCTTTAAGGCAAGGAGCACACCATGTTGCCCAAACATGAACAATCGTCGGTTTTCCCTTAAAATCACCCAGTCTTGCTTCCTTCGCTTGCCCCTTATATCCCACGTGAAAGGGAAAAACGGGCAGTATATGATGAGACTTTTCCGTTGTATAGTTCATTTCTTCAAGAATCTCTTTTTGTTCCGCTTCCGTAACAGTAATTCCTGGTGCTGTAAGAGTCCTCAGCCCCCAAAAACCCACAAGAAGAAGAGGGGCAGTCAACATTCCTATAATAAAATTTCTTTTCATCTATTCCTCATGAGCTTTTTACTTATCTTTTTTGTAAAATACTATGTGTTGTTTTCTTTATTCAATTGCAAGGGAAATTACAAATCTTCTTCTAAAATTTTCTTCGTTTCTTTATTTAAAACGGTCGAGTAAGTATAGCGCGGGTGAGCAACAGACAGCACAACAATCTCTGCTTTCTTGAAAAGTTCTTTTTGTACATCAGAAAAGGAGAAATGAAAAAAGTGAACCGCAGACGTTTTTCCAGAGGCGTTTGTGCGCTCGACATCCTCTTCTGGAGTGGCAGAAATAACCTGGTTTTCAAACGCAATTGAAACATATTTTTCAATCGCGCCAAGCTGCCCCAGAATCATACGCCTTCTATCCATATCGTCAATTTCAATCATCATCGTTGCGACAAGTTCGTTTCCCTTGGGAACAAGAGAGTTATAGACCCTCAGATCATCATCCAATTGAGCCATGCCACCTTTTTCGATAAAGAGCATTTCCTGAATTTGCCAAGTAACCGTCTCACGATTTTCAAAGTAAAAAATAATATCTGGTCCGACCATCACCCGACGAGGGAGCTTTATTGTGATAATTCTCTGCCGCAAAACACTGCGCTTTTTCTCAAAGTCGTGGAGTGGTAAAATATCGTTGACTGAAAGAGGCGTATACTTTGTCATTCTTTTCGTATCCTATACTTTTCTTTTTTGGTTATTTTCTTAACCTTATTTTATTCTTCCGAAGATCCATGGATTATTGAGATGAAAGATCTACGAGTCCAAAAGCATATGCAAGAATCTCGAGTGGATGAGCATGCTTCCATGCACGCAGCGGTCTCGAATCGGGTCCCTCGACTCCTCGTGATGATTTTTCCTCCGCCATTGTTTCAACCCCCTGGCGAATATGTTCGCCTGCAAGGGGGCACTCCGACGCCACAAACCCATTGTTGTTTTGAATGACTTGCTTAAAGACAAACTTACCTAACTTAAGAGCGGTCTCAAAATGATCCACCATCATCCCCCAAGACCCACCATGCCCTGAACATCGCTCAATCACATCAATCCTTATATTAGGAATGAATCTAAGCATCTCAGCTGCTTTAGCTCCCATGTTTTGGGCACGGCTGTGGCAAGCAAGGTGAAGGGTGATATCATCATCCAAAGAATTCATTCCTGATGCCAATCCTTTTGTTTTAAACAATTGAACCAGATAATCGCACACATCGACTGTATGATGTGACAAACGTTGCACGTCATCGTTTTGTCGTAAAAGCAACGGCCACTCCTGCTTTAGCATGATAGAACACGAGGGCACAAGGGTTATGACCTTGTGCCCTTTTTCTATCCAAGGCTTAAAAGCTGTTGCAATGTTTTTTGCGAACATAGCAACTTTAGCAACATGCCCTTGCTCAAGAAGTGGCATGCCACAACACCCTGGATAGACAACATCAACCTCAACGCCATTGTGTTTAAGAATTTTATAAGCAGCTTCTGCAATGGAAGACTGATGATAGTTACCATAACATGTAACGTACAAAACAACTTTTTCCCCAGCTCCGGGGGCTTCTTTATTGATAGAGACGGGGTTCTTTGACACATGGGACACGAAAGTTGTCTTTTGAAATTTTGGAATAAAAGCTTTCTCATGAATTCCTACAACCTTCGTAATAAGTTTACGGGCAAGCCCATTGCCTTCATCTAGTCCCCAGTTAACCACTGGAGCAAGTTTTGAAGCAATTGCAGCATTTCTATCCATCTGCACCAATTGGTTTTTGATAAACGGCGTGCCCTTCTCTTTGGTCTCGACAGCTCTATAGCGCAACATCAAGTGGGGAAAATCAATCTGATAAGGGTGGGGCGGAACGTAAGGACACTTATTGATAAAGCACATATCACAAAGAGTACAAGCATCTACAACAGGTTTGAACGCTGCGCTATCA
>CALBMH010000082.1 GCA_937896365.1 uncultured Alphaproteobacteria bacterium
TCCCACCCTCCTTTCACAAGGGATGGTGCTGAAGACAGGAATCGAACCTGCGACCTACTGATTACGAATCAGTTGCTCTACCGACTGAGCTACTTCAGCAATAGCTAAAAACTAGCTTTTTCATAGGGCGTGGTCAAGACTCTTCATCATAATCATAAGCTCCTTACACAGTACCAAAGCGTACATCGTGATAAAGGCGTGTAGAGAAAATAAGCCCAAAGCTCAGAAGAACAGTCAGCATAGACGTACCGCCATAAGAGACAAGAGGAAGTGGGACCCCCACAGCAGGAACAAGGCCCATCACCATGGCGATATTAATGAAAATATAGAAGAAAAAAATCATCGTAAGGGCGAGTACCATAAGGCGTGCAAAAGAACTTCGGCTTTTAAGAGAAACCGAAAAACAGTAAATGATCAGTAACATGTAGAGTGCAAGAAGAACAAGAGCTCCTGCCATTCCAAATTCCTCACAAAACATTGTAAAAATAAAGTCTGTTTGTTTTTCTGGAAGAAAATTAAGGTGAGCCTGGCTCCCTTGCATAAATCCTTTTCCCCAGAACCCCCCGGAGCCAAGGGCAATTTTCGATTGTAACACGTGGTAACCTGCATGGGTTGGATCAAGCTCGGGGTCAAGAAAAACAAGAATACGCTTTTTTTGATAGTCATGGAGAAAATTCCACAAAATGGGAGAGCTCCCAAGAGCAAGACCGCCGACAACTAAAAATTTCCATATCTGAACCCCCGCTAGAAAAAAAATACTTAGACCTGCAAAAATAAGAAGCATGGCTGTGCCAAGATCAGGCTGCCGCATCATAAGAAGCGCTGGCACAACAATCAGCATAAGCGGAACAAAAAGAGTACGCGTTCGTATGATAGCTTGTGGAGAAGAATCATGAAAATAGCGCGCAAGAGCTAAGACCAGTGCTACTTTCATAAGCTCTGAAGGCTGCAGATTAAAGAGATAAAGGTCGAGCCAGCGCTGGGCTCCCATCCCAACAAACCCTAGCAATTCAACCCCTATTAAAAGAAGCAGTGCTATAAAATAAAGAGGATAAGCACTATTATACCAAACACGAATATCCACCAAAGAGACGGCTAAAAGAACGAGCATTCCGAAAGAAAAGCGAATAATCTGCCTAAAGGCCCATGGATGAAGATTCCCATTCGCTGCGGAGTAAAGCATTAAAAACCCAAGAGAGGCAATCAGTGTGATGAGAAGAAGGATCCATATATTTAAGCTTCCTAAGCGCTCAAGCTTTGTCATAGATTTCCTCTATTCTCTTATAACTTCACCAGCTGTATGGTATCAACGAGGATATCGCGACCGATAGGAGCCGCTACTTTCCCCCCACTTCCACCATGCTCTATCACAATGGATACAGCATACTTTGGGTCATGAACGGGAGCAAACCCTACAAACAGCGCATGATCACGCCAGTGCCAGGGCCATTTTCTATGTAAGCCAAGTTTACGGTCATGGAGGGTAATACGACGCACCTGTGCCGTGCCTGTTTTTCCTGCAAACTCAATACCTGCTAAGGGAGAGCGTGCACCATAAGCTGTCCCCTGGGGGTCACTCATAACATCCCGCATTCCTCTAAAAATAAGGTCCATATGTTCTTGCGCCACATCCATGGGTTCAGACGTACGTTCAGTATCCGTCTTTATCAAAGAGGGATACACGCATTGCCCCTTTGCAGCAAAGCGTGCTGTCATAACACAGAGTTGAAGAGGTGTAGAAAGCACATATCCTTGTCCAATACTTGTGTTAATCGTTTCAGCAGGCGTCCACTGCTTCCCTTGAAGGCGCTCTTTCCAACTTTTATTGGGGATAAGGCCTTTTTTCTCATGGGGAAAATCACGAAGCGTTTTTTCTCCCAGACCGAACTGACGTGCTACCGTGGCAATGGGATCAACACCCGTGAGAAGAGATACATGATAAAAGTAAACATCACAGGAGCGTGCGAGTGCTTGCTGCATTGTTACATGACCATGTCCCCCTCTCAAATAACAATGAAAACGATGATCCCCTAAATCATAGTGTCCAGGACAGTAAAAAGTTGTACGTTCATTCACGACTTTCGCTTGGAGTCCTGCTAACGCGACAATCATTTTAAACGTGGATCCGGGCGCGTACTGCCCCTGAGTAAACTTCGATACAAGGGGTGTATGACGGTTCGTTCGTAAATCCTCCCATAACTTTTGAGGAATGCCATTGACAAAATGATTTGTGTCAAATCCTGGCACGGAGGCCGCTGCTAAGAGACCCCCTGATTTGATATTCATAACAACTGCTGCGGCACTTTCAAAGGGCTGCAAACGTTCAAGAACACTTTTTTGCAGATCCAAGTGTAGAGACAATTTTAGATCTCGACCATCATGGGGTTCGTGGGAGGATATTTCTCTCACGACCTGACGTGCTGCATTAACCTCCACTTGTTTGACGCCCAGAGTTCCTTGTAAAGATTCTTCATATATTTTTTCCACACCTGCTTTTCCAATTCGAAAACTTGGGTGTTGTGCGACAAGGTTGGGTTTCTCTTGGAATTCTTTTTCACTGGGCTTTGCCACATACCCTAACACATGACTAAATTCTTTAGCATACAGGTAAAAACGTTCTTTCCCTTGTTCAACGCGAATTCCTGGTAGGGCAGCATGATGCAATTCAATCTTAGCAACTTCTTCCCAACTCAAGGGATCCTTAAGGATAAGAGGGATGAACTTATTCTTCTTAGAAGCACTGTCCAAAATCCTTTCAATGTCAAGGGAAGAAGGAAAGATAAGCTCAGCAAAAGCATCAAGCGAAGCCCGCCACTCTTTTGTTTGCTGGCGCTGTAAGATCGCTCGGTACACAAACTGATTTCCCGCAAGCAGGCGCCCATTCCTATCAAAAATTTGGCCGCGTGTAGGGAGAACAAATTCACTATGCAAGCGATTCTTATCCGACAAAAGTTGGTAATGAGAATTGGATTGAATCTGGAACCAGTAGAGCCTTCCAAGCAACCCCACACCTAGAAGGCTTTGTACTCCTCCTAGAAAGAAGGCTCGACGGGTAAAAGTTACTTTAGGATCGAACATAATGCGTGTGGTTACGGACAATCATAAACATAAGAGGATAAACACTGGTGCACAGGAAGGCATTGATGAGACGCGTACTCTCAAGGGTAAAAGCGCCTGTGACAAAATAGAAAGTAAGCATATTCAGTAATACGTACACAAGGACTATGCCTGCAAAACTTAGCCAGATAAGCCAAAAGTTGTTCAGCTTATCCACAATGGGTTTTAGCTTTTCAAGGATCATCATGATAAAGACAAGATAGAAGCTTGTGAGCCCAAAAGATTGATTCCCGTACATATCCTCAAAGAATCCAAGACCGATGATCATCATCATAGAAGGTTTAGTGTGAAGTGCAAATAAACAGAGATGAAAAGAAAGCAATAAGCAATATCCATGAGTCCCTTGACAGATGATATCGACTAACCCTGCAGAAACGAGGAACAGTCCTGGGAAAAATCGAGGAAAAGAGCGCGGAAAAATCACTTCAAAAAATCAATTTTATCACATGCCAACTAGTCAACGACAGGAACATGCTCCATCACACTGATGACGTGAGGGGTGGTTCCCATCTCAAAAGGGATAATCTCAATTGGTTTATTGTTAGGACAACTGACATAGCCAAGCGGTAATCCTTTGGGAAAGATACCCCCAAATCCCGAGGTATAAGCAATATCCCCTTCTCTCAAAGTATGCTCAGTGTCTTTCATATGAATGACTTTGAGGACGCCACTTCCCTGCCCCGATGCAATGCCCTGTACACCCCTAATATCCACAGGAATACGCGACGTTCGATCGAAAATCGTTAGGACCTTTGCAGATCTAAAACCTGTTTGGATCACACGTCCAAGAACCCCCTTTGCTCCAAGAACAATGGAGTCTTTTTCAATCTCAAAAGGGCTACTTTTCGTCGAAGCAAGGATAAGATTCTGCCCAAAGGCAGGAGCATTAAGCGTGTACGTCTGAAAAATCCTTCTCTTAGAAGCAAAATGTTCATCGAATGTGTCTATGAGAGACGCCACTTTCAATGATTCATTATGGAGAAACAGAGCACGCTTAAGGCGCATATTCATTAGTAGAAGGTTGTCGTTTTGCTGCTTAAGCCTGCTCACTTCTTGTTGAAGCTTTTGGTAGGAATGCATTCCTTCAAACAGGTCAGTCATAGATATCATCGATTTTTGGAGAATGCCTACAACAGGCGCAGATATATCAAGAAGAATAGTCTCAAACAAAACAACAGGCTTCCATTGCCTTACACTTGAGTACATCACGATGAGAATGCATGAAAGAAGCAAAAAGTAATTCACCGGACTTTTTTGAGCACGCGACTTTCCAAAGAGCCAGGTAATGAAGGATAAAAGAGGGATACGACGTTTCAAACCAACGGCTTTTAACCCTAAGGCATTTAAAATAGGCATGTTCCCTCCCCCTCTATAACCATGTTTCTCCTATCCTCCACGCCTTCACCACATACACCCATACCCTATTAGGTGCATTAGTACATCGATATCAAAACATTCTTAAGGACACGCATCTCATCAAGAGCTTTCCCTGTACCGCGGACGACACACGTTAAAGGAGCTTCTGCAATAAAGACAGGAAGACCTGTTGCTTCAGAAAGAACGTGATCCAAGTTTGCTAACATGGATCCTCCGCCCGTCATAACGATTCCACGATCGACAATGTCGGCAGATAGTTCCGGTGCCGTATTTTCAAGGGCTATTTTCACACCCTCAACGATGGCCGCTACCACTTCATGGAGGGATTCTGCGATTTGTTTTTGGTTGATAGTCACTTCTTGGGGTACACCATTTTGAAGGCTGCGGCCTTTTATAGCCATGGTAATATGCTCACTGTCGTTCTTGACAACAGCAGAACCAATTTCTTTTTTAATCTTTTCTGCCGTACTCTCACCGATAAGGAGATTGTGATTGCGACGGATGTAGCTGATAATGGCCTCGTCCATTTTATCACCACCGACGCGAACAGAGCAGGCATAGACGATGCCTCCAAGAGAAAGAATCGCCACCTCCGTTGTGCCGCCACCAATATCCACAACCATGGATCCCGTCGGTTCTGTCACAGGAAGTCCCGCACCAATCGCTGCAGCCATGGGTTCTTCAATAAGAAAGACACGGCGCCCCCCTGCTGATTCTGCTGATTCCTGAATCGCGCGACGTTCTACAGCCGTGGATCCCGAGGGAACACAAATAATGATTTGAGGGGCAACAAAACGGTGACGATTATGGACTTTACGAATGAAATGCTTAATCATTTCCTCCGCAACTTCAAAATCAGCAATCACACCATCACGAAGAGGACGGATAGCCTGAATATTCCCTGGTGTGCGGCCTACCATTAACTTGGCCTCTTCACCCACAGCAAGGACATGCTTTTTTCCCCTGTGGTTAGAAATTGCAACAACCGAAGGTTCATTCAATACGATCCCACGGCCCTTAACATACACAAGCGTGTTAGCGGTTCCAAGATCGATGGCCATGTCTGCAGAAAGAGCTCCAAGAAGTCGGGAAAACATTTACCAGGGAAAGCAAAAACTCGATTAAGCTGTCACTTTTATAACACAGTTTTTAGGGCTGACATTAATAAATTATTAACTATTTTCACGCTTTAACGACTTGACTTTTCCTATAAAGCTCTCAATGTCTTTTATCACCTCAGAGGGTTCTAAGAACGCTAGATCTTCTACCGTTTTGTGATGGTACAGAATACCCCTTGCACCGACTTGTTTAGCGGGTAAAGCCTTGTCTGAAAACAGAACAAAGACTGGGCACAAACTTGCGGCTGCCATATGAATAGGGCCAGTATCACTTCCCAAAGCGAAGTCAGCCTTTTGTGCGAGACCGATAATCTGCCCAAAGGATGTTTTCCCTGTCAGGTCATGGATGTTGCTGTTGACACTCAATGTACTGTGATCATCGGCAAAACCTCCAACAATAACAGCCTGGTAACCCTTCGATGTTAGCCATGTTAAAAGCGTTTTATACTTCTCTAAAGACCATTTCTTTGCACCTCCAAAAGCATTGGACGCGTTGGGCACGACAAGGACGTACGGCTCTTCAAGGCTTGGCACTTCTATGGCTTCGGAGAGTCGTGTGATGTCAAGATCAGGAAGACGAGCTATGCCCACTTTTTCAAGTAATCGATGAAAGCGTTCGCTTGGATGATTTTTGAAATATGCATCTTCAAGACAGTAAGGACTCGTTTTTATGTGTCCTACCCATTCGAAAGGTTTTTTTTTCACACATTTAAAAGCATGGTAATATATTTTTGTGCGATTCACCATCTGCAGATCGTAAACCCGCGAGACACCAAGTGATCGGAACCAAGATAAGAGCTTCCTCCACCCCTTCCATTGGAAAAAAGAAAAACGTGGTAGAGCGAATACACTATCAAAATAACCAAGCTTCTGCGCAAGCTTTTCAAACGTTGGCGTTGTGAGCAAGATAAGCCGTTCTCTTGGGTGATGGGTTCGGATCGCTTTAAAGGCTGCCTCTGCCAAAATAAAATCGCCTAGGGCTCCAAGCTTGATCACAAGTATGGTCACAAAATCCTCCTAAAAGACATTCCCCCCCCCACAGTCTACCCATAAAACTTCCTTCCATCTCTCCTCTCTTTGATTTTGTTAATCTTATAGAATTCCTACGCTCTGAGTGCGTAAGGAAGAGTAACGCTTTTTATAGGTATTTCAATAGATCACGTCTATAGTACCCCCATGACCTACACAGCAACGCACTCTCACCCTTCCAGTACAGATCACCTTAGTGAACAACAATCCTTTGGTATCACGGCTCTTACGCTTAGCCACTTTCGCAATTTTTCTAACCTTTCTCTTCCACTGGAACCAGCACCTATTGTTCTTACTGCACCCAATGGATCGGGGAAGACGAATATCTTGGAAGCCATCTCGCTTTTTTCTCCAGGTAAAGGACTGAAGTATGCGCGCTTTTCAGAGATGCAACAACAAGCTCAAAGCCATCCGTGGCAGGTGGGTCTGTCCTTAGCAGAAGATAGCATGACTGTGGATTTCGGCACGGCCCTTATACCGGGCAATTTGGAAAACAATAAGCGTATTGTCAAGTGCCAAGGAGAAGTTCTCAAAACACAAGCGATATTGACGGATTATCTGAATATTGTATGGTTTACTCCCTCTATGGGAAGTTTGCTTAGTGAGAGTGGTCAAATACAACGTCAATTTGTCGATCGTCTTGTCTTTTCTTATGATCCTGCACATGCAAAGCGCAGATCCCACTATGATAAGCTTGTCCGTGAACGCAGTCGTATCTTGAAAGAATATGGACCAAGCAGGCACAAGCAATGGCTTGATCCCATTGAAGAGCAATTAAGCGAACTCTCATACGATATCCTCCAGGCACGAAGCATCGTTTTGAATATGCTTGAGGAATTACAATCCATGACTCCTCTTTTTCCAAGATTCACAGCAGTAATGAGAGGAGATGCTGAAACATTTCATCAACATATTCGACGTCAAGACTCTTGCGTCCAAGCCTTCCAAGAACAATTGCTGCGCAACAGACCTCTCGACGCTACCAAAGGAATCACATCCACTGGGCCCCACCGTTCAAAATTGCATGTAGTCCACCAAAGCAAAGGGATGCCCGCCGAGTTCTGTTCGACGGGCGAGCAAAAAATGCTCGTACTGGCTATTATTTTAGCATTTGTGAAAATGAAATCGAAAAAGGGGCTCCTTCTTCTTCTGGATGATGTTGCGGACCACCTTGATGATCAGCATCGCACTGTGCTTTTGGAAGATATTCTTTCTCTATCGTCTGCAACAAAAATTCAGGTATGGATGACGGGAAGTAACGCAAAAGCCTTTGAGAAAATGGCCCATGTAGCACAATTTTTATCGAAGGGGTCGCAGGGCGATTTTTCTTAATTTCCTTCCTCCCTTCATACGTCTCCTTCTAGGCAAATGTCTTCCATCGTGGCACGAGCACATCAAGATGCTCTGTGAATGATTGAATCACGTGGTGAGGGTTGACTTTTGTATCTTTACCATGGTGGAGGAAGTGATACACAAAAACACCCTTATCGCCACGGCTTGACACGATTTTGTTATCTTTATAACGATAGTTAATCCCTAAAGCATTGAATAAAGACACGATAGCCAATGGTTGGGATTTTGAGGATGCTGGTAGAATGTTGCTTGGGGTCCTTTAAGATATCAAAGAGCTCTTGTGCGTTTTTAGACAATTGAGCGGAGGGTGGAGAGGTTTGATCTGAGATTGTCGTCGTTGTTGTCACTGTGGCCGCAGCTTCCTTTTATTTTTGGTAGGTTTCAAGGTCTTTCTTAGGGTCAAATTCATAATCAATCAGACCCATGAGCACATTCAAATCCTCTGTGTTTTCTTCGAGTGCTGACAACGCCTTCTCATCAGCAGGCGGAGCCATAATGAGAGATGCGGGCGATGTTGTGGTAGCTACAGGAACTACGAGAGCAACAGGAGCAATCATGAATGTGACGGCAAGAGGTGATGCATTAGATGCGGGTGCAGAAGTTGTGGATGGTTGTTTGGGAGCCCATGTACGATTTTCGCCTCTGTTATCGGGTCTATTTTCTTCTTCTTTGGAGTGGTGAGAGTAGGGGGAGTCAATAGTTCTATCTTGCGTTTTATGAGGTCTATAAACGTGAACACGAGATTTTTTTTGGGTTTTCTGTGGTACAAGCTGCTAAGTTAAATAATTTAGTTCGTTGTGTACCATCGCTTCCACTAAAAGGGAAATCTTTTAGTGGATCACGCAAGTGACGTAGGATATCCTCCTTACTGAGTTTTTCATGAGATGGGAATATTCTATGTTCCTAGGACAAGTTTCGGTCAGAAGCCCTACAACCTTCTGGAAGAATTCAGTGTATTTCTCTTCTCTATCATACGCATCATTGATAATTTTTTGGAAATGATTGCCTGTACCTTCCATAAACGATTCAAGTCCTTTACGTAAAGCAACAAAATCTTGTAAGGAAAATTTTATAGTCTTGCGTGCCCATTTTTCTGACATGATGCCCCATGGCTGAAGAAAAATGATCGATGGTGTTAAATAGTTTAATATCACCATTAATAATTTCCTGTGTTTTTTCAAGAGAGACATTGATGATATCTATATGGAGTATTTTTTACTCAAATCCGATTTTCTATCTGGGAAATCATTGGGTATCATAGGGAGGCATGTCACATGGAAAAAATCCGAGTCTATTGCAGTCGTCTTTACCATAATTAAATTCACGACTATAGATTAATTTGAATGCTTTGATACCATTTTTACCTACTTCCAAAAAGTTTTGCTTTTGAGTATTATGCGCAGCAGTTTGATAAAAAGATTGGATTGTTGTATAGAACTCTTTTAATTTTTCTAGCATTTGCTGTTTTTCTTTGAGTCTTAGAAGGGCGTATTTCCATTCCGAGGAAGGGATTTTGTTCTGTATTTCGTTTTGTATATCGTCTTTTACCTCTATTGCGAGGGTTGTAAGGGGCAAGCTTATAAAGAGCAGTGTCATGCAGAATATTTAAGTATAATTAAAGAAAGTTATATTTTGTTTTCATGTAATAAAGCTTAATGTAAAAGCGGTAAGAATGATATTAAAATATTAATCCTGATCTGTTTTTGCATAAAAACCTATGCATAAACTCATGAAGAAGATGGACTTTGGGCTCACTCTTATGTACTAATAGGGGCTATAGACGTCAGAAGATAGACGGAGGGTGTACGACATGCGCCCGCTAAAACATCATGCATGCCACTGAGCATAACCCCAAGGACATTTATGACAGGAACTGCTTCTCAAAATTACTCTGCTGACTCTATTAAAGTTCTCAAAGGACTTGAGGCGGTTCGCAAACGTCCAGGCATGTACATTGGTGATACAGACGACGGCACCGGTCTTCATCATATGATCTATGAAGTTGTTGATAATGCCATTGACGAAGCACTTGCAGGGCACTGTGACCGTGTGGATGTGGTGATTAATGAGGATGGATCTGTCACTGTCCGTGATAATGGGCGTGGCATCCCCACAGACATTCACTCTGAAATGGGAGTATCAGCAGCTGAAGTGATTATGACGCAGCTCCATGCTGGCGGTAAATTTGACCAAAATTCCTACAAAGTTTCAGGCGGTTTGCATGGCGTCGGTGTTTCGGTCGTGAATGCTCTTTCTTCCAAACTAACTCTTCGTATTTTTCGCGATGGGAAAGAGCATGGAATGACTTTTTCTGAAGGAGTTCCAGATGCACCCTTAGCTATTGTTGGCTCCACTGACCGTAAGGGGACAGAGGTAACATTCGTTCCCTCTCCTCACACTTTTACGAATATTGACTTTGATCGGAGTACCATTGAGCATCGTTTGCGTGAGCTTGCTTTTTTGAATTCTGGTGTATTTATTTGTTTTAAGGATAATCGTGACAATACCTCTTATGAATCGCTTCTTCACTATGAGGGGGGCTTGACAGAATTTGTCAAATATTTGGATCGTGGGAAAAACTCTCTTCAGCCTCAGGTTATTAACTTCATCGCGCAGAAAGAAAATACTACCGTTGAGTGCGCTCTTGAGTGGACGGATAGCTATCACGAAACCATGCTATGTTTTACTAATAATATTCCCCAACGTGATGGTGGTACGCATTTAGCAGGCTTTCGTGGTGCTCTGACGCGTATTGTGGGGCACTATGTTACAGAAATGGCCAAAAAAGAAAAAATGGCTATTATCGGAGAAGATGCTCGTGAGGGCTTGACATGTGTGCTTTCTGTGAAAGTTCCTGATCCCAAGTTTTCTTCCCAGACCAAGGATAAGCTCGTCTCCTCCGAAGTGCGTGCTGTTGTGGAATCTTGTGTGTCGGAAGCCTTGCAAGAATGGTTTGAAGAACACCCGGCACTTACGAAAGCCATTATTGGAAAAGTATTGGAGGCCGCTGCTGCCCGCGAAGCTGCACGCCGTGCGCGGGAGTTGACGAGGCGTAAAGGGGCCCTGGATATTGCTTCTCTTCCAGGTAAACTTGCGGATTGTCAGGAGCGTGATCCCGCAAAGAGTGAGATTTTCATCGTCGAGGGAGAGTCCGCAGGAGGATCTGCCAAACAAGCGCGCAACCGTGCGTACCAGGCGATTTTGCCTATCAAAGGTAAAATTCTCAACGTGGAGCGTGCGCGCTTTGATAAAATGTTAGGTTCAGCGGAAATTGGCACACTGATCACAGCTCTTGGCACAGGCATTGGAAAAGAGGAGTTCAATCCTGACAAGCTTCGCTATCACAAAATCATCATCATGACCGACGCCGATGTCGACGGCAGTCATATTCGTACGTTGCTTCTGACATTCTTCTATCGCCAGATGCGCACTCTCATCGATCGAGGCTGTCTGTATATTGCTCAGCCTCCCCTTTATAAAGTCAAGCGTGGGCAATCGGAAGTTTATCTTAAAGATGACGAGGCGCTACGGAGCCACCTCCTCGACACAGTGTCCAAGGACGCTCTTATGACAACAGTGAGTGGTGAGCAAATATCCGGTGAAGACCTCAAAGATTTTGCAAAAATCGCCCTCAAGGCGAAAGATGTGGTGGGGCAATTATATAAGCGCATCAGTTCTCTTTTTCTTTTGGAACAACTGCTTTTAAACGCAATTAAGGTAGGAGCCAGTGAGAACGCTCTTCATGCTGTTGTCGCACATCTCAACCAGGCTGAACCTTATGCCCGGTGGTCTTGTGACGCAACACCTACCCATCGTATTTTTAACCGCAACCATCTGGGTGTGGAGGAGAGCTTCACCATAGATAATGGCTTCTTTGATCTTCATGAAGTCAAGCAATTTGAAGCCTATTACCCACGATTGGAAGGTATTTTCCCGCTTATACTCAGCTATAGAAATGGAGAATACAGTTTCCACGGACCCACGGATTTTGGGAACTTCTTGCTTGAGCAAGGTCGCAAGGGCATTGCGGTGAGTCGTTACAAGGGACTGGGTGAGATGAATCCAGAGCAATTGTGGCAAACGACGCTGGATCCCGAGGTACGTACGTTACTGCAGGTGAAGCTCACCCACTTTGAAGAAGCTGAAGAAGTCTTCTCGACTCTCATGGGCGATGTTGTCGAACCACGGCGGGAGTTTATTCAAGCCAACGCTCTCAAGGTCATTAATTTGGATGCCTAAGAAAGGGAGTTGTTCTTTACCTTTATGCTAACGAAAGAAGGTAAGAAGTTTTCACGATTATTGCCTTTTCTAGATTTCATGAGGAAAATGGATTAGAGTGAGGGGAAAGAAAAAGTTGTTCATTATCCTACGTAATCATTTGTAATGCAACGCCCGTTCTCTGATAACCCACGTCGGCCGCGTAAGTCACTTTATAAGAAGAAAGCAACAAAGAGAAAGTCAGCCTCTTTTTTGTGGACGCTTTTGAAGGCGATCCTTACTCTTAGTGTATGGAGTGCGTGTTTTCTGTGTCTAGCCATTTTATGGTTTAGTTATGATCTGCCTGATATTCAACAGCTTCAGCAGTCCAACCGCAAGCCCAGTGTTGTGATGCAGACCCAAGATGGAACTGTGATTGGTACATATGGGGAGTTGTACGAAGATACCGTTAAACTTTCTGAGCTTCCTCCTTATGTCTATCAAGCTGTCCTCGCCATTGAAGATAGGCGCTTTTACCATCACTTTGGTCTCGATTTTATAGGTCTTATGCGTGCTGCTTACACCAACTATCAAGCAGATCGTGTTGTCCAAGGTGGTTCAACGATTACGCAGCAATTGGGCAAAAACTTCCTTCAAACACAGGGGTTGTATGGTGTGAATGACAAGTCGTTGCGCCGGAAAGTCCAAGAAGCTATTATGGCTCTTTGGCTAGAGTGGCACTTTACGAAAGAGCAAATTCTTACGATCTACTTGAACCGTGTGTATTTGGGATCGGGGGCTTATGGGATTGATGCTGCTGCACGCAAATATTTCAATCGTTCGGCGCGTCAATTGACTGTCTATCAGTCTGCTGTCATTGCAGGTCTTCTCAAAGCGCCTTCAAAATATTCTCCCCTGAGTAACTCCCAGAAAGCGCATGAACGTGCCTCTATTGTTCTCCAGCAAATGGCTGATGCAGGATATATCGATAAATCCGAACAATATCTCTCCCAAGCCAAACAAGAGCTTATGGAAAATTCTGATATTAAAACACAGAGCAATGTCAAATTTTTCACTGACTGGATTTACGAGCAGATTCCAAGCTATGTCCCCATTGATCAAGATCTTATTATTATCACGACGCTCGATATTGCGATGCAAAAGCATGCTGAGAAAGTATGCCAAGAGTATAAAAGTATGGGAGAGGAACTCAAAGCCTCTGAAATTGCCTTAACCTCTTTGTTGGGGGATGGTGCTGTCAAAGCCATGATTGGTGGCTACAACTACAGAAAGAGCCAATTTAACCGAGCGACACAGGCCCTTCGTCAACCTGGATCGGCGTTCAAAACGTTTGTGTATCTTGCGGGTCTTGAGAATGGATTGACGCCTGATACAATGGTTGAGGACACCCCCATCCAAATCGGTAAATGGGCACCCAGTAGCTTTAAGTGGCAGTCACGAGGCGAAATTACATTGCGCGAAGGTCTTGCTCACTCTGTCAATCCCGTTACTGTGCGTGTTGGTCTTGCTGTTGGTCCACATAAAATTATCGAGGTTGCTAATCGCTTGGGCATCACAAGCAAGATGACACCTAACCTGAGTATTACCTTGGGATCTATGGATGTTACCCTTCTTCAGCTAACAGCTTCTTTTGCTACATTTGCTTATCACGGGTTTGCTGTATGGCCCTATGGTATCGCGGAAATCAAAAGTAAGGATGGAAAAGTACTTTACCGCCGTGAACTGGGTCAACCCGTTCGTGTTGTTGAGAAGGATCATTTGGTGTGTATTCGCGACATGCTTCATGCTGTTGTTAAAATAGGAACAGGACGTGCTGCAAAATCAGCAGTGGGTGGAAAAAGCGGTAGCAATGCCGATAAGGACGCTTGGTTTATTGGGTACACCGACAAACTTGTGACAGGCGTTTGGATTGGAAATGACGATAATTCCCCTATGGTTAAGAAATCGGTAGGTGGTCGTATGCCTGCCCGTGTATGGGAAGCTTACGTAGGGGGACTGGCACGGAGTTATGACCATGGTGATGAGGATACGAACATCGATGCGCTTATTGAGACTGCCATAACAACAAACTTCCCCACAGGTCAATGGAATGCTGTTCCTAACGATCTTACAACCCAAGAGCTCGAACAAGATAACGTCGTTGATGAGCTAATTGATGCGCTTACATCAGGAGAACCAGAAGCTGCAGCAGCGTAAAAGTCAGCCCCCACATTATATAGAAACAGCCTTAAAGTATGCTGGCTCTTTGTTTCAATTTTTCAGCTTGTGGATGAAGCTGTAGTTGGGTAAAGCGTCTGTAGCTCCCCTCTTTCCCAATCAATTCTGCATGGGTACCAACGTCTTCGATCTTTCCATCACGCATAACAACAATGCGATCACATTTCAAAACAGTTGTCAGTGTATGGGCAATAACAAGTGTAGTGCGCTTGCTCATAAAGTCATAGATGCTTTCTTGTATAAGCATTTCGTTTTCAGCATCCAAAGCATTGGTTGCTTCATCAAGCAAAAGTACTGTGGGGTTACGCAAGATGGCGCGTGCCAAAGCAACACGTTGACGTTGACCTGTGGAAAGTCGTGCACCCTTTGTCCCTACAGGAGTATGGGCGCCGTGGGGAAGCTTTTCAATCACATCATGAAGACGGGCGCACTCAATCGCATGATGGATGTCTTCCGGTGTTGATTGGGGGTTTCCGTAGAGAATATTATCGTAGAGGGATGCTGTAAAGAGAGGTGCATCATGGCTTACCATGGAAAAATATGAGCGAATATCCTCAGAGCGGAGCTCTTTCAGATTCGTCCCCTCAATAAAAATAGAGCCCGATTGAGGGATATAAAAACGCATGAGCATGGAAAAAATCGTGCTTTTTCCAGAACCTGATAAACCGACAAGAGCTATTTTTTCACCGGGTGCCACGGATAATGTAAAATTTTCAACCACAGGCTTCTTAGGATGCGTAGGGTAAGCAAAGGTCACATTATGAATAGCGATGATCCCACGTTTTTGAGGAGGCAAGGCTCTTAGGCCTTCAAGACGCTTGGGAAGAGAGAGAAGGGAGAGAAGCCGCTCTGCAGCCCCCGCCGCACGCTGCAAATCACCATACAACTCACTAAACGAACCGGCTGAGCTTGCAGCCAACACAGCATAAAATAAAAAAGCGGAGAGCTGCCCAGGGCTAAGCGTACCATCCATTACATCTTGGCCACCACACCATAATACAAAACTCACACCACAAAAAGCCAACAACATAACAAGACAGACAAGGGTAGAACGTGCAAGGATGCGTTTCACAGTGATTTGAAAGGATTCTTTACTGAGACCTGCTAGGTAGTTTATTTCCCTTTCCTCACGGGTATACCCTTGAACCGTTTTGATATGGCTGAACGTCTCTTCAAAATAACCACTAATATGAGCTAAAGAACGCTGATTTTCCTTGGAGTAAAAACGAATTTTATGACCAAAAGTCAAAAGGGGAATCAAAATAAACGGAATGAGAATAAGAGTGTAAAACGTCAGCTTGGGAGACGTCATAAACATCATAATGATTCCCCCAATCATGAGCAAAAAGTTACGCATAGCCACAGAAAAGCTCGCTCCAACAATAATTTGCATGAGGTTGGTATCGGTTGTAAGGCGAGCTGTCAGCTCACCCGGTCTATTTTCATCGAAGAAACTTACGTCCATATAAATCAGATGCTCAAAGACTTTTCGGCGAAGCGAACCAATAACAGCTTCCCCCAACCATGAAACAAGATAACTACGTAAGTAACTGCAAAAAGCTATAAGGATCGTCGTCGTTGTAAGAATAAGAAGAGCCCAGTCAAGCTTATGACGATCCCCTGTAATAAGCCCATCATCAATAAATTGACGAATTCCCCACCCTGCTGCGAGAACCACAAAAGCCGTCAGGAAAAGGGTGAGGAGAGCCGCAAAAAGCCTCCCTTTATGTTTCTTAAGGGGATCCAAAAGAACGGAAAAGGCAACATAGTTTATCCCTGGAGATACGACTGCAGGGGAGGGAGGAAGTCGACTGCGCATGAAAATATTGTATACCAAAATTGAAGGCCCAGGCCAATGCCACTGCAGAAGACCTGGTGGAGCCAGGGGGGATCGAACCCCCGACCTCTACAATGCCATTGTAGCGCTCTCCCAGCTGAGCTATGACCCCAGTGCACACCTTACCTATTTATCGACTTCAGTTTTGAAAAGCAAGAAGAAAATTCTCAAGAACATACTTCTTGATATATCGTTTTACCGTAAAAACTCTTGAGGTGAGGGTGCTGCGTCGTTTCTTCGACTACGACCCTCATCAGCACCCAGGTTACCACCACGATGGGATTTTGGATGAGGTTTGCCTTTCACGCTCCTAGAATAACCTGTGCGGCTTGTTTTTCCACCACTGTCATATCTTTTGTTGGCAGTGGCACGTGGGGGTGCTAAATCATTCGCTCCTCCATGATTGATAAGCCTGCAAATATCTTTCCAACGACTCCGATCACTTGACGTAATGAGATTAACAGCCGTTCCCTCAGCACCGGCACGTCCCGTTCGTCCAATACGATGGATATAATCTTCAGGGCATTGGGGGAGATCATAGTTGACAACACACTCGATATGGGGGATGTCCAGACCCCGTGCAGCAATATCTGTTGCAACGAGGATGCGGTTTTTACCTTCGCGGAAGTGTTTTATGACATTATCACGTTTATTCTGTCGTAAATCACCGTTGATAGCGTCTGCCGTATAGCCGTCGGTCTTGAGCTTTTTTGCTAGTTTTTCTGTTGCAAACTTCGTCTTAACAAAAACAACAAAGGAGCCTTCAACAAGTTGTAACTGCTTTTCAAGCAGGTCATATTTCTCGGCTTCGCTTGTGTTGACAACGACTTGTTTAATTTTATCAATAGGAGCTGTCGTTGATCCTACACTGATACGTACGGGGTTCTTAAGGTAGCTTTGCGCCATTTTTACAATATTGTCTGCCATAGTTGCTGAGAACATGAGTGTTTGACGCTTTTCTGGGAGGAACTTCACAATTTTTTGCAGCTGCACAGAGAATCCCATATCAAGCATACGGTCCGTTTCATCAAGAACAAAGAACTTTGCATGGTCGAGCCTTAGGGTTCCACGTTGGAGATGATCATTGACGCGTCCAGGGGTACCGACGATGAGGCGAGGTTTCCCCTGAAGATCACGCAGTTGGCGTGGCATAGGCTCACCACCAATAAGGAGAGCGGATTTTATCGTAGATTTCCTGCCAAGAAGTTTTTTCAACATCTCAAGAACCTGGCTTGCAAGCTCTCGCGTTGGAAGTAAGACAACGGCTGAGCCCGTTGGTGAGGTAAGAAGGTAAGAGACAAGGGGGATACCGAACGCAGCCGTTTTTCCTGTCCCTGTTTGTGCAGAGCCCAAAATATCTTTACCTTCTAAAGCAAGAGGAATTGTTTCGGCTTGAATAGGGGTAGGAGTTTTGAACTGCAAATGGTCCAGACAATGAAGAAGTGACTCAGGTAAACCGAGTAATTTAAAATTTTCCATGGTGATTTTATCTTTTTCTATACAAAAAAAAGAGGAAGCCCACCCGAATGGAATCGTCTGCAGCTTGCCTCTACGGTCACACGTATGATCTAGGTAAAAATGCTTTAAAAGCGTTATTGCTTTGTAAAGTGTTGGTTAAGCCAGTTTGATATTAACAGCTGATGCCTTACCTTTATTGGTCGCGACCTCAAAGCTAACCCTTTGACCTTCATTAAGTGTCGAAATTTCTGCGCGTTCCAGTGCACTAATATGAACGAACACATCACTTCCACCTTGCTCCGGTTGAATAAAACCATAACCTTTCGTGGGGTTAAACCATTTGACAATTCCCGTTGCCACTTTCTTTCTCCTTAAGACTCAGTATGTTAAGACTGTAACACAGTCACTCGAGTTTCATTACTCAAAAAACCTTGCTGGCTTATTGCAGCCAACGCCGTCTGTCTTAATTCTAGTGAAAATTACGGTGGATTGCGCAAAGACACACATAAGATACTAAAAACAAACAGGCCTATGTCGCTTTGATAACTAAAAACCCATAATCAGTATAGCCAAAAAAGAACAAGAGTCAACATTTTTGTTTTATTTTTTCCTCTTGATGTTTTTGAATCAAAGTTTTAGATCCAGTCTCATTGTAAAATGTCATGAGAAGGAAAAGCCATAAAAAACATATTTTAGCACTGCTTGTGGCAACCGCGAGTCTTATAAGCCTTAGCATGGCTTCGACGATGACGAGTGGTCTGTATGGATATGGTACCACCCTTTCTACAAACAAACTTATAAAAACGTACATCCTTCCGGCAGTAGATAAGTCTCTTGGCGTACACAGTTGGGGTTTTTGAGGGAACTGGTGCCGTTAACGTTAGCGTTCAAGCAGATAAAGGTAGGATCGTTGTGGAGCCTTGTTCTGATAGTTCATCCTTCTTCAAATTGCCTGCATCTGGTATTGAGGGGAGGGTTTCAGCGCATTTCAAGGATGCTGATGTCACTATCAAGTCTTTAGCTTCAAAAGTGTCTCATATTAGTGTCTCATATTAATGATAAAGGGTTGATTGAGGTTAGTGAAATTGATCGCAAAACAAATGAAGCAGCCTCATTTTACTACGATAAGATTCTTACTTAAGTTGTCAAAACTAGTGATAGAGCATTCATCTTCCAATAATCTCTTCTTCAAGAAACCTGACTCAGCGTTTTTCTCAAATCCTGAGAATGTTACAGCCATTTTGGCTGACACGGTAGCTAAGACAGCTATTCTTCCTTCGTTTAAGGCAGATACAATCGTATACAATAGGCATGGTATTGGCTTATTTGGTTATCACTATGACGCGGAGTGCTGCGGGGGAAAAGGAGACTATAGGTTTTACTTTGCTGATCCAGAATCTAAGAAGTTTGTTCAAGGTATCGGTGAGGCGGAACGTTACAGGGATGGTGGATCGTCTTCATTTTCAGCAAAAGATAAGAAGGTTTCGTATGATGGTGTTACAAATGATGGTGGGAAGACAGTTACCTACCTGCTTAATTGTGAACCAGCGACACGGTTAGATGTTTCTCTGATCAATAAAAAAATTGACTCGCTTACTTCGAGTATTGATACGCTCAGTATAAAATAAGAAAGACTCTTAGATCCGTTTACTATTCATTTATGATCTCCCGAGCCCTTGCTGTGTTCGGGAGATTTTTTATTCCCTTCTTGGCAAACACTCAAAATCAGTTAAACTAAATTTTAGCAAAAATTTTAGCTTACGGATTCTATGACTCACGCGACACTTTTCACTCAAAGTCAAACATTCCACTACGTCCCGCTTAAGTCTCTCGAGCGAAAGTATCCAGGAGTCAATCTCCGCAAGCTCCCCTTTACACAAAAGATTTTGCTTGAAAATGCACTGCGTTACAAAGCCCCTGAAACTGTCGTGAAAGCATTAACAACCATCCATTCGTACAAAGACAATGTGGACATGAGTTTTAATCCAGCACGTGTGCTGATGCAGGATTTTACAGGTGTGCCAGCAATTGTGGATCTGGCAGCTATGCGTGATGCTATGCAAAAAAAGGGGAAAGATGCAACGAGGGTTAACCCTTTAATTCCTGTGGATCTTGTTATTGACCACTCCGTGATTGTTGATTACTACGGTACAAAGGATGCTTTTTCCAAGAACGTCAAGGCTGAATATGATCGTAACAGAGAGCGCTACCGCTTTCTTAACTGGGGACAAAAGGCGTTCGAAAATTTCCGCGTTGTTCCTCCTGGAACGGGCATCTGTCATCAGGTTAATCTTGAATATCTTTCTAAAGTTGTTTTCCAACACAAGCAAAATGATGGCTCCGTCTTGGTTTATCCCGATACCCTTGTGGGGACCGACAGCCATACGACCATGGTGAATGGACTCGCAATCCTTGGTTGGGGAGTCGGAGGAATTGAAGCAGAAGCCGCCATGCTTGGTCAACCTGTCTCGATGCTTATTCCAGAAGTGGTTGGTTTCAAAGTGACGGGAAAACTTAAAGAAGGTGTGACAGCAACAGATCTTGTTCTTATGGTAACGCATATCCTGCGAGCAAAAGGTGTTGTGGGTAAGTTCGTTGAATTTTTTGGTGAAGGTCTTGATCACCTCAGTCTTGCGGATCGTGCTACGGTGGCGAATATGGCTCCCGAGTATGGGGCAACATGCGGGTTTTTCCCAATCGATCGTGAAACTCTTGATTACCTTCGTTTTACAGGCCGCTCTGATCTCGACGTCGCTCTTGTAGAAGCCTATGCCAAGGAACAGTCCTTATGGCGTGACGCATTGTGTGAGCCCGATTATGCAGACACTGTTCATCTTGACTTATCAAGCATCAAGCCATCGATTGCGGGACCCAAACGCCCCCAAGATAAGATATTCCTTGAGGATGCCAGAGCTTCATGTGAAGCAGCTATTAAAGAGTCTATCCAAAGTCATCAGGTTCAGAGTGAAACGTATGAGCTCACCTCAGGTGATATCGTTATTGCAGCGATTACAAGTTGTACAAATACATCGAACCCTTCTGTGCTCATGGCTGCTGGTCTTCTTGCGCGAAAAGCACGTGGGAAAGGGCTCAAAGCCAAACCTTGGGTGAAGACATCCTTGGCTCCTGGGTCAAAGGTAGTGATCGACTATCTTAAAAATGCAGATCTTCTGAGCGATTTAGAAGCTCTAGGATTCTATTTGGTGGGCTATGGATGCACGACCTGTATTGGTAATTCTGGTCCCTTAAAAGAAAACATTACGAAGGTTATTGAAGAGAATGATCTGACAGTCACAGCTGTTCTCTCTGGCAACCGTAACTTCGAAGGGCGCGTAAATCCCCATGTAAAAGCGAACTATCTTACCTCTCCACCCCTTGTTGTCGCCTACGCTCTTGTTGGAACAATGCTTAAGGATCTGACGAAGGATCCGATTGGCGAAGATCAATTAGGCAACCCTGTTTATCTCAAAGACATATGGCCTACGAATAAAGAAATCGCAGACGCACTTGCGTCGCACATGACACCTGAAATGTATAAGCGTCAGTATGCTTCTGTCTTTGAAGGAGATAGTGTCTGGCAGTCCCTCGCAACAGAGCCAACAGTCACGTATGAGTGGGATACACAAAGCACTTACGTGAAGCACCCTCCTTATTTTGAGGCAACAGATTTTGATATACAGGATATGAAGGGAGCGCGTATTCTTGCTCTTCTTGGTGATAGCATTACAACTGACCATATTTCGCCCGCAGGAAATATTAAGAAGGAAAGCCCTGCCGGGCATTATTTGCAAGAGCGTGGTGTTGCACCAAGTGATTTTAATGCTTACGGAGCACGTCGGGGTAACCATGATATTATGATCCGTGGGACGTTTGCGAATATCCGTATTCAAAATGAAATGCTGGATGCTGTCACAGGAGGGTTTACAAAACATTATCCATCGGGAGAACAAATGACGATTTACGAGGCTGCTGCAACCTATGCTCAAGAAAAAGTACCTCTTGTTGTGATTGCAGGTAAAGAGTATGGAACAGGCTCATCGCGGGATTGGGCAGCGAAGGGAACGCGTTTGCTTGGCATAAAAGCGGTAATTGCAGAAAGCTTTGAGCGCATTCATCGATCCAATCTCGTGGGCATGGGGGTGCTACCCCTATTACTGCCCAAAGAAGTGACACGCAAATCACTTCATCTTAAGGGGGATGAGATCCTACACCTCTTGGGGCTTAAGACGCCTCTTCGTCCTGGTATGACTGTGATGATGGTGATTCACTATGCTGATGGTACCTCACAGGAGATACCTTTACTCTTAGCGATAAACACCTTTGACGAGGTAAATTATTTCCAAGCGGGGGGCATTTTGCCCTATGTTTTGGAGCATTTGGCATAGGTGTAACTACGGTGAGCCAGCCTCATCTCATCATCCAAGGGTTTTAGGCTAAGGCTTTGAACGGGAGTTTAGGCGTTGCTTATCTCTTGAATTTCTCTTTTGTTGAGAAGGCTTGGGTTTCTCTTGTTTTGCATGAATATATAATAAAAATAATAAAAAATTGAATAATGTATTGATTTATTTCAAAATAGATCTACTTTCCATTTTGTGTACATCTAAAATATCACTTTTAAAAATGATGGAGGCTGTTATGGCAGTATTTGGAACCTCTGGGAACGATCAGATGACGATCAACGGAAATCTCTTTACACTGAATGGTCTGACATCGATAAATCCTGATAATAAAAGCATTTATGGCGGCAAGGGAAATGACACTATCATTGTTATGAATGAGTCGAAGGACACTGTGGATATTCATGGCGAAAAGGGACGGGATATCATTCTATCGAGCGCAAAGAATAATGGCGCTCCAAGCGGGCTCGTGCTTGTTGATGTCGATAATCCCTGTGGTCCTGGCACGTTGAAAACATTGGCAACAACCCAGTACATATCGGGTGGGACGCAGTCTGATGTTATGGCTGCTTTTCATACGCCCGATGTTTTGGGGGTACAGACAAATGTATTTATTGGTGATTCTCGCCTTTTTAGTAACCCTACGAATGGGACTCTTGCACAAAATGCTAACGATTGTGGTGAGTGTGGCTCCCATCATAGTCATAGTAGCCGTAACGTCTTCCTTGAGGGGGGTCATGATCTTGTCCATGGAACGAAAACCTCGGGGGATGTAAATATTCTAGAGCTCCGTGGGTATGGCTGGTCTATCCGTCTTGATGATGGGCATATGGTCACGGCTTCTGAGATCATGGGGAATGACGTCAATCTTTCCACTATGAAAAGTGGTGTAGCTCTTGTCAACTTAACAGGATCATCAAGCGCAGGAGAAAATGGTCTCTACACAATTACCTTTGATCATATCAATAAAATACATTTTACTGACGGCGGCCTTGGAGGATCGAATACGAGCCTTGGTCTTGTTGATTCGACGGATCCAGTCCCTGCGACTGTGTCATTGACAGCCGTTGATACGATAGCAACAGCCAAAGGCTCTGCCTATTTTGGTAAGGATGTAAATCTTAACTTTAATGCTTCAAACAAAGCGGACCTTATCCATGCAGGCGATGGTAACAAAACAATCAATGCGAAAAATGGGGATGATACCCTTGTTGCTGGCAATGGTAACCAAGTGTTAATGGGGGACAATGGGAGTGATATTTTTTCCTTCAGATCTGACGTTAATACGGCCCTTACGAACATTTATACTGTTAAAGGTGGCAACGGAGACAATTGGATTGACCTGTCAGGATTTAATCAATCGAGTGTTCTTATCCATCTTTCCACAGGTGCGAATACGACCGTTAATACGTTCACGCAGCAGGATGTGATGAACATTGCAGGGGGTGTGTCAGGTTCTATCAAGGCAGGTAACGCGACGATCAATTTCGATCACATTAGTAAAGTGATTTACTAGCCTCGTGAGGGAAGGTTAACACAACGACGTGAGGGTGGGCTACTTTGATTTGTTCGTCATGCGCGACAGGATGCACGGCAAACGGCTAGTTCACTTCCTCTCTCCATATAGATTCAGCATAGATAAGGGCTTCCATGACTAACTACGTCCAACCACGAGCTCAACTTGCGACGGATTAATTGTTACAGGGTATAGGGTGTGACGCAAGTAACTTCTATATGATTGTTGAAAATCCTTTACGGTCATCTGTTTTACAGACGATTTGAACTTTTCAAATCTCTCGTTATTGAAGGCGTAAGTTAGTTTACTTTGGAACATGATGACTTTGAAACCATTCTTCGTTGGAGCGATGAGAGCCTCTCCCTCAGGCAGGGCAAACATACGCTCAATTGTTTCTGCCATCATCTCTTCTCGTAAGGAAATGTTTTCATTGACGTTCGAGCGGCTGATAGCTGGCAAATTCGCTAAAGTCACTTTATGCGTTGCAGCTTGCTTTTTGAGATCATCAACAGACCGTGCATTTTTTACAATATCCCTTGCCATGGTTGAAGCGGCTTTGTTCTGCAAATCCGCTTTATAAGCTTCCGTTACTTTTACCTGGACTTCTTCAAATTTTGGAATGTAGGAGGCTTGAACCGCATCAACGCGGACGATAACGCCCACGAGCGAAGATTCCTTCCCTGCAGCCCGTGCCAAAATGACGCCACTTTCAGATCCTTGGTTATTCGAAAAAGCATACGCGAGAGTCTCTTTGCGAATATCCTCATTAAGAGCTTTATTTCCATCGATATCTCGACCAAATTTATCAATCCCCTTAAGGTTTTCAATTATAAGGCCATATTTATGGGCTACCTCTTGAATTTTCTCTCCGCTGGCCAAAGCATCCTCTACCTGGTTTTGGAGGGATTCAAAATAACCATTAAAGCGCTCGTCCTTAAGAGCGGATTCTATGGCAGCTTCAGCTTCATTCAGGGATTTTTGTGATCCCGGAACAATTTTACTGACAACGTACACAACATGGCTTTGGTAAGCTGGGCCATTGTGAACAGGTTCAATAGCCAACGCTTTAGACGTCACACCCGTATCAAGGGAAAATACCTCATTACTGTGAACTTCTGCAGCAGTTTTCCATCCACTGGCAGTAACTGTGGTGTTCATCTCAGCCTTGGTAATAATTCCCAGATCCTTATAAACCCCCTTCACTTCACGGGCAATGGTTTTGAGAGGTTTGCCAGCCTTGTACATATCAAAAATTTTCTTTGCTGTGTCACTGGATGTCACTGTAATTGCTTCGACATGACGCTTTTCGGGTGTGGAGAAGTCTTGCTGGCGGCGTTCATACTCTTCTCTCATTTCCTCTGCTGGGATTGTTATATTTTTTTTAAGGGCTTCGCGGTCAAAGCATACAAGTGTTAAAGTGCGAAGTTCGGGAAGGCGAAACTGCTCTTTATTTGCACTATAGAAGAGCTTGACGTCTTCGTTTCTTATTATTTTGGGCAGTGTCATCTTCTTAAAAGGAATATCTACAGTCACGAATTGAATTGGTTGCTCAAGCGCTTGGAAAAGAAGACGTGCATACTCATCAGAAAGATCAAGACCACTGGTCAGTCCGTCGACGAATTGATGCTGTTGAAGTTCGTCGCGTACTTCTTTTAAAAAACGTCCTTCGTTCATGCCTTGGGACCCAAGAATTTGCTCGAACGTTGCACGATCGAAATGTCCCTGCTGTGTCAAGAAAGCAGGAATAGCATGGATTTCTTGCTTTACAGTCTTATCAGATACGACAATTCCTGCGCTGTGCATTTCTTGTTCAACAACAGCCTTGTCGATGAGATTTTCGAGCACTTGATTGGGAAACCCAATTTCTTTCAGTTGTTCTGGCGTTAGGGGTGATTTAGCAATCCGCTGCATATTTGCTATGGCGTTTTTATAGGTATGACCAAATTCTTCGACGCTTATCATCTGCTTACCTACTGATGCAATAGGACGACTTTGGCTATAACCTCGAATAATATCCGTAATCCCCCAAAGGGCAAAGCTGGCAACAATTGCTGCAAGCATAAATTTAATAAGCCAACTGCCCGCATGGGAACGCATCGTTTGAAGCATGGATATAAAGACTAGTTATCGTTAGAATTATCTACTACTCTAGAAAAATCAGTGTGCTTTTGCAAATTTTTCTATGGCATCAATACGCAGAGTCAAAAAGCTCATTATCGCTAATTGGAAAATGCATGGCGATTTTGAGAGTGTGGACGCATGGATTAAAAACCTTATTCAAGAGCTCGATGAAGCCATCCAACACGAAGTTGTGCTGTGTGTCCAGCCTCTCCTTGTGAGTGACGCGATAAAGTGCCTGTCTCGTACCGATGTTAAAGTGGGTTGCCAGGATTGCCATTTTGAAGATAAGGGGGCGTATACAGGTTTTACGAGTCCGAAACTTCTCTCCCATATGCATTGTGACTATGTGATTGTGGGGCATAGTGAGAGGCGCAGTTTCGAAGACGATGATCTTATCCATAAAAAAGTGCTTGCGGCACAACGCAATCATCTAATCCCTGTTATCTGTGTGGGAGAGTCCCTTGATGCGCGCAACCAAGGAAAACAGGAGACATTTGTTCTCAAACAGCTTGAGGTTATAATGCGGGGGGCAGAACCAAGCTATTGTATAGCCTACGAACCTCTTTGGGCCATTGGTACAGGGGTGATGCCTACACTCGATGATATTGCTGCAATGCATACAGCGATTAAGGGTTTTATTCACAGCGATACGGTGAGAGTCCTTTACGGTGGGTCTGTGAGGTCTGACAACGCGGGGAGTATCCTCTCTCTCTCGTCTGTGGACGGGTTGCTCGTGGGGGGTGCGAGCCTGTATGTTGTGGAGTTTAAGAAGATCCTTTTAGTGTAAGTTTCAATGAATTCCCTCTTTACTTTAACGATTTATTAAGTTTTTTGGTAGTATTGTGGAGGGTGAGGTTGAG